>NZ_PEFF01000001.1:4391958-4713444 GCF_002754375.1 Variovorax sp. 54
TGCTGGTGGCGGCGGGGGCATAACCCTTGTCGTCCTCGGCGCTGACGGTCACTTCCTTCAGGGTCGAGGCGGTGGCGGCGGTCTGCGCCAGGGCGGCGCCCGAGAGCGACGCGAGGGTGGCGGCGGCCAGCAGGGAAAGGGGCCACAGCGGGCGCGAAGAGGTGGCAGTGCGGGAAGAGGGCTTCATGTTGTCCAGTTTTTTTAAGGCGGCGTCGCGCACAGGCAGCCGCGCACGCGCACGCACAACCCGTCGTCATGGGACGCTGGGCGATGTCGTGCCTTGCCTTGAAAAAATCTGGGTGAGGCGGGGGCCGGGCAGACGGAAGGAAGCTCCGTCGTGGCACCCCTGGGTGACGGCCGCTGGAGGCGGCGAATGAATTGTAAAGTTCTAGATGCGAGTTGTTCGCATCTGTGGCAAGAATGAGACGAGCGACCGCCGGCTCACAGCTGGTCGGTCGGCACGAACCACGAGAACAGCAGCAGCTGCAGGCGCGTGAGCATGCTGGAGTCGGGCTCGCTGTCGAGCACCTCGTTGTGTACGTCGCCGGTGCCGATCCACTGCACGTTCTGGCCGTCGGGCTTGAGCACGACGCGGTACACGCCTTCCATGTCGTCCAGCTGGTAGGCGAAGAGCAGCGCCTGCGTGAGCTCGAAGCTGCGCACGCGCACGCCGAACTCGGTGTTCAGCAGGGCCGAGCGCGGGTCGAGGTTCATCGAGCCGAGCAGCACCCACTGGCGATCGACCAGCGCCAGCTTGGCATGCAGGCGTCCGCGCGCCTTCTTGAGCAGGCTGCGGAACTGGCCGCTGCGCTTGAGCTGCTGCGTGCTGACCTCGTACAGGTTCACGCCCAGCTTGAGCATGTCGACGCGGTAGCGGTTGTAGTTGATGTTCACCAGCGGCTCGTCGCTGTCGGCCAGCGAGTTGGTGACCACGGTGATGCTCAGGCCGTGCTCGCGACCCATGCGGATGCGCTCCATGCCCTCGTCGCCGGGAATGAAGTAGGGCGAGATCACCACCACGTTCGACTTCGCAGCGCCCAGCATCTCGTGAAAGCGCTGCGCCAGCGATTCCTGCGGCTGGACCATCTTGCCCAGGGCCTTGTTGGGGCTGTCGGCGGTGGCGGCGGCTTCGGCGCGGATCCAGCGCGTCTCGCCCATGTTCGCGAGCTGCGCGCCCAGGGGCAGGTCGCCCAGCAGGTCGGTGGCGGCCAGCGGGTCGGGCAGCGGTGCGAAGGCGGGCGAGGTCGCCGTATCGAAGGCAGCCTTGAGTTCGTCGGGCGTGAGCGTCGTGCCGGCCATGCGCTGCAGCGGGTAGACGACGTCGCTGTTCCAGTAGGTGTCGAAGATCCCGGCCGACTGCGCCACCACCGGGCCGGCCAGCAGCAGCTCGAAGTCGATGAAGTTGGCGCTCTCGCTGCGCAGGAAGTACTCGTCCGCGAGGTTGCGCCCGCCGGCGATGGCCAGGGCGCCGTCGGCGATGAACAGCTTGTTGTGCATGCGGTGGTTGAGCCGCCGGAAATCGCCGAAGAACTCCAGCCAGCGCATCGACGAGTGGTCGCGCGCGTTCACGAAGGGGTTGAACAGCCGCACCTGCGCGTTCGGCTCGGCGGCCAGCCCGAGCAGCAGGCGGTCCATGCCCGCCGTATAGAAATCGTCGAGCAGCAGGCGCACGCGCACGCCGCGCCGGGCGGCGTCGCGCAGTTCGCGCAGCAGCAGGCGGCCGGTCTTGTCGTTGCCGAGCTGGTAGGTCTGCACGTCGAGCGACGACTGGGCGCGCCGGATGAGCTCCAGCCGCGCGTCGAGCGCGAACGAGGCCTCGATCAGCGGTCGCATGCTCGAGAGCCCGTCGGGCGGCGAATCCAGGCTGGCGGCGGCGCGGCCTAGCGGGGTGGCGGGCGAGGCGGGAATGGCCACCGAGGGCGGCCCATCGGGCAGGCGCGGCGGCAGTCCGGCGCAGCCGGTGAGCACCAGCACGGCCAGCACCAGCGCCGGGCCGCGCAGCGCGGGAAACAACGAGGCGAGGAGCTTGAGCATGGGGCCTGTCAGCGCACGCAACGGCATGCGGGCGGGATCGTAGCTCGGCGGGTGCGGGCAACCGCGGCGGTTTTGCAACGCTTCGCCCCCGTGTGCTGGAAAACCCGGGGAGCGAGACTCTCTTGACAATAGAATACGAATAGTTATCAATAGTATTCAGTAGACGATAAAAACATGGAAAGAATCTTCGCGCGGCGCAGGGCCGCTTCGGTGCTGGTGGGCTGTCTGGCGATCTACGCGCAGCATCAGGTGTTGGCGCAGACGAGCGGCACGGGGTCGCTCCCTGAAGTGCGGGTCGATGCGAACGCCGAAGCTGAAACCGCCACCTCGCCCGTGATCGGCTACCGCGCGAAGAACGCCGTCACCGCCACCAAGACCGACACGCCGCTGTCGGAAACCCCGCAGTCCGTCACCGTGATCACGCGCGACCAGATAGTCGACCAGGGCGCCAACAGCCTGCAGGACGCCCTCAACTACGCGGCGGGCGTGCGCTCCGATGCGTACGGCCTGGATTCGCGGACCGATTCGATCCGTGTGCGCGGCGCCTTGCCCGACATCTACCTCGACGGCCTGCGCCAGGCCTACGGCTACTACACGAGCACCACGCGCACCGAGCCCTACACGCTCGAGCGCCTCGAAGTGTTGCGCGGCCCCTCGGGCATGCTGTTCGGCGCGGGCACCGCGGCGGGCGTGGTCAACATGGTCAGCAAGCGACCGCTGCAGGAGGCCCAGCGCGAGGTGGGCGTGCAGTTCGGCAGCTTCGGCCGCAAGCAGGTGCAGGCCGACTTGACCGGCCCGCTGAACGCCGACGGCTCGCTGTCGTACCGGCTGATCGCGCTGCAGCGCAAGTCGGATTCGCAGGTCGACCACGTGCCCGACGACCGCAGCGTGATCGCGCCGTCGCTCACCTGGCGCCCCAACGCCGCGACCTCGCTGACGCTGCAAGGCCTGTGGCAAAAAGACAAGAGCGGCAGCAGCTCGCAGTTCCTGCCGTGGGAAGGCACCTTGCTGCCGAACGCGAACGGCCGCGTGCCGGCCAGCCGCTTCATCGGCGAGCCCAGCGACTACTACAACAGCGAGCGCCAGACCTTCGGCTGGCAGTTCGAGCACAAGTTCAACGACAGCTGGACCGTGCGCCAGAACTTCCGCTACGCGAAGAACGAAAACGACAACCGCTACCACTACGGCGGTGCGTTCAGCGGCTTCGACAGCTGGTCGACCGACCCGATCTTCAAGCGCGTGTTCCCCCGCTACTACGACAGCCAGCTGACGCGCAACCGCACGCAGACGCTGGACAACCACGTCGAAGGCCACTTCCAGACCGGCGCGCTCAAGCACACGTTGTTGATCGGTACAGACTTCGCGCGCCAGCGCGAGAACGTGTGGGGCGGCACCACGGCCGACACCATCGACATCTACGCGCCGGTGTACGGCCACCTCGACGAGCCCGAGCGCGTGGCACGTCCGCGCACCCGCCAGCGCCAGACCGGCCTGTACCTGCAGGACCAGATCAAGCTCGACCACTGGATCTTCGTGGCCGGCCTGCGCCATGACCGCGCCGTGTCCAGCGCCGCCGGCAGCGACGAGGAAAAGAGCAGCGCCACCACCAAGCGCCTGGGCGTGATGTACGCCCATCCTTCGGGCTGGTCGCCGTACCTGAGCTACAGCGAGTCGTTCACGCCGCAGTCGCCGCGCGAAGGCCGCATCTTCTCGCCGCTGCGCGGTGAGCAGTGGGAAGCGGGCGTCAAGTACGAGCCCAAGGATCGCGCCCTGGCCTTCAGCGCCGCGGTGTACGACCTGCGCGAGAAGAACCAGATCGTCGAAGAACGGCCGAACGTGTTCTCGCAGCGCGGCCTCACCAAGACCCGGGGCGTGGAGCTGGAGGCCAAGGGCTCGGTGGGTTCCAACCTCGACCTGATCGCCCACTACAACTACACCGACGCCGACGCGCAGATCGAAGGCCTGCCCAAGCACCAGGCCAGCTTCTGGGCGAAGTACAAGTTCTCGGTGGCCGGCATGAACGGCTTCTCGGCCGGCGCCGGCGTGCGCGTGATGAGTTCGTTCCGCGACACCCAGTTCGGCACCGGACCGCGCATCCCGGGCGTGGCATTGGCCGACCTGGTGTTTGCTTACGATACGGCCCAGTGGCGCTATGCGCTCAACATCAACAACGTGACGGACAAGGTGTACTTCAGCACCTGCCTCTCGCGCGGTGACTGCTGGTACGGTGCGCGACGCAACATCGTGGCGAGCGCCACCTACCGCTTCTAGCCTTTTCCCACCCAACGACACACGACGACATGGACAGCCGAAAGATCAAGACCTGGGCCTGGGTCCACAAGTGGAGCAGCCTCGTCTGCACGGTGTTCATGCTGCTGCTGTGCATCACCGGCCTGCCGCTGATCTTCCACCACGAGATCGGTCACCTGCTGGGCACCGAGGTCGAGGCGCCGAAGATGCCGGCCAACACGCCGCGCATCAGCCTGGACAAGGTGGTCGAGATCGGCCGCGCCAAGCACCCCGACCGCGTGGTGCAGTTCGTCTCGCAGCCCGAGGACGACGACGGCCTGTGGTTCGTCACGCTCACGCCCACGCCCGAACCCACCGAAGACTTCAAGTCGGTGGCGGTCGATGCGCGCACCGGCGTCGTGCTGGCACAGCCGGAGTTCAGCCAGGGCTTCATGTACGTCATGTTCAAGCTGCACGTCGACCTGTTCGCCGGGCTGCCGGGCAAGCTGTTCCTGGGCTTCATGGGCCTGCTGCTGCTGGTGGCCATCGTCTCGGGCGTGGTGCTGTATTCGCCGTTCATGCGCAAGCTCGACTTCGGCACGGTGCGGCGCGAGAAGCGCCCGCGCCTGAAGTGGCTCGACCTGCACAACCTGCTGGGCATCGTCACGCTGGTGTGGCTGTTCGTGGTGGGCTCCACCGGCATGATCAACACCTGGGCCGACCTGATCATCAAGTACTGGCAGTACGACCAGCTGAGCACGCTGCTCGCGCCCTACAAGAACGAGCCGGTGGTGCCGGTGGCCGAGCGCGGCTCGCTGCAGCGCTCGATGGAAGGCGCGATGCAGAAGGCGCCCGGCATGAAGCTGTCGTTCATCGCGTTCCCGGGCACCTCGTTCTCGAGCCCGCACCACACGACCTTCTTCCTGCGCGGCAACGAGCCCTTCACCTCGAAGCTGCTGCAGCCGGTGCTGGTCGATGCCAAGACGGCACAGGTCACAGCGGCGCCGAAGATGCCGTGGTACCTCACGGGCCTCTTGGTGTCGCAGCCGCTGCACTTCGGTGACTACGGCGGCATGCCGATGCAGATCCTGTGGGCGCTGCTCGACATCGCGACCATCATCGTGCTGGGCAGCGGGCTGTACCTGTGGCTCAAGCGGGGCAACACCGTGCCGGCCCGGACTGCCACGACCGCGGTGCCCGCCACGGAGCGCGCACCACCCTCGGCCTCGGGCCCGCAGCCCGACCCGGCACCGGCCATGAAGGTGCAGGCATGACGGCGCACCACAAGGCACCGCACCAATCCTTCTGGCGCATGTGGGGCTGGCCGATCGTGCTGGGCGTGCTGACCACCATCGGCCTGATCACCGCGCTGTTCAGCGACGGCGGCATCGGCGACATGGTGGCCTGGGTGGGGCTGGGCATTCCGGTGCTCGTGTGCGCCTGGTACGGCTGGCGCCGGTCGCCGCGCACGGGTTCGCGCTAGGCCAGAGGGGCAGGGCACCGACGCAGAATCGGTGCCGATGAATGCCGCACTCTCTTACCCGCTTCGCCTGCTGATCCTGGGCGCTCCGCTGGCCGTGCACGGCCAGCAACCCGCAGCGTCGCCGGCCGGCACGCTGCGCGATGTCACCGTCTCCACGCCGCGCGGCACGCTGTCTCCTTTCCTCGTGCCCGGCTCGGTCGATCGCGTCGACGGCGACGAGATGCGCGACAGCCGGATGCAGGTCAACCTGTCCGAAAGCCTGGGCGCCGTGCCCGGCCTGCAGGTGCAGAACCGCATGAACTACGCACAGGACCTGCAACTGTCGGTGCGCGGCTTCGGCGCGCGCTCGACCTTTGGCGTGCGCGGCGTGCGCCTGTACGTCGACGGCATTCCGGCCACCTTGCCCGACGGGCAGGGGCAGACTTCGAACATCGACATCGGCTCGGTCGACCGCGTGGAAGTACTGCGCGGGCCCTTCTCGGCGCTGTACGGCAATTCGTCGGGCGGCGTGGTGCAGGCGTTCACGGCCTCGGGGGAGGGCGCGCCGCGCTTGTCCTATTCGCTGGCCGGCGGCAGCTTCGGCAGCTGGCGCCAGTCGGTGCAGCTCAGCGGTTCGCAGGGCGCGGTCGATTACCTGCTCGGCGCGAGCCACTTCCGCACCGACGGCTGGCGCGAGCAGAGCGCCGCGCGGCGCAACATCGCGAACGGCAAGCTGGGCGTTGCGCTCGACAACGGCGACAAGCTCACACTCGTGTTCAACAGCGTGCGCATCGAAGCGCAAGACCCGCTGGGCCTGACGGCCGAGCAGGTTGCGCAGGCACCGCGCAAGGCGCCGCTCGCGCTGCAGTACGACACACGCAAGACGGTCGAGCAGACGCAGGTCGGCTTGCGCTACGAACGGCGCCTCAATGCCGAGCAGGCGCTGCAGTTCATGGTCTATGGCGGCGAGCGCAAGACGGTGCAGTTCCAGTCGATTCCGCCGTCGGCGCAGCAGAGCCCGCTGCATGCGGGCGGCGTGATCGACCTCACGCGCCAGTACGGCGGCGTCGACCTGCGCTGGACCGCCGCACTGCAGTTGGCCGACCGGCCCTTCGACCTCGTCGCGGGCCTGGGCTACGACAGCCTGCGCGAGCGCCGCCGCGGCTACGAGAACTACCAGGGCTCCGCGGCGATGCCCGTGCTGGGCGTGCAAGGGCGGCTGCGCCGCAACGAGCGCAACGAGGTCTGGAACCTCGATCCGTATGCGCAGGCGGCTTGGCGCTTCACGGAGCGCTGGACGCTCGAGGCCGGCGTGCGCCGCAGCCGCGTGCACTTCGATTCGCACGACCTCTACATCGGCGGCGCCAACCGCGACGACAGCGGCAGCGCGAGCTACAGCAAGACCTTGCCCGTGGCCTCGCTGCGCTACCAGGCCACGCCCGATCTTGCTTTGTACAGCTCGGTGGGCCGTGGCTTCGAGACGCCGACGCTCAACGAGCTGTCGTACCGCCCGGGCGGCGCGAGCGGGCTCAACTTCGGGCTGCGGCCTTCGGTGAACGACAGCCTCGAGGTGGGCGCGAAGGCGCGGCTGGCGGGCGGCCTGCTGACGGCGGCGCTGTTCCACACCCGCACGCGCGACGAGATCGTCACCGCCACCAACAGCGGCGGCCGCGCCACCTTCCAGAACGCGGGGCGCACGCGGCGCAACGGCTTCGAGCTGGGCTGGCAGCACGAAACGGCCGACCACTGGCGCACGCAGGTCGCCTACACGTGGCTGGACGCAACGTACCGCGATGCGTTCTGCTCGCCGTCACCTTGCGCGGGTGGCAACGCCGTGAACGCGGGCAACCGCATCCCGGGCATCGCGCGGCAATCGCTCTTTGCTTCGCTGGGCTGGGTGCCGCCCGAGGGCTGGCGCGCGGGTGTCGAGATGCGCGCGCTGAGCCGCATCCAGGCCAACGACCTGAACACCGCGAGCGCGCACGGCTACGCCGTGGCGGCGCTGTACGCCGGCTACCTGAAGAAGTGGGAGCGCTGGGACTTCAACGCCTTCGCGCGCGTCGACAACCTGTTCGACCGGCGTTATGTGGGCTCGGTCATCGTCAACGAAGGCAATGCGCGCTTCTACGAGCCCGCGCCGGGCCGCAACTGGACACTGGGCCTGAGCGGCGCGTACCGCTTCTGAACGCGCCCTGAAAAGAAAAGGCCCGCCGCCCCGAGGGGACGGCGGGCCTTTTGGCGTCAGGCGTTCGCGGTGTGCTTACTTGAGGCCGGCCGCAGCGCGCAGTGCAGCAGCTTGCGTCGTGGCTTCCCAGGTGAACTCGGGCTCTTCACGGCCGAAGTGGCCGTAGGCGGCGGTCTTCTGGTAGATCGGGCGCAGCAGGTCGAGCATCTGGATGATGCCCTTCGGACGCAGGTCGAAGTGCTCGCGCACGAGTGCGGCGATCTTGTCGTCGGGGATGAGGCCCGTGCCTTCGGTGTAGACCGTGATGTTCATCGGCTCGGCCACGCCGATCGCGTAGGCCACCTGGATCTGGCATTGGCGCGCGATGCCGGCGGCCACGATGTTCTTGGCCACGTAGCGTGCGGCGTAGGCGGCCGAGCGGTCGACCTTCGACGGGTCCTTGCCCGAGAACGCGCCACCGCCGTGCGGGCAGGCGCCGCCGTAGGTGTCGACGATGATCTTGCGGCCGGTGAGGCCGCAGTCGCCCTGCGGGCCGCCGATGACGAAACGGCCGGTCGGGTTGATCAGAAAGCGCGTGTCCTTCAGCCATTCCTTCGGCAGCACCGGCTTGATGATCTCTTCGATGATGGCTTCGTTGAACGAAGCCTTCATCTTGGTTTGCGTCTCGCTCTGGTCGGGATGGTGCTGCGTCGACAGCACGACGGTGTCGATGCTGTGGGGCTTGCCGTCCACGTAGCGCATCGTCACCTGGCTCTTGGCATCAGGGCGCAGGAAGGGCAGGCGGCCGTCCTTGCGCAGCTGGGCCTGGCGCTCCACGAGGCGGTGCGCGTAGTAGATGGGCGCGGGCATCAGCTCGGGCGTTTCGTCGCAGGCGTAGCCGAACATCAGGCCCTGGTCGCCGGCGCCGGTGTTCAGGTGGTCGTCGGAGGCGTGGTCCACGCCCTGCGCGATGTCGTTGGACTGCTTGTCGTAGCAGACCATCACGGCGCAACCCTTGTAGTCGATGCCGTACTCGGTGTTGTCGTAGCCGATGCGCTTGATGGTGTCGCGCGCGACCTGGATGTAGTCGACGTGCGCGTTGGTCGTGATCTCGCCGGCGAGCACCACGAGGCCGGTGTTGGTCAGCGTTTCGGCTGCCACGCGGCTGCGGGGGTCTTGTTCGAAGATCGCGTCGAGGATCGCGTCCGAGATCTGGTCCGCGACCTTGTCGGGATGGCCTTCGGAGACCGATTCGGAGGTAAAGAGAAAGTCGTTCGCCACTGTAGTCACTCCTTGAAGTTGCAATTGGCGCGTTGCCAACTCTGCGGAGCCCTGGCGAACGCTTTAGCAGATGTCGATGAATCGACGGGACACAAGCGCATTCGCGCTTGTGGGTGTCGCCCTGCAAGTTGTTCCGTAACTCGGCGACAATTTGCATTCTATTCGAGCCGCGCAATACCATGCGCGCGCGTCCGCCTTTTGACGCTTCCTGACTCTCTCCCCCTCCCCGTTCAATGATCACCCTGTTCCGCCTGCTTGCCCGCGTGCCGATGCCGTTGATGCATCGGCTCGGCGCCTTGCTGGGATGGCTGGTCTGGTGGTGCGCGCCGGACTACCGCCGCCGCTTCAAGGCCAACGCCGAGAGCGCCGGTTTCTCGCCCGCGCAGTACCGTCCCGCCATCGCCGCCGCCGGCCACATGGCCTCCGAGTTGCCCTGGCTGTGGCTGCGCCCGCAGGGTGAGAGCGTGCTGCCCCGCGTGGTGCGCTGGGAAGGCGTCGAAGCTTTCGAGGCCGCGATGCGCGCCAAGAAGGGCGTGATCCTCGTGGCGCCGCACCTGGGCAGCTGGGAAATGTGCGGCCAGGCCATCGGCGAGCGCTTTCTCGCCGACTTCGGCCCGATCACCGCGCTGTTCCGTCCGGCGCGCAAAAAGTGGATGGCCGACCTGATCGCCGCGGGCTCGCGCGACCGGCCCGGCCTGCAGACCCTGCCGACCAACAACACCGGCGTGCGCGGCCTGATCCGCACGCTGCGCAGCGGCGGCTACACCGGCATCCTGCCCGACCAGGTGCCGCCGCTGGGGCAGGGCGTGTGGGCGCCTTTCCTCGGCCGCCCCGCGTACACCATGACCCTGCTTCCCCGTTTGGCCCAACAGACCGGTGCCGCCTGCTTCCTCAGCGTGTGCGAGCGCCTGCCGCGCGGCGCGGGCTACGTGATCCGCTTCGAGCCGATCGTCGGCACCGCGCTCACCGACCCCGACGCGTCCATCGAGGACGCCGCCGCTGCGATGAATGACGGCATCGGCCGCCTGATCCACAGCCTGCCCGGCCAGTACGTCTGGGACTACGCGCGCTACAAGGAGCCGCGCGGCGAACCCGCCGTGGTGGCTGGCACCGCCGGAGGGGCTGCGCCATGAGCCTCAGCTCCCGACTCGGCATCGGTTTCATGCGGGTGCTGGCCCCGCTGCCCCTGCCGCTCGTGCGCGGCTTCAGCAAGGTTCTCGGCCGCGTGCTGCACACCATCGCCGTGCCGCGGCGGCGCGTGGTCGACCGGAACCTGGCCCTGTGCTTCCCCGAAAAATCGGAGGCCGAGCGCCGCGCCATCGCACGCGAGACCTTCGTCTTCGTCGCGCAGTCGTGGCTGGACCGCAGCTGGCTCTGGCATGCGCCCGAACAGGTGGTGAAGAGCCGGCTGAAGATCGTTGGCTCTGCCTCCGAAATCCGCGAGATCGCCGAGGGCGACGCGCCGATGATCCTGTTCGCACCGCACTTCTACGGGCTCGATGCCGCGGCCACCGCGCTCACCATGCACACGGCGCGCCCGTCGGCCACGATCTACACGACGCAGCGCGATCCGATGGTCGACGCCTGGATTCGCGAAGGCCGCACGCGTTTCGGCGACGTGGCGGCACTGAACCGGGTGGACGGCATCAAGCCCATCCTCTCGGGGCTGCGCAAGGGCGGTTTGCTGTACCTGCTGCCCGACATGGACTTCGGGCGCGACCAGACCATCTTCGTGCCCTTCTACGGCGTGCAGGCGGCCACCGTGCCCTCGCTGTCGCGCTTCGCGCGGCTGGGCAAGGCCAAGGTGGTGCCGGTGGTGGCGAAGCTCACGCCCAGCGGCTACGAGATCCAGGTGCTGTCGGCGTGGCAGAACTTCCCGACCGACGACGTCGAGGCCGACACGGCGCTCATGAACGAGCGCCTGCAGGGCTACATCGACACGATGCCGTCCCAGTACTACTGGGTGCACCGGCGCTTCAAAACGCGCCCTGAAGGCGAGCCCCCGATCTACTGATTGCGGGCCAGGAAGCCTTCGATCTCGCGCGCGACCAGCTGCGGCTGTTCGTGCACGATCCAGTGGGTGGCGTTCGGCACCTTCTTGACCTCGAGCTTCGGCACGTAGTCTTCCAGCCCTTCGAGCAGGCCCGGCAGCAGCGCCGCGTCATCGAGCGCCCAGAACACGAAGGTCGGCATGGTCACCGTGAGGCGTTCGCGCGGCAGCACCGGAATGCTGTCGACGGTCTGGCCCGGCAGCGGCGGCTTCATCGGCGTCACGCGGTACAGGTTGCAGGCGCCGGTGAGGCCCGCGCTCCAGACTTCGCGGTACTGCTGCTTCACTTCTTCGGTGAGCCAGCCGAAACCATCGGGGCCGGCCTTCATCAAGAGGAAGAAGGGCCACATGCGCTTGAAGTCGTCGGCCGCGAGCAGGGCTTCGGCGTCGGGGCGCGCCAGGAAATGCATGTAGGCGCTGGCCTGCTGCTGCGCCGGGTTGTTGCGCAGCTCGCGCGTGAACGTGCCCGGGTGCGGCGAATTGATGATGACCAGCTTGCCGACCTGCTGCGGGAAGGCGTTGGCGTAGCCCCAGGCGAAGGCGCCGCCCCAGTCGTGGGCGACCAGCGCGGCCATGGTGCCGTCGGCGCTCTCGGTGGCCACGAGCTGCTGGATGTCCTGGATCAGCAGGTGGGCCTTGTAGTCGGCGACTTCCGTGGGCGCGCTGGACTTCTCGAAACCGCGCAGGTTGGGCGCCACGCAGCGGTAGCCGCCGTGGGCCGGGTCCGAGAAGTAGGCGAGCAGCTCGTCCCAGATGAACGCGGCCTCGGGAAAGCCGTGCAGGAACACCATCAGCGGCTGGCCCGGCTTGCCGGCGGCGCGGCAGCTCAGGGTGGTGCCGTTGGGCAGGCTGCGTTGGAAGGTCTCGGTCATGCTTCGTGTCTCCTTGGGTTGACTGTCGCTATTGTTTTGATAGTGAACTTCGCAGGCGAGGCGCTCGATGCAGCCGGTTCCGCTAGCGCATCAGGCGTCTTCGGCCGGTGGCGGCTCGGAGGCCACCGGTGTCGCCGGTGCCGCGGCAGCGTCGTCGGGATGCACCCAGCGCCACAGCAGCTCGGCCGCCTCGCCGACCCCTTGCTTCTTCAGGGCCGAGAACAGTTTGACCTCGCCGCCGCCGGCGTTCAGTCGCGTAATCGACAGCACCTTGGCGGCTTCGCTGCGCGTGAGCTTGTCGGATTTGGTCAGCAGGATCAGGAACTTGAGGCCTTGCTGCACACGCGGGCGGATCACGTCGAGCAGGATCTCGTCGAGCTCGGTCAGACCGTGGCGCGGATCGCACATCAGGACAACCCCGCGCAGGCTTTCGCGCGTCATGAGGTAGTTGCCCATCACGCGCTGCCAGCGCAGCTTGGCTTCCTTCGGCACGGCCGCGTAGCCGTAGCCGGGCAGGTCGGCCAGCACGGCGTCGTCGACCTTCTGCTTGCCGATGCCGAACAGGTTGATGTGCTGCGTGCGGCCCGGCGTCTTCGAGGCAAAAGCCAGGCGTGTCTGCTGCGTCAGGGTGTTGATGGCGGTCGATTTGCCGGCGTTGGAACGGCCGACAAAAGCGATCTCGGGCAGGTCGACCGGGGGCAGGTGTTCCAGCTGCGGAGCGCTGGTCAGGAAGTGGGCGGTGTGCAGCCAACCCAGGGCCACGCGCTCGCGTTCAGCGACCTGCGGGTCCACGGCAGGGGCCGCGCGGGGAGGATAAGCGGCGGACTTGGCGCGCGGGGAGGTCATCAATGGGCTTTCGGAACGGGGCGCCATTGTAGAATCGCGGGGTTTTGCGCCATAAATCTAAGCCCCCGATATGAAGTTGTTTGCCAATATTCTGCTTGCAGCCCTCATGGGCGTCACAGCCAGCGCGAGTTTTGCAGCCGATGAGCATGCCGCTGCCCCCGCAGCGGCGGCCATCAAGCCGGCCAAGCCAGCCAAGCCCGATCCCGCCAAGGGCGACACGCTGTTCAATGCGACGCCGGCCAACAGCCAAAGCTGTGCTTCGTGCCACAACGCGGACGGCAACTCGGCCATCGCAGCCAACCCCAAGCTGGCGCAACAACACCCCGAATACATCCTCAAGCAGCTCGAAGACTTCAAGTCCGGCAAGCGCAAGAGCGCGATCATGAAGCCGCTGGCGTCGGCGCTGTCTGAAGAAGACATGCGCAACATCGCCTGGTTCGTCGGCTCCAAGAAGATCAAGCCGGGCTTCTCGAAAGAGAAGGACACGGTCGCCCTCGGCGAAAAAATCTACCGCGGCGGCATCGGCGATCGCCAGATCCCCGCCTGCGCCGGCTGCCACAGCCCGAACGGTGCCGGCCTCCCGGCCCAGTACCCGCGCCTGGGCGGCCAGCACGCCGACTACACCGTGACCCAGCTCGTGGCCTTCCGCGACAACGTCCGCCTGAACAGCTCGCCGATGAACGGTGTGGCCGCCAAGCTTAACGACCGCGAAATCAAGGCCGTCGCCGACTACATCGCCGGCCTGCGCTGATTTCCGCTGTCGCGCTGTCCAGCGTGAACTAACCGCCGATAAAAATCCCAAACAAAGGGCGGGCCGATCCAGCAGGATGGCCCGCCCTTTTGTTTTTTCCCCTTTCCTGGTTCCCTTCCGATGACCGTTTCCACCCATGGCCTTCGCGTGCATCGCGGCCCGCAGCTGCTTCGCGCCGCGGTGGAACTGCTGTCGTCGATGCGCTTCGCGATCGCGCTGCTGACGGTCATCTGCATCGCCTCGATCATCGGCACCGTGCTCAAGCAGCATGAGCCGATCAACAACTACATCAACCAGTTCGGGCCCTTCTGGGCCGAGTTGTTCCGCGCGGCCCGGCTCGACTCGGTCTACAGCGCCTGGTGGTTCATGCTGATCCTGCTGTTCCTGGTGATCAGCACGTCGCTGTGCGTCGCGCGCAACACGCCGCGCATCCTGATCGACCTGCGCACCTTCAAGGAAGACATCCGCGCGCAGAGCCTCAAGGCCTTCGGCCAGCGCGCCGAAAACCGCCTGGCGGAAACGCCCGACATGGCAGCCAACCGCATCGGCCAACTGCTCGTGAGCGGCGGCTGGAAGGTCAAGCTGCAGCAGAGGAACGCCAGCGCCGACGGCAAGGCCGGAGCCGGCTGGATGGTGGCCGCGCGCGCCGGCGGTGCCCACAAGCTGGGCTACATCGCGGCCCACAGCGCCATCGTGCTGGTGTGCATCGGCGGCCTGCTCGACGGCGACCTCGTCGTGCGCGCCCAGACCTGGTTCAACGGCAAGAGCGTGTTCACGGGCGGCGGCATGATCGCCGACGTGGCGCCCGAGCACCGGCTGTCGACCAGCAACCCGACCTTCCGCGGCAACATCCTCGTGCCCGAGGGCGGGCGGGGCAACGTGGCCATCCTGAACCAAGCCGACGGCGTGCTGCTGCAGGAACTGCCGTTCACCATCGAGCTGAAGAAGTTCATCGTCGACTACTACTCGACCGGCATGCCCAAGCTGTTCGCCAGCGAGGTGGTGCTGCACGACCGCGAGAGCGGCGAGCAGGTGCCCGCCCGCATCGAGGTGAACCATCCGGCGAGCTACAAGGGCGTGGAGATCTACCAGTCGAGCTTCGACGACGGCGGTTCCACGGTGAAGCTCAAGGCGGTGCCGATGGCGGCCGCGGCCAAGCCCTTCGAGGTCGAGGGCATCATCGGCGGCCCGAGCACCGAGATCACCAACGGCAAGGACAAGCTCACGCTCGAGTACGCCGCGCTGCGCGTGATCAACGTCGAGAATTTTGCCGACGGCGGCGCGATGGGCAGCGGCGCCGACGTGCGCAAGGTCGATCTGCGTCACGGCATCGAGTCGCGCCTGGGCGCCGCCAACAAGACCAACAAACCCAAGGTGCTGCGCAACATCGGCCCGAGCATCGGCTACAAGCTGCGCGACGCGTCGGGCCAGGCGCGGGAGTACCAGAACTACATGGTGCCGGTCGATGCCGGCGACGGCCAGCCGGTGTTCCTGCTGGGCATGCGCGAGAAGCCCGAAGACCCGTTCCGCTACCTGCGCGTGCCCTCCGACGAGCAGGGCTCGATGGACGGCTTCGTGCGCATGCGTACCGCGCTGGGCGACCCCGCCACGCGCGAGCGCGCCATCGAGCGCTACATCGCCAAGGCGACCGACCCCAAGCGCCCTGAAATGGCCGAGCAGCTGCGCGTGTCGGCTGCCCGCGCGCTGGCGCTGTTCTCGGGTGCCGAGCGCGCCAAGCCCGATGCCGCGTCGCAGGGCGGCTGGCAGGCGATTGCCGAGTTCATGGAAGCCAACGTGCCCGAGGCCGAGCGCGAGCGCGCCGGCACGGTGCTGGTGCGCATCCTCAACGACGTGCTGTTCGAGGTGCTCAACCTGAGCCGCGAAGGCGCCGGGCTGGCCGCGCTGCCGAACGACGAGAAAACCCAGGGCTACCTGACGCAGGCTGTGCTGGCCCTGAGCGACGCGCACTTCTACCCGGCGCCGGTTGCGATGATGATGACCGACTTCACCCAGGTGCAGGCCAGCGTGTTCCAGGTGGCGCGCGCCCCTGGCAAGAACATCGTCTATCTGGGGTGTCTGTTGCTGATCATCGGTATTTTTGCCATGCTGTACGTGCGCGAGCGCCGTTTGTGGGTGTGGCTGACACCCGGCGGCGGCGCCTCTGGAGACAACGACGGGCACGAAACCGTCGCCACGATGGCGTTCTCGGTCAATCGCAAGACCCTGGACAGCGATCGCGAATTCGAGCATCTGAAGCACAAGCTGCTCGCCCTGAAGAAAGAAGAACCGGCGTCACCATGAACACCACGACCCTCACGCTCCACGAAAGCTGGCTCTCCCGCCGCAACCTGTTCGACTGGGTGTTCGCGGCGCTGGTGCTGGCCGGCGGCGCGTTTGCCTTCATGCGCCACGCCGCTTCGATGGACAGCTACGAAAAGCCGATCCTCGTGGCGGCCCTGGTCTCGGTCATCGGCATCTGCTGGTTCTGGCGTCCGCTGCGGGTGCTGGCGCTGGTGGTGGCCGCGGCCTCGCTGCTGGCCATCAGCTCCTACCAGGGCGACCTGGCGCGCGCCGATTCGGTGTTCTGGCTCAAGTACTTCCTGTCGAGCCAGTCGGCCATCCTCTGGATGAGCGTGCTGTTCTTCATGAGCACGCTGTTCTACTGGATCGGTTTTGTCGCCGGCAAGCAGCAGGCCGACACCTTCGACCTGATCGGCTCCCGCCTGGCCTGGGCGGCCGTGACCATGGCGCTGATCGGCACCATGGTGCGCTGGTACGAAAGCCACCAGCTCGGCCCGGACATCGGCCACATCCCGGTGAGCAACCTGTACGAAGTGTTCGTGCTGTTCTGCTGGCTGACGGCCGCGTTCTACCTCTACTTCGAAGAGCGCTACAACACGCGCGCACTGGGCGCCTTCGTGATGCTGGTGGTCAGCGCGGCGGTCGGCTTTCTGCTCTGGTACACGATCGTGCGCGAGGCGCATGAAATCCAGCCGCTGGTGCCTGCGCTGCAGAGCTGGTGGATGAAGCTGCATGTGCCCGCCAACTTCATTGGCTACGGCACCTTCGCGCTCGCGGCCATGGTGGCCTTCGCCTACCTCATCAAGGAGCAGGCCGACGAAACCCGCTGGTACAAGCTCACGCCGATCTGGCTGCTGGGCGCGGCGCTGTGCTTCGTGCCGGTGGCGTTCCGCCAGCGCGTGCAGGAAGCCGGCGGCAGCTACTGGGTGGTCTACGCGGGCATCTCGGCGCTGATCGCGGCGGGCATTCTGCTGGGCCGCAAGCGCATCGCGGCGCGCCTGCCGGCCAACGAGGTGCTCGACGACGTCATGTACAAGTCGATCACCGTCGGTTTCGCCTTCTTCACCATCGCCACCGTGCTCGGCGCCCTGTGGGCCGCCGATGCCTGGGGCGGCTACTGGAGCTGGGACCCGAAGGAAACCTGGGCGCTGATCGTCTGGCTCAACTACGCGGCCTGGCTGCACATGCGCCTCGTGAAGGGCCTGCGCGGCACCGTGGCGGCCTGGTGGGCGCTGGCCGGCCTGGCCGTGACCACCTTCGCCTTCCTCGGCGTGAATATGTTCCTGAGCGGCCTGCACAGTTACGGCACGCTGTAAGCGCAGGCTTTGCGCCTTTCGCGAAGAATTGAAACCACGCGCCGCCATGGCGCGTAACCGAACCGGGGCATGTCACGAACTACCCTGAGCATCCCGATTCACGCGAAAGGCCTGTCATGTCGCTTTCTTCCCGTCCGCACCGCCGCAGCAGCGGCGCCGGTTTTGTCCACCCGCTGTCGAGTGAGATCACGCCGCGCGCGGCCTACGAGGGCCGGCGCGACCTGCTCAAGCTGATGGCCGGCGGCGCCGCGGGCGCGGCGCTCGCCACCTTCGCCGGGCGGGAGGCCTTTGCCCAGGCGACCGGCCCGCACAAGCTGGCCTTGCTGCCGGGCGCCAAGTCGGCCGTGCCGGGCGCGCAGACCATGGAAAAGCTCACCGACTACAAGGACGCGAGCAGCTACAACAACTACTACGAGTTCGGCGTCGACAAGGGCGATCCGGTGAAGAACGCCGGCACCCTCAAGACGCGGCCGTGGACCGTGGAGGTCGAGGGGCTGGTCAAGAAGCCGGGCAAGTACGGCATCGAAGACCTGCTCAAGCTCAGCGCGCAGGAAGAGCGCATCTACCGCCTGCGCTGTGTCGAGGGCTGGTCGATGGTGATCCCGTGGGTCGGCTACTCGCTGGCCGAGCTCATCAAGAAGGTCGAGCCGCAGGGCAATGCCAAGTTCATCGAGTTCGTGACCCTGGCCGACCCGAAGACCATGCCCTTCGTCGGCTCGCGCGTGCTCGACTGGCCCTACACCGAAGGCCTGCGCATGGACGAGGCGATGCACCCACTCACCTTGCTGGCCTTCGGCATGTACGGCGAGGTGCTGCCCAACCAGAACGGCGCGCCGGTGCGGCTCGTGGTGCCGTGGAAGTACGGCTTCAAGTCGGCCAAGTCGATCGTCAAGATCCGCTTTGTCGAGAAGGAGCCGAGCACCGCCTGGAACAAGGCGGCGGCGCAGGAGTACGGCTTCTATTCGAACGTGAACCCGAATGTCGACCACCCGCGTTGGAGCCAGGCGACCGAGCGCCGCATCGGCGACGGCGGCGGGCTGTTCGCCAAGCGCAACAAGACGCTGATGTTCAACGGCTACGAAGCCCAGGTCGGCCAGCTGTATGCGGGCATGGACCTGAAGAAGAACTACTGAGCGCGCGGAGCGGCCCGGTCTTCGTCCCATGAACAAGCTGCTCATGCATCCGGCGACCAAGCCGGTCATCTTCCTGCTGTGCCTGCTGCCGTTCGCGTGGCTGGCCTATGGCGTGGTCGTCGAACAATTGGGACCCAATCCTCAGGAGTACCTGATCCGCGCGACCGGCGACTGGACGCTGCGTTTCATCTGCATCGTGCTGGCGGTGACGCCGTTGCGTGTCATGAGCAAATGGAACGCGCTCGCGCGCTTTCGCCGCATGCTGGGCCTGTTCGCGTACTTCTACGTCGTGCTGCACCTGCTGTGCTACAGCGGGTTCGACCAAGGCTTCGAGTGGGGCGAGATCGCCAAGGACATCGCGAAGCGGCCGTTCATCCTCGTGGGGTTCTCGGCCTTCGTGCTGCTGACGCCGCTGGCCGCCACCTCATTCAACCGCGCGATCAAGGCCCTGGGCGCGAAGCGCTGGCAGCTGCTGCACAAGCTGGTCTACGTGATCGCGGGGCTCGGGCTGTTGCACTTCTTCTGGATGCGCGCGGGCAAGAACAACTTCGCCGAAGTGTTCGTCTACGCCGCGATCATCGGGGTGCTGCTGGCGTGGCGTGTCTGGAATTTCGCGCGCAAGCGCCAGGCCAAGCCCGCCGTGGCTGCGCGCAGCAGCGAGAAGCCGCTGCGCACCGGCTGAGACCGGATCAGCCGTCGATCTCGGCGCGCAGCTGGTCTTCCATCGTCTCGCGGCGGCGGATCAGCTTCGCTGTGGCGCCGCTCACCAGAACCTCGGCGGCACGGCCGCGCGTGTTGTAGTTGCTGGCCATGCTCATGCAGTACGCACCCGCCGACAGCACGGCCAGCAGGTCGCCGGCCACCACGTTGAGCGCGCGGTCGCGGCCGATCCAGTCGCCGCTTTCGCAGACCGGGCCCACCACGTCGTAGGTCGGCGCATCGCCGGTGCGCTCGCGCAGCGGCACGATCTTCTGGAAAGCCTGGTACATCGCGGGGCGCGGCAGGTCGTTCATGGCCGCGTCGACGATGCAGAAATTCTTGTCTTCGCCGGGCTTCGTGTAGAGCACCTCGGTCACGCACACGCCGGCATTGCCGACCAGCGAGCGGCCGGGCTCGATCACCAGCTTGCGCTGGCCGAAGCCGCGCGCGTCGAGCTTGGCCAGCAGCTGCTGCCACAGCGCATCGGCCTTGGGCGGCACTTCGCCGTTGTAGTCGATGCCC
The DNA here is from genome assembly GCF_002754375.1 of Variovorax sp. 54. Taxonomy (NCBI): domain Bacteria; kingdom Pseudomonadati; phylum Pseudomonadota; class Betaproteobacteria; order Burkholderiales; family Comamonadaceae; genus Variovorax; species Variovorax sp. 54. The sequence goes on from NZ_PEFF01000001.1 coordinate 4,411,619, forward strand.
AGGCCGCCGCCGAAGTCCAGGTGATGGATCGGCACGCCCGCCGTCTCGATGGCTTCCACCAGGTCGAGCACGCGGTCGCAGGCGTCCAGGTAGGGCGAGGCTTCGGTGATCTGCGAGCCGATGTGGCAGTCGATGCCGACCACCTCGAGACCCGGCAGCCGGGCGGCGTGCTGGTAGGCCTGCACCGCGCGGTCGTGCGCGATGCCGAACTTGTTGCCCTTGAGGCCCGTGGAGATGTAGGGATGCGTCTTCGGGTCGACGTTCGGATTGATGCGGATGCTGATCGGTGCGCGCGTGTTCTCGGCCAGCGCCACCTCGTTGAGCACGTCGAGCTCGGCCTCGCTCTCGACGTTGAAGCAGGCGATGCCGGCCGCCAGGGCCTGGCGCATCTCGGCGCGCGTCTTGCCGACGCCCGAGAAGATGATCTTCTTGGGATCGGCGCCCACCGCCAGCACGCGCGACAGCTCGCCGCCCGAGACGATGTCGAAACCGCAGCCGGCCTCGGCGAACACGCGCAGCACGCCGAGCGACGAGTTGGCCTTCATCGCGTAGCAGATCAGCGCTTCGCGGCCCTCGAAGCCGCGCTGGTAGGCGGCCAGGGCGTCGAGCATCCACTGCTTCGAATAGACGAACAGCGGCGTGCCGTGCGTGCGCGCCAGCGCGTCGAGCGCGACGCCCTCGACGTGCAGGGCGCCGTCGCGTTGGGCGATGTGGGGGTGGCCGGGCAGGGGGGTGTTCGTCGTCATTTCTGGGGGGAGGTGGGGGCGCTGCTCGCTGCGGCGGGCTTGGGGGCCGCTTCGTCGGAGGCTTTGGAGGAGCCGCCGGGCGTGAGCAATTGGGGCAAGGTGGCGCGCTGGGCGGCCGCCGGATCGGTCGGCAGGAAGAGCGCACCGCGCTGTCCGCACGCCGCAAGGCCGGCCGCGCTGGCGGCAAGGCAGACCATGAGCGCGGTGCGGGCGCGAGCGCTCACTAGAATTTGGCGAACATTCAACATGCTGAAATTGTACTTTTCGACACTGCAGGGCAGACCTCGATCTATGCGTGCATGGTTTTCGGCGAGTCTTCGACATTTCGACTGGGTGCCCAGCCTCTAGCGAAGGCGGCAAAACACCGAGCGACCCAAGCTCGAACGGAGTAAGTGCGAGTGTCCTGCGCCCACATCAGCACACGCAAGGGAGTCCCCCGTCAGATCAGCTTTTCGAGCTTGGAAGCAAGAATGCCAAGAGCGATATTCGAAGCAGCAGCAATAAAAAACTTCCAAACAACCCCTCTTTTCTTCTTCTCAAAGTCGGAAATTAGATTTTCATCCCCTTTGTTGAGTTTTAAATAGGAAAGCGTGGGGTAGCAATCAATCGCATCTTCTAGGGCCCGACCCGCTGCCGCCATCAGGTTGATGACGATAATTCCGCACCCACCATAAATGACGAAAAATCTTGCCAAGGTAACAAGATTGGATGGCTCTGAAAATAAATCAGGAATTGCTTTCCATGCAAATGCCGTGACAAGAATTGCACCCACGGTCTTTGCTATAGAAGGAATGGTATACGACCATTTGGTAAGAAAGCCCTGCGACTGATTTTTTGGGGTTTTCTTGCAGCCCTTTATCCATTCGTCAAATGCCTCTAGATATCCTCTTGCGACTACGTAATCGGCATAGTCGACTGATATCTCGGCAGTGCTCTCGCCCACAAAACCCAAAAGCCTCCCTCTCATAAAAGGCGGTGCCTGCTCCTCCAGTTGCCGGATGAAGGCAATTCGCGAAGTCAACCGAACATTGACCACATACTCTTGCGGATGATCCAAGCCGGCAGGTATTAGAGAGAAGTTGTACTTTAAAACAACACTCACGCAATGATTTGGCGAATTGGTGTTGTAAGCCTTGAATCGATCAAAAGAGGTAAAAACCTCTTTTCGGTCCTTGTCATGAAATACGGAAATAATTTCATTCTTGGCAACAATGTGGTGAATGTCGCAAAGCTGAAATATTTTGTGATTTAATTGCTCGATGTCGGAAAATTCAATCAGTAAATTTTCTGAGTATTGTTTTTTTATTTGTTCCGTCCGGCCTGTAATTTGATGGTAGAAATCCTGATAGGTCTTTAGCGAGATGACTTCATTTGAAGCCCCCATTCTGACTGTTCGATTGATTCGACCATTGCCGTTGCTATTGTGTTCTATTAAGCCAGACATACGAGGGTGAAAATATTAAAGGCCCGCGGGGCGGGTAGGTTGGAAATCGATGGTTACATGAGGGGCGGCGGGCTGTCCATGCTACGAACCCTTCTGCGGCAAAAAATGTGCGTAGCTCGACGGGTTTTGTAGTGAATGAGTCGTTCGATTGATGAAGCCCTATCGAAGGTACCGAGTTGAAAGCAATCCAGCCCGGCACAGCGGCCCGCGCACTGCACCCAGCCCAACGCCCAGCATCTGGGCAATCTGCGGAACGGTGTAGAACCCAGAGCGATACATTTCGACCACTCCGGCCTCATCCTCGCTCCCCAGCACCCGAGGCCTTCCCCACACTTGACCACGAGCTCGGGCCGCAATCTGCCCGGCCAGGCAGCGATCGCGAATCAGCGCGCGCTCGAACTCCGCGAACGATCCCAACATCTGCATGAATAGGCGCCCCACGGGCGTCTCTGTCTCGATAGGCTCAGTCAGTGACCGAAACCCCGCAGAGCGAGCCTCAAGATGCGCAAAAACGCTCAGCAGGTGGACCAGCGAACGCGCAAGACGATCCATCTTGTAGACCACCAACGTATCGCCCGGACCAATCCTCTGAAGCACATCCTCGAGCACAGGACGCTTCTTCACCGCAGATCGCTTTTCCTCGACAACGTAGCTCACGCCTGCCCTCAGAAATGCCTCGTATTGAATCGACGTGTTTTGATCCGCAGTAGATACCCGCGCGTATCCAATCAGCACCAGTAGCCCTCCCGTCCTCTTGAAGCTTTTGTAAGCACTTGTAGACTAGCCCAAAGGAGAAGAACGTGCGACCAGATCACCAATTCGAAGCATGGGCAATGCAGCTGCAGCGAGACGCCCAAATCTTCATCGCCATCAACCTCATTGCCGGAATTGCAGTGCTGGCTCTCATGTGCTGGGGCATCGCTTGGTCAATCAGCGTAGTGCGTCGCTGGGAGCAACGCGAAGAAGCAAAGCTTCGAGCCTTCCAGCGATTCGTCGCCAACATGAGCCCGAAGGAATCCCCAAATACCGACTATTTCCGCGCCGACTAGCGAACCGGTAACGAAACTCGAATCTCTCTCGGCGATACCAGCGCACCCGCACACCTCGAACGCGCTCAAATCGCGCGACTCACTACATAGAAAAAACAGCCGGCGATCTACTGCGGCTGTGTGGTGAAGGACCACTTTGAGCCGGGCTGGACGCGAGGCGTCGCCCCACCTTCCGCGATAGGAGCCACAGGAGCGCTCGGAGCAGTGGGGATGCCCCCACCTATCAAGACGAGGCCCGGGGACGCGCTGGCGACCATCTGCGCAGACTCCGGTGTCTTCGGCGATTGAATCTGCCGACCCACGCCCAGCCGATCCTCGCCTTCCGGTTGGAACGCAAGGAAAGCTCCATGCGCCACGAGCTGACGACACATCATCAGATCGACAGGGTAGGGCGTCGCATCCTGCGTGTAGCACTTGCACCCCTTACTCGCCATTTCCACACACGCAGCAGGCACAGGAACGCGCTTAGGCGTGGTCAAGCCATCGTAGGCCGGAGCGGTGTGCATCAGCCCCGGAATCCGCGGCTGATAACTCGCGATGTACTCCGAAGGGGTCTTCACCTGCACGACTGCACCGCCAGCGGCCGAGCCGCGCTGCGCCGAATCTGCTTTCGCCCCCGACTTCTTCGAAGGCTCATCGCCGCCGACGCGCGAGAACCCGCGCATGAACAAAATTGGGATCAACACGACCGCCGCAAGGATGAACCACACCCGCCACGGAATGCGTTTCTTGCCGGTGTGGATCGTGGCCGAGTCATACCACTTGTAGACGTCACTCGGATATGGCCGAGTCTTCGTGTCGGCATTCTTGGCACTACCGAACTTGTGGCACTCCAGCTCGACTGCATCCCACTGGTGAAAGTTTGCGACCGGCATCGCGCCGCCCAAACGCTTGATGTGTTGATGCCAACCCGGAGCCTGCACCAGATTGCGCACGAAGCTATCGACATTCTTGGGATGCTGGGTCAGCAGGAAAAAATCAAAGCCGCGTGAGCGATGCTCTGTAAGCCGCTGAATGTGACTCGGTGGCCGCTGGCTCGCTGGTCGTCCTGGCAGATCGTAGTGGCACTCATCGATGAGGAAGATGGTGCCGTCCTCTTGCGCTTCCCAATCCTCGAAGCGAACCTTCTTCCACCCGAACTCTTCGAGCTTCTCGGGCTTGATATTGCAGTAGGGCTCATTTGGCTTCTTCGGGTCATTCGCCGGGCGAATGTTGATGCACACCGGACGCCCGCTTTCCAGCTGAAGCGCGCGAACGTCCTTCAGCGTGAGCAGCGTTTTGCCCGAGCCATTCCCACCAGTGCGAAGGTAGAACATGGCTTACAGCTTGAAGAAGCGCTTGACCACAAGCGCACCGGCAGCGTTTCGAATCATGGTCATGCTCATGCGCGCGACCATGGCGCTTGTCACGATGTTGATGAACACACCAACCTTTGCGAACCCGAGCGCGCCGATGACTTCCGCAGGCAAGCCGCCGAGCGCCTGCATAGCCTGCTGCTTTAAAAAAGTGAGGCTGATATCCATGCCCGTATACGTGGCAACACCGATGCCGAGGCCGACCAACACCTGAACAGCGAGCGATCCTGCGACGTAGCGCAGGCCACCGAAAAAGGCCGCAAGGACCCAAGGAAGAAATGCAGGCATGGTCAGCCCCTTACGACGATACGTGCCGCGAGCAACGAGCCAACGACAACGAGGATGTTTCCCAGGATCTCAAGCCACGGGCAGACGACGGAAAGGGGAATCACGATGCTGCGCCCCCAGATAGATACGTTGCGATCACGGAAGCACTGCTGTGATCCGATCGCGCTGGAGTAATCGAAATCGCTGGGCCCAATCGTGTAATCACGCTTCGATCCTTCAGGCAGGTCGCCAGTTTGATCGCCGCCCTGCTTGCCCTTCGCGAGCATCGCGTCATAGGCGCGCGTCTCGTCGGTCGCATCAGGCTTCTTCTCAAAGAACTCGCAATTGCGCCTGTACTGCTCCTCTGCCATCGCGTTCAACACAGCGTCATCGCTCACTGCTTTAAAACCACCGGCGCATGCCCCACCAAAACTGGTATCAGCCCCATCGCCGTCGCACTGCTTGTCCTTGGAATTTTTCTCGCAAAAGCCAGACTGAGCTTCCGACGAAGTACCACTGGTCGTTCCGGTACACGTCCTGCGAGTCTGACCATTCACCGTCTTCGTACCGGGAGTCTGACCACTGGGACACGCATCGTTGCCGGGCGCATTCGTCGTCACATTGGTGACATTTGTCGTTGTCGTGCACTGCCCCTCTGCGCACTTTGTCGTGCCAGTCCTAGTGCTCGTGGTCGAGCTTCCATCACTGTTATTTGTCGTGCTATCGCCGTTCCCAGGAGCATCAGCGACCTGAGGACGATCAGTGCCGACAGGCTTACACATACTCGTTCCGTTGAAAGTGCCAGGAGCCTGCCCCACAGGGCAAGGCGCTGGCGCAGCCGTTCCCGGCGCAGGCTGATCCGGTGCTTTTGGTGGCATACCAACAGGGGGCGTCGATGGCATCGGATCGCTCGCGCTATCGCCAGTCCCACCGGGACCGCTTTGAGAACACTTCGAAGGCGCGGCGGCAGTACTGCCCGTATAGAACCCCTCACCAGAACACCGCCACCAACCGCCCTCCGCCTGACCGCACAGAGCCGTGCGAGACGGAACAGTCACCACGCACAAGCCGTTGCCCGCCGACTGATATTTGTCACAGACGCTAAAACCCACTTTCGCGGGCAAGCCGTTGTCATCGCCGGTGTCTTTCCACCAAACACCAGCTGACTGCCCCTTCAAAGCCAAGCAAGGGTCCGGCGGCGCCTCGCACGCTGTATGCGCAGCGTTCTCCACATAGGGCGCTGTGCACTGACACCCGCCAGCAACCTGAGCGCTATTGGCCGGGCAAGTCAAACCGCCCTTGACCGCATAGCCATTGGCGTTGTGCGTGAAAAGCGCACCAGTCGACTTATTGGTCAAGTCCGCATAGCACTGCCAAGAGTTGCCGCTGCTTCCGAACGGTGCGTTGCCCACATACACGGCGGAATAGGGACCACTCTGCGTGTTGTAAAAACTTTGAAAAGCAGTGCATGCACCATCGACCGTCGGGTAAGCAGTCCCACCGATGAAACCACCATCAGAAGCGGTTCCCGGCATATACCCGCTGGCCTGCGGGACAAGAGCGCTTGCCGACAGCGACAGTCCCAGCAATACGAAGGCAACGATCAGACGGAGAAGATGAGCCATGCCGCCCCCAAGATCGCGATGATGACGAACAGACCCATGTGACTTGCCCTCTGCGAAGCACTCGACGCGAGCACTTTGAAGAAGCCCCCGGGTGATCAAGCCGGGGTCCCGCGATCAACCGACCGTGATCACTTGAGGGAGCGACGCACCCAGACGAGGGCAGCGATGGTCAACACCACCAACAGGATCGCGCCGCCGATCTCCACGATGGGCGAATCGACACCGCTGTACTCGGCGATCTTGGCAACCACAGCCGAGACGTCGATGGCTGCACGTGCCGGAAGAACCGACAGCGCACCAGCGCCGACCACGACAGGCGCAAGACTGCGCTTCACATAGCTCGCAAACTTCTTCATGACTCTGTTTCCTCTTTTGATGCTCCGGATTGACGAACAGCGACGATCACTTGCCGGATGCACCAAGCAATCGCCCACACGCCCAAAATTGCGAGCGCGATTTCTTCTCCCTGCTCAGGCGTTAACTGAAGCAACGGAATTGAGAGTTCGTGCACCACCGTGACGGTGCACGCGGAGGCGCATTCGATGACGATCGGGTCAGCCACGGCTAAACCTCATCGACCCAATCACCGCGCCGAATGGCTTCACGACGATTGCGTGCAGCGATGCGCGAATGCGCTGCTGCCCAACGCCGAGCGCGCCGCTCGAATGCCTCCGCACGTTCAACGAACGGAGCACGTGCACCGCGACGACGCAACCAGTCCACACCGACCTGCATGAGCGTTCCGAAGAGAAATCCACCGACGTAGCCAGTCACGCCGGACACGAACGCCGTGATCGAAACAACTTGGAACAGGACCTTCATGTCCTCGGGTGTCAATGTCACGATGCGGCTCCTATCACCGCACGTATGCACGGCACTTTCGAGTGATCGCGACGGCGCGCACGATCGATGCGAACACGACGCTCAGCCGACTCGCCGGACCACCACGCGAGAGCGCAGAAGCCAAGCCCGAAGAGCAGACCGGTGAGCGCCGCAGCCATCAGATGTTCAGCTGTGAACATCACGACTCCAGCTGATAGCAACGGAACACAACCGCTTCACCGCCGCAGTGGTCCTGCACAGCATCAGCTGCTGCATCCGCACTAGTGAACGGCGTAGCGTTGGTAATGAGCGGCGTGTAATCCACACCGCCCTCGCCATCGGCACGCAGGAACGAGTGATCCTCTGTGCCTTGGACGTAGTAACGTGGTGCGACTTGCATGGCCGTGTACCGGAAACGAAATGCGGATTGCGCTTCCGAATACCCTTGGTGCGTCAGGCCGCTTTGTTGGCCGCACGGGCCACAGGCTTGAGGGCATGCATGACGGTCTTCGTCAGCTTGCCGTTCGTGACGATCTCCATTTCAGCCTCGGCCTCGAACGGAAACGGCAGGTGCTTGTACTTCGAGAATTCATCGCTGGTGCCCAGATTGAATTCCGAACTGGCCATGCCCTTCGCAGTGCCCTTGGACGCGTCAAGATCGACCAGTGCGTAAACCTTGGTGGAGTCGTAGCCGTTGCCGTTCTCCAGCGTGCCCTTGCTGGACTTCATGCCCACAACGTGGATGACTTGATTGAACTTCATGGTGATTTCCTTTAACCGGCTGAATCAAAGAACCGCGAGGGCCGGAACCTCGGGATTTGTGTACTTGCGCAGCGCCTCGGCGATTCCGTGCTGCATGGTGTGGTGATTGAGGCCGCGCAGCGAACGCGGCACGCGGCGGTTCTGTTCTTCAAGAACGAGGCCGACAAGCCAGCCCTCATCGGGCATCACCTTCGTGATTTGCACGAGGGTCGGCGCAACAACGCGGCGCACCCATGCAATGCAGCGCTCAGCACTTGCCTCGGCAACCTTGGTCGCCGTGGGCACACGAACAGCAATGTGGTGATTGCACAGCCAGTTGGTGGCCTCGTAGGCCCCCGCGTAGAACTGCGCGGGCTCGATGACTGCATCCCACGGAATGACGCGGTTGACGTTGCGCAGCTCGACTTCTCCGCGCAGCCACTTCGAGGACAGGTCGCCGAAGGCATGGCCCTTTTCGTAGCCGCGAAAGAGCTTGCCGCTTTCACGCAAGCCGACTTGAAACGTGCGCGAGTCGCCGGGCTTGAAAAGCGTCACAGCCGCGATCTTGCGAAAGTCGATACGGTCGAGCTTCACGCTGGTGAAGTCATCAGCATCGTCGTCATCGATGCCGATCCATGCGCCATGGCAGTTGTGCTTAGGCCTGCGATTGCGGTAGCTGAAGCCGTGAGCCTTGTAGAGCCCGACCAGCTCGCTGATATCGACCTCACCCTCGAAAAAATCTTTCGCCAGGTCGATGCGGGTGATCGTCGGCGCAAACTCGCCGAAGTACTCGTGGACACGCTTCTCCCAGCCCGGTAGAGCGTAGGTGCAACCCTCGCCCTTCACAGTCACGCAGATCGTGCCGCGCTGCGATTCGCCGCCCGCTGATACGCTCGCCACTTCATGGCCGAAAGCGTTGTCTATGGTCGTCGTGAACTCGTAGTAGTCACGACCCGGACGATCTACGCCGACGACAAAGCCGAGCAGCTGGGCGAAGACGTGCGCGAACCAGCGAGCCAGATTCTGGTCATCGGTGTCACCGGGAACCTTGCGGGTATGCGGCACATTGGCGCGCTTGAACGTGAAGCGGAAGTAATCAACGATCACTCCAGACTGAGCAACAGCGGCGACTTGCCGACCTTGGGTCAACACCTTCACGCGGTTGCCTTCGAGAACCAGCTTTTCGTCAACCGCCATTGCCCACCTCATCAACTTCGTTGTTTACCCCCGTGTTACTCGGGGGGGTATGAATACCGAGCGCCGCCGCGTCGGCGCCGGGCAAGCCCTGTCGCGCGACGCTGGCGTCGCCGGTCGTCGCAGCACAGCCCTCGCATCGGCGGTCGCAACGGTCGGCGAGGTAGAGGCATTGCAGGAGGCATGCGCCATCGAGTGCGGGCGCGTCCTGCGGACCGGGCTCTTGCCCTTCGGGTTGAGCCACCGGGTACGGCGTCTCAATCGCTTGCGCGACTAACGATCCCTCGCGCTTCAGGGGGATCACACGCTGCTGGCGGGCTACGTCTCTTCGAGCCGCAGCGATAGGCAGGCCGTGGCTGCACGCCACGGAGCAGCCGCTTAGCAAAGAAGGGGGCGAGGCGAGGGACCAGTCACGTAGCGCGCGCTGCACCGCCTCATAGGCCGTAATCGAGGTCATAGGCGACCCTGCTGACCTTCCAGGCGCAAGCACGCGACCATGGCGCGGTCGGGCTGCACACCGCGACGAACGAAGGCCGCGCAGACGGCAGCATCGTCGCGGTACTGAACCGAGACATTGGCCGAGCCGTCGCGAATAGCGGGAGGAATCGGCGCGGTGATCGCCGCACGTGCGCGGCGCTTCCATTCGAGCTTTTCGGCGGCGGTCATCGCACACACGGCGCGTTCAGCAGACAGTTCCAGTAGCCGTAGACGATCCCCGAGGCGATGCCAGCAGCGAGCGCAATCCCGATGCCACACAGAGCCCGATACGCCCAACGGTCGAAAGGCGTTTCATGTTGGCTGTCGTTCGCGCTCATTGCAGCCCCTTGGAGCCGTAGAGGCCGACCTGCTTCCAGTTGCGATTCGTCAGCGCGAAACGAGTAATAGACCGCAGCACATCGGCCTCAGAGCAGCCGAGTTCGCTGGCAATACCAGCAATGGTCTGCTTGATCTTGGGATCGTCTGTGAACTCGATACGGCCCTTCGCGGCACGATGCGCGCGGACCTTGGCGGCGTTATCGACGTGAATGGCTGGACGACCAACAGCAGCGCGAACGATGCTCATGCTGCCACCTGCAAACGAACCAAGGTCTCAACGAGATGCCCCTCGATCACCATCGCCGGCTTGGGCCGCCCCGCGAACTTGTAGACCCTCGGCCCCTCATCGCAATGAGCAACAACCGCCCAGCGATCGCACGAACCGACAAACCCGGCAGCACCCCAACGCCGCACCGCAGCACGCGATACAGCCTCAATTCGGCGATCACGAAGGGAGCACGCCCTCGACCCCGACGAGGCCGGAGCCGCCATGGCCTTGACCTCCTCGGTTTGGACGGCCGAGGGCGCGCAATCGAGGAAATCAGCATCGCGCTCAGCGTGCCGTTTCGCGAAGGCGGAAAAAGAGATTTGGTGCATGGCGGCTCCGGTGGCAGAATTACTAGACCTGCTAACGCTTAGCAAAGTTGCTAACGTAAGAGGATATTAGCAAAGGTGCTATCTATGAGCCAATTGAATATTCTTATCGAGCAAGCAGCATCGATAGCTGGAAGCGAATACAAGCTCGCTCAGGTGCTGGGCATGCAGCAGCCAACGATCAGTGCGTGGAAGAGTGGGAAGCGGGCATGCAGCCCGACGGACCGCGCAGCACTAGCCGATATCGCGGGGAAGGACCCGGCAGCCGAGGCGCTAGAAGGCGTAATCGCAGGGATCGACCTGGACACACCAAAAGGACAGCGAGCAAAGGCGGCGCTTACGAAAGCGCTTGCCCGGATTCAAAAACTGTAATGACCGACACCGAGTACATGGACCACGCCGAGGCGGCACTTGCCGCCATCGAGCAGGGCTGCGACCGCATCAACGACGCGACCGACGCCGACATCGACAACCAGCGGGTCGGCGGAATGATCACGATGTCGTTCCAGAACGGCAGCCAATTGATCGTGAACCTGCAGAAGCCGCTGCATGAAATCTGGCTGGCGGCACGCTCCGGCGGCTACCACTACCGGCACGACGGCCGGGTGTGGGTGGACACCAAGACCGGCGAGGAGTTCTTCGGCAACCTCTCCCGTGAGGCGACCCTGCAGGCGGGGCTGCCGCTGGTGTTCGCGGCGGCCTGAGCCGCCGCTTCCCGCCGCTTTCCTTCTTTTTTGATCAGTTCCTGAACAGGTCGAGGATGCGGTTGCGCTCCTCGGGCGGCGCGGGCGCGCTGATCGCCGGGCCACTCAGGGCTTCCGCAGGGGCCACCGGCGCAGAAGACTCCACGCCCAGGCTCGACACGCCGCGGCCTGGCGCGTAGTCGTCGTAGTACCACTCGCCGCCGACGGTCACGATGCCCGAGGGCGGCGTGGTCGACAGGTCGGTCACAGGCACGCCCTTGAGGGCGGTTTCCATGTAGTTGATCCAGATCGGCAGGCTCAGGCCGCCGCCGGTTTCGCGGTCGCCCAGGTTGCGCGGCGTGTCGTAGCCGATCCACGAGATCGCCGTCATGGTGGGCTGGAAGCCTGCGAACCAGGCGTCGAGCGAGTCGTTGGTGGTGCCGGTCTTGCCGTAGAGGTCGGGTCGCTTGAGCATCGCCTGCGCCTTTGCGGCCGTGCCGGCGCGCGTGATGGACTGCAGCAGCGTGTCCATGATGAAGGCGTTGCGCTGCGGGATGGCGCGCGACGTTTCATTCAGCAGCGGCGGCTGGACGTCGACCAGCACGCGGTCTTTGTGGTCGGTGATGCGGGTCACGAGGTACGGATTCACGCGGTAGCCGCCGTTGGCGAACACCGAGTAGCCCACCGCCATCTGCATCGGCGTGACGGCACCGGCGCCCAGTGCCATCGGCAGGTAGGCGGGGTGCTTGTCCTTGTCGAAGCCGAAGTTGGTGATCCAGTCTTGCGCGTAGCGCGTGCCGATGGATTGCAGGATGCGGATCGACACGAGGTTGCGCGACTTCATCAGCGCCGTGCGCATCGACATCGGACCGTCGAAGCCGCCGCCGTAGTTCTTGGGTTCCCAGGGCTGGCCGCCGGTGGTGCCGGCGTCGAAGAACAGCGGGCCGTCATTGATGACCGTGGCAGGGGTGAAGCCCTTTTCGAGCGCCGCCGAGTAAATGAAAGGCTTGAAGCTCGAGCCCGGCTGGCGCCAGGCCTGTGTGACGTGGTTGAACTTGTTCTTGCCGAAGTCGAAGCCGCCGACCAGCGCCTTGATGGCGCCGTCGCGCGGGTCCATGGCGACGAACGCGCCTTCGACCTCGGGCAGTTGGGTGATTTCCCAGGTGTTCTTGGGCGTCTTCGCGACGCGGATCACGGCGCCGCGGCGGATCTTGATGTTGGGCGGTGCCTTGTCCGACAGGCCGGACTGCGCAGGCTTGAGGCCGTCGCCGGTGATCTGCACGGCATCGCCGTTGGCCCGGATGGCCTGGATTTCCTTGGGCGTGGCCTTGAGCACCACGGCCGCCATCACGTCGCCGTTGTCGGGGTGGTCGTTCAGCACGTCGTCCACCGCTTCGTCGAGCTCCTTGGGGTCGTTCGGCAGGTCGATGAACTTCTCGGGGCCGCGGTACACCTGACGGCGTTCGTAGTCCATGATGCCCTTGCGCAGCGCCTTGTAGGCAGCCGCCTGGTCGGCCGCGACCAGCGAGGTGTAGACCTTGAGGCCGCGCGTGTAGGTGCTGTCGCCGTATTGCGCGTACATCAGCTGGCGCACGGTTTCGGCGACGTACTCGGCGTGCAGGCGGTTCGGATCGGCAGCGTCGCGCAGGTGCAGCTGTTCTTTCTTGGCCTCGGCCGCCTGCTCGGCGGTGATGAAACCGGCTTCCTGCATGCGGTCGATCACGTAGAACTGGCGTCCACGTGCGCGCTGCGGGTTGTTGACCGGGTTGTTCGCCCCGGGTGCCTTCGGCAGGCCGGCGAGCATGGCGGCCTCGGCGATCGTCATCTCGGACAGGGGCTTGCCGAAATAGGCTTCGGAGGCGGCTGCGAAACCGTAGGCGCGGTTTCCGAGGTAGATCTGGTTCAGGTAGATCTCGAAGATCTGGTCCTTGCTGAGCATGTGCTCCAGCTTGAAGGTCAGCAGCACTTCGTAGATCTTGCGCGTCAGCGTCTTCTCGGAGCTCAGGTAGACGTTGCGAGCCACCTGCATGGTGATGGTCGACGCGCCCTGGCTCTTCACGCGATTCAGATTCGCCAGGCCGGCGCGAACCAGGCCCTTGTAGTCGACCCCGCCGTGGTCATAGAAGCGGCTGTCTTCGGCGGCGAGGACGGCGTCCTTCACGACCTTGGGGATCGCGGCAATGGGGGTGAGGTTGCGTCGTTCTTCCCCGAATTCGCCGATCTGCGTGCCTTCGGCGGAGAAGACGCGCAGCGGCAGCTTGGGGCGGTAATCGGAAAGCTCAGAGATGTCCGGCAGGTTGGGATAGGCCACTGCCAGGGCCACGGCCACCACGCACAGGATGGAAAGCAGGCCCGCCGCAGCGATGCCCGCGCCCCAGAACACGAAACGCAACAGCCATTTCAGCCAGAAGGGGCGTTCGGGGGAGGGGTCTTGGCGCGCCCCTTGGGGCTGGAAGTTTCTTGCATGGGGGCCCGGAGAGTCACCGGACATTATAAAAAGCCGCCCCCTCGGCGCCTGCTGATCTTTGTTACCTCGCGCATTCCCTCTCCTGGGGCTAAGCAGAAAGTTACAGAATGCGGCTTTGACGTCACGTTTTGACAACGGTTGTCGGTTCCGGGCTTTCTGCACGCTTGGTGGGCGCTGTGCCTGCTGCTAGCATGCAACCGAACGCATATTTTTCCATTGGTTACAAATAACAGGGGGAGAGGGACCTAACTTGGCTGCTCTTGGATCATTGTTTCGTCGTCAGAATGCCCCCCTGCTGGGACTGGATGTCAGTTCGTCCAGCGTAAAGCTGGTGGAGCTCGGCCGCGAGGCCAGCGGCAAGCTGGTTCTGGAGCGCTGCGCCATCGAGCCGCTCGAACGCGGCTGGATCACCGACGGCAACGTCGAAAAATTCGACGAAGTCGCCGAAGCCGTGCGCCGTGTGGTGCGCAAGAGCGGCACCAAGACCCGCAACGTCGCGCTGGCGCTGCCGCCCTCGGCGGTCATCACCAAGAAGATCATTCTTCCGGGCGGCATGAGCGAGCAGGAGCTCGAGATCCAGGTCGAGTCCGAAGCCAACCAGTACATCCCGTTCTCGCTCGATGAAGTGAGTCTCGACTTCTGCGTGACGGGTCCGAGCACGACGTCCGTTGGCGACGTTGAGGTGCTGATCGCCGCCTCCCGCAAAGAGAAGGTGCAGGACCGCGAAGGCCTGGCGGAAGCCGCCGGCCTCAAGGCGATGATTCTTGATGTCGAGTCATACGCCTCTCGGCTGGCCACGGCGCGCCTGATCGAGCAGCTTCCCGGCAAGGGCGTGGACGCCATCGTGGCGCTGTTCGAGGTGGGCGCCTTCACGACCAGCATGCAGGTGCTGCGCAACCAGGAAGTGCTGTACGACCGCGACCAGGCTTTCGGCGGCGCACAACTTAGCCAGTTGATCGTGCGCCAGTACGGTTTCTCCGCTGAAGAGGCCGAGGCCAAGAAGCGCAGCGGCGACCTGCCCGACGACTACGGCTCGGGCGTGCTCAAGCCCTTCGTCGAAAGCATCGCGCAGGAAATCGCGCGCGCGCTCCAGTTCTTCTTCACCAGCACGCCGCACAACCGCGTCGACTACGTGCTGCTCGCGGGTGGATCGTCGTCGCTGCCGGGGTTGACGAATGCCGTGACCCGCCAGACCTCGTTCGCCTGCTCGCTCGTGAATCCGTTCGACGGTATGGACTTCGGCCCCAGCATTCGCGAGAAGAAGGTTCGCCGTGAAGCGCCTTCCTATCTGACCTCGTGCGGCCTGGCCATGCGGAGGTTCCTGCAGTGATCCTGATCAATCTGCTCCCACACCGCGAAGCCGCGCGCAAGCGCCGCCGCGAGGCCTTCTACGGCACCCTGGGCGCCGCCGCGCTGCTTGGCGTTCTGATCGCCGGCCTGGGCTACCTCTGGTTCGAAGCCCAGATTTCCGCGCAACGTTCGAAGAACGGTTTTCTGCAGGCCGAGATCAAGAAACTCGAAGTCGAGATCAAGGAAATCTCGACGCTGCAGGACGAAATCGCGGCCCTTCGCGCGCGCCAACTGGCTGTGGAAGACCTGCAAGGCGACCGCAATCTGCCAGTGCACCTGCTCAACGAGCTTGTCCGGCAATTGCCCGACGGCGTCTATCTCACCAGCATGAAGCAGGACAACCAGACCGTGACCCTGCAAGGCATGGCGCAGTCGAACGAACGCGTGTCGGAATTACTGCGCAACCTCGGCAACAACAGCCCCTGGCTGGTGAAGCCCGAGCTGGTCGAAATCACCTCGACCAACGTGAACCTGAGCCAGCGCGACCAGCGCCGTGTGGCGAACTTCACGATGCGCATCGGCCTCAAGCGGCCCACCGATGCCCAGAAGGCGGAGGCCGACAAAGCCCTGGCCGCCAAGGCACAGGCGAAGGGGTAACCGATCATGGCCATCAGCAACCGATCTCTCCCCAAAGTCGACGTCGCCACCGCACTGCGGAACTTCGGCGACCAGTTCCGCGGACTGAATCCGAACGATCCCTCGATGTGGCCGGCGGTGCCGCGCTACGCGCTGTGCCTTGCCGTGACCGCAGCGGCGCTGGCAGGCCTGTGGTTTGTCTGGCTCACGAACTCCAATGACGAGCTTGAAGCCGAGCGCGCCAAGGAAGTCACGCTCCGAGCTGACTACAAGAAGAAGGTGGCCCAAGCCGCCAACCTCGACCTGCTGAAAAAGCAGCGCGAACAGGTGCAGCAGTACGTGATCCTGCTCGAGAAGCAACTGCCCAGCAAGGCGGAAATGGATGCACTGCTCTCCGACATCAACCAGGCCGGCCTCGGCCGCAGCCTGCAGTTCGAGCTGTTCCGCCCGGGCCAGGTCTCGGTCAAGGACTATTACGCCGAGCTGCCGATCGCCGTGCGCGTCACGGGCCGGTATCACGACATGGGCGCCTTCGCGGCCGACGTGGCCAGCCTGTCGCGCATCGTGACGCTCAACAATGTGACCGTCACACCGCAGAAGGACAAGGACGTGCTGACGATGGACGCCACCGCGCGCACCTACCGCTACCTCGATGAAGACGAGCGGGCCGCCCAGAAACGCGCCACGGCGCCGAAGGCGAAGAAATGAAGCCGGTCGCCAGAGTTCTGTGGCTGGCATTGGCCACGCTGGGCCTGAGCGCCTGCGGCAATTCCGACCAGGAAGACCTGCAGCGCTGGATGGTCGAGGAGCGCGCCCAGGTGAAGCCTTCGGTGCCGCCGATCTCGGAGCCCAAGAAGTTCACGCCACAGGCCTACACCGAGGCCTCGTCCTTCGAGCCCTTCAACATGCTGAAGCTGACGCAGGCGCTGCGCCGCGAGTCGAACCAGCCGAGCACCTCCGAGTTGATCGCTCCTGAACTGGCGCGCCGAAAGGAGGCGCTCGAGGGGTTTCCGCTCGACACCATGGCGATGGTCGGCAGCATGAACCGCAACGGCCAGCCGGTGGCGCTCGTGCGCGTGGACAAGCTGCTCTACAAGGTGCGCGTCGGCGAGTACCTGGGGCTCAACTACGGGCGCATCACCCGTATCAACGAAACCGAAGTCGCCCTGCGCGAGATCGTGCAGGACGCCGCCGGCGAATGGATCGAACGCGTAGCCACGCTGCAGTTGCAAGAGAGTGCGAAATGAACCAAAAAAAATCAACGATGGCACAGTGGCTGCGCGCCGCCGGGCTGGGTCTGCTGGCTTTCGGTGCCCTGACCGTCGCCCATGCGCAAAACGCGATTGAATCGGTAACGAGCTCGACCCAGTCGGGTGCGGAAGTGATCCGTATCGACCTGGCCCAGCCGCTCACTGCGGTGCCCGCCGGGTTCTCCGTGCAGACACCGGCGCGCATCGCGCTGGACTTCCCGGGCGTGACGAACGCCATCGGGCGTTCGGCCATCGAGGTCAACCAGGGCAACCTGCGTTCGGTCAACGTGGTGCAGGCCGGTGATCGCAGCCGCGTGGTGTTGAACCTGAAGCAGGCCACGGCCTACAAGGCCGAGATCCAGGGCAAGTCGTTGCTGGTCGTGCTCGAGCCGGTCGCCGGAACGGCGCTCGCGGTCTCTGCCGCGACCACTTTCGCCGAGAACCGCAACCGCGACACCCTGCCATTGCGCGATGTTGATTTCCGCCTCGGTGCCGACGGCACCGGCCGCGTGCTGGTCGACCTGCCGAACAACCAGGTCGGCGTCGATGTGAAGCAGCAAGGCAAGAGCCTGGTCGTGGAATTCACCAAGTCGACGCTGCCCGAAGGCCTGCGCCGCCGCCTGGATGTGGCCGATTTCGGAACGCCTGTGCAACTCATCACGTCGCAGCAATCGGGTGACCGCGTGCGCATGACGATCGATGCCAAGGGCGACTGGGAGCACAGTGCCTACCAGAGCGAGAACCAGTTCGTGGTGGAAGTCCGTGCCCGCAAGATCGATCCGAGCAAGCTCACGCAGGGTGTGGGCTACAACGGCGAGAAGCTGTCGCTCAACTTCCAGAACATCGAGATCCGCTCGCTGCTGCAGGTGATTGCCGACTTCACGAACTTCAACATCGTGACCTCCGATTCGGTCAACGGTGCGCTGACGCTGCGGCTGAAGGACGTGCCCTGGGACCAGGCGCTGGACATCATCATGCAGGCGAAGAACCTGGGCATGCGCAAGAACGGCAGCGTGCTGTGGATCGCGCCCAAGGATGAGATCAACGCCAAGGAAAAGCTCGAATTCGAAGCCAAGGCGGCGATCGAGAACCTGGAGCCGCTGCGGACGCAGTCGTTCCAGCTGAACTACACGAAGGCTATTGCGATTGCACAGGGCCTGACGGGGACTGGCGCATCGGCGGGCGGTGGTGGTGGTGGCGGCGGTGGTACCACCTCGCGCATCCTGAGCCCTCGCGGCAGCGTGATCGCTGAATCGCGGACCAATCAGCTGTTTGTTTCCGACATTCCCTCGCGCCTGGCGCAGGTCACCGATCTGATCCAGAAGCTGGACATTCCCGTTCGGCAGGTGCTGATCGAAGCGCGCATCGTGGAAGCCTCCGACACCTTCGGCAAGTCTCTCGGCGTGCGGATGGGCGGCGGTATCTCCCGCGAACGCGTCGCGTCGGCCAACGGCAATCCGGCATACGGCACCTTCGGCGTCATGCCCACCACCACCACCGGTGGCGTCGGCGCCGCCGCAGCCACCTGGACCAACTCCAACTTCATCAACCTGCCCGCAGGCGATGCCGGCGGCACCGGCAATGCGGCCGGTGCCTTCGCGATCTCGCTGTTCAACTCGAGCTTGTCGCGCATGCTGAACCTTGAAATCTCGGCCCTCGAAGCCGACGGCAAGGGCAAGCTGGTGTCCAGCCCCCGCGTCATCACGGCCGACCAGACCAAGGCGCTGATCGAGCAGGGCGAAGAAATCCCCTACCAGCAGGCCACCTCCAGCGGCGCCACCTCGATCTCGTTCCGCAAGGCGGTGCTGAAGCTGGAAGTCACGCCGCAGATCACGCCCGAGGGCAACATCATCCTGACCCTGGATGTGAGCAAGGACGCCCGTGGCGTCAACACCTCGGCGGGTCCGGCCATCAACACCAAGCACGTGCAGACCGAGGTGCTGGTCGAGAACGGCGGCACGGTCGTCATCGGTGGTATCTTCGAACTCACCGAAACCAATGACGAATCGCGCGTGCCGGTGCTGGGTGAAATCCCCTACATGGGGGCATTGTTCCGCAAGCGCGAACGCGTTGCCAACAAGACTGAAATGCTCGTCTTTATCACCCCGAAGATGATTACCGACCGCAACGCCGCGCGCTGACGCGCGGGCGTAGCAGCCACCGCGTGGCGGTCGCACTCGTCGGGTTGCCCGGCGCCGGAAAGTCCGCAGTGGGCCGGCGCCTGGGCGCTCGGCTGAACACTCCCTTCATCGACACCGATCACGTGATCGAGCAGCGCATCGGCTGCACGATCCGTGATTTCTTCGATCGCGAAGGCGAAACCGCCTTTCGCGACATCGAGCAGGCGGTCATTGCCGACCTGGCCACCAGCCCCCACGGCGTGCTGGCGACGGGCGGTGGCGCCGTGCTGCGCGAGGCCAACCGCCAGCAGTTGCGCGGCCATTTCCACGTCATCTACCTGCGTTCGTCGCCCGAAGACCTGTTTCGGCGCCTGCGCCACGACGTCAAGCGCCCGCTCCTGCAGGTGGCCGATCCACTGGGCCGGCTGCGCGAGCTGCACGATGCGCGTGATCCGTTCTACCGGGAAACGGCCCATGACGTGGTCGACACCGGCCGCCCGTCGATTGCGGTGCTCGTCAACCTCATCGTGATGCAGCTCGAACTGGCCGGCGTGGTCGAGCCCGGCGCCCATCCGGAAGAGCCCTCCGACTGACCCCGGCAGGCCCGAGCGCCTAAACTCGCGGCCATGTCCCTGTCCGTTTCGCCCGCACTTTCCGCCTCACAACAGCCCGAACGCGTCGAGATCCAGCTCGGCGAGCGCAGCTACCCGATCCTCATCGGTGGCGGCCTGCTGGGAGACCCCGCCAGCTTCGGCGTCGTTCCCGCGGCCGCGAGCGCATTGGTCGTCAGCAACACCACCGTGGCGCCGCTCTACGCCCAGGCACTGCGCACCGTGCTGGCTGACCGGTTCCGCACGGTCCACCTGCTCGAACTGCCCGATGGCGAGGTGCACAAGAACCTCGAAACGCTCAACCTGATCTTCGACGCGCTCCTGGGCCACGGCAGCGACCGCAAGACGGTGCTGTTCGCGCTCGGCGGCGGGGTGGTGGGCGACATGACGGGTTTCGCGGCCGCCAGTTACATGCGCGGCGTGCCCTTCGTGCAGGTGCCGACCACGCTGCTGGCGCAGGTCGATTCCTCGGTGGGCGGCAAGACGGCCATCAATCATCCGCTGGGCAAGAACATGATCGGCGCGTTCTACCAGCCGCAGCTCGTGTTGTGCGATCTGGACACGCTGCAGACGCTGCCCCCGCGCGAACTGAGCGCGGGCCTGGCCGAAGTCATCAAGTACGGCCCGATCTACGACACGGCCTTTTTCGACTGGATCGAGTCGAACATCGACGCGCTGGTGGCGCGCGACCCTGCTGCGCTGGCCCATGCCGTCAAGCGCAGTTGCGAGATCAAGGCGCTTGTGGTCGGCCAGGACGAGCGTGAAACCGGCTTGCGCGCCATCCTCAATTTCGGCCACACCTTCGGCCATGCCATCGAGTCGGGCCTCGGCTACGGCGAGTGGCTGCACGGCGAGGCCGTCGGCTGCGGCATGGTCATGGCGGCGCAGCTGTCGCAGCGGCTCGGCGGCGTCGACGCGGCCTTCGTCGCGCGGCTCACCCGCCTGATCGAGCGGGCCGGCCTGCCCATCGTGGGACCGGCACTGGGCGCCGAGCGCTACCTCGAGCTGATGCGCGTCGACAAGAAATCGGAAGCCGGCGAGATCCGCTTCGTGGTGATCGACCGACCCGGCTCCGCCGTCGTGCGCAGCGCGCCCGACGCGATGGTGCGCGACGTGCTCGCGCAGTGCTGCGCGGCATGAGCCTTGCGGCGTACGCCTGCCATCCCGCGCGCTCGCGCGGACGGCGTCACGCGGAGCCGCCCGCGCCCACGCGCGACGCCTTCCAGCGCGATCGCGACCGCATCGTTCATTCGACCGCCTTCCGCCGGTTGGTCTACAAGACCCAGGTCTTCCTGAACCACGAAGGCGACCTGTTTCGCACGCGGCTCACCCATTCGCTCGAAGTCGCGCAGCTGGGCCGCTCCATCGCGCGCGCGCTGCGCCTCAACGAAGACCTGGTCGAGGCGATCGCGCTGGCCCACGACCTCGGCCACACGCCCTTCGGCCACGCCGGCCAGGACGCGCTCAATGCCTGCATGGCCGAACACGGCGGCTTCGAGCACAACCTGCAGAGCCTGCGCGTGGTCGATGCGCTGGAGCACCGCTACCCGCAGTACGACGGCCTGAATCTCAGCTTCGAAACGCGCGAAGGCATCCTCAAGCATTGCTCGCGCGCCAACGCCGAACGCATCGAGGCCGCCGAGCCGCAGGGCGTGGCGCGCCGCTTTCTCGACCGCACGCAGCCGGGGCTCGAAGCGCAGCTGTGCAACCTCGCTGACGCCATCGCCTACAACGCGCACGACATCGACGATGGCGTGCGCTCGGGCCTCATCAGCGTCGAGCAACTGGCCGATGTCGAACTGTTCGAGCGCTACCGCCGTGAGGCGCTGGCCGAGCATCCGCAGCTGCCGGGCCAGGGTCGACGCGTGCTCTATGAAACCATCCGCCGCATGCTCAGCGCGCAGGTCTACGACGTGATCGACACGACGCGTGCGGCCATCGAAGCGCTGGGGCCGTTCGATGCCGACGCCGTGCGCCAGGCGCCACCGCTGGTGGCCTTCAGCGGCGCCATGCAGGCGCAGTCGGAGGCGCTCAAGCAGTTCCTCTTCCGCAACCTCTACCGCCACCCGCAGGTCACGCAGACCACCGACCAGGCGAGCGAGGTCGTGCGCGAGCTGTTCGATGCTTACCTTGCGCGCGGCACCGAGATGCCCGCGTCGTACGCCGAGCGCCGCGACCGGCACCGCGCCGTGGCCGACTACATCGCCGGCATGACCGACCGCTTCGCCATGCGCGAGCACGAGCGGCTGACCGGTCGCCGGGGCATCGCATGACGGCGGCCGTGCGCTCGAACAGCACGTCGGCCCGCGTGCCGGCCGCGGCTTTCGCCGTCGTGCTGGGTGGCGTCAGCGCCGCGCTGCACCTGGGCAAGCTGCCGCCTGCCGTTCCGGCGCTGCAGGCATCGCTGGGCATCGACCTGGTCGAAGCTGGTTTCCTGCTCTCGCTGGTCCAGGTCGCGAGCATGACGCTCGGGCTGCTGGCCGGGCTCGCGGCCGATTCCATCGGGCTGCGGCGCAGCATGCTGGTCGGGCTGGCGGTGCTGACGACGGCCAGCCTGCTCGGAGGTGCCGTCGGCGCCGGCCTGCTGGGCGAGTCGCACGCGGTGCTGTGGCTGTTCGTGCTGCGCGCAGCCGAAGGCATCGGTTTCCTGATGGCGGTGATGCCCGGCCCGGGGCTCATCCGCGCACTGACGCCGGCGGGCGCCGACAAGGCCGCGCTGGGCTTGTGGGGCGCCTACATGCCGCTCGGCGTGGCGCTCGCGCTGCTCATCGGGCCGGCCCTGATCGCCTGGGGCGGATGGGCCGACTGGTGGTGGACGCTGTCGCTGGTGTCGGCGGGTGCTGCGCTCTGGGTATGGCTGGCGGTGCCACACGACCGGGCCCGCGTCGTCGGCGCGAGCTCCCAGCCCGCATCGTCCGGCTGGGCCTCGCGGCTGCGCGAGACGGTCGGGGCGCGCGCGCCGTGGCTGATCGCGCTGACCTTCGCCGTGTACTCGTCCCAGTGGATGGCCGTGATCGGTTTTCTTCCCGCCATCTATGCCGACGCGAAGGTGCCGGCCGCCTGGAGCGCGGTGCTGACCGCGCTGGCCGCGGCGATGAACATCGTCGGCAACCTCATGGGCGGCCGCTGGCTGCAACGCGGCGTGGCACCTGAACGCCTGCTGCAATGGGGTTTCCTGACCATGGCGCTGGGCGGTGTCGCCGCCTTCGCGCAGGTGGGGCAGGGCGCCGAGGCGCTGGGCCTGCCACCCGCGCTGCGCTACGCCGCGATCTGTGCTTTTTCGCTCGGCGGCGGCATGGTGCCTGCGACGCTGTTCCTGCTGGGTGTGCGGCTGGCGCCGGGGCCGAGCACCGTGTCGACCACGGTCGGCCTGATGCAGCAGGCGTCGTCACTCGGCCAGTTCCTGGCGCCGCCTGCGGTGGCCTGGGTGGCGCACCGCGTCGGTGGCTGGCACTGGACTTGGACCGCCACACTGGCTTGCTCGCTCGCCGGCATGGCGGTCGCCACGCGCCTCGGGCGCATTCGCAAGCTGGCGGAGGCCACGCCATGAGCGACTCAAACATCATTGAAACCGCACAAGCCGAAGCCGACACCCGCCGTTGGCTTGAGCGTGCCGTGATCGGCCTCAACCTGTGCCCCTTCGCCAAGGCGGTGCATGTGAAGGGCCAGATCCACTACGTCACCTACCTCGATACCCACGAAGGCCGCCTGATCGACGCGTTGCTGGCCGAAGCCCGCGCGCTCGTGGCGCTCGACGCCGAGGTGCGCGACACCACCTTGCTGATCGTCCCCCACGCCCTGGCGGACTTTCTCGACTTCAACGATTTCACGGAGCGCGCCGAGCACAAGCTGGCCCGTGCGGGCTTCGACGGCGTGCTGCAACTCGCCAGCTTTCACCCGCACTTCCAGTTCGGCGGCACCGAGCCCGACGACATCACCAACGCCACCAACCGCGCGCCGTACCCCACGCTGCACCTGCTGCGTGAAGACAGCATGGACCGCGCGGTCGAAGCCTTTCCGGAGGCCGAGGCCATCTTCGAGCGCAACATCGAGACGCTTGAAGCCCTGGGTCCGACCGGCTGGGCCGCGCTCGACGTCGGCCCGGGAAGCGCCACGCCATGAACAACAAGAGCACCATGATCCGTCCCGCGAAAGCGCACCCCACAAACAAGGCTGCCAAGGCCGAGGCCGAGCTGGCCGAAGTCCTGCGGCCGGGCCAGTCCATCGAGCTCCTCAAGGAGCTGCACATCCTCACGCGCGAAGGCCGGCTCAACCAGGATTCGCGGCGCAAGCTCAAGCAGGTCTACCACCTGTTCCAGTTCATCGAGCAGCTGCTGCGCGAGCTGCCGGGCGAGGGCGCCGAGGCCACGCTGGCCGATCACGGGGCGGGCAAGTCGTACCTCGGCTTCATCATTTACGACCTGTTCTTCCGCGCGCGGCAGGGCGGCCATGTCTACGGCATCGAGACGCGCAGCGAGCTGGTCGAGCGCTCCCGCGCGCTGGCGCAGCAGCTGGGCTTCGGGCGCATGTCGTTCCTGAACCTCACCGTGGCCGAGTCGGCGCAGGCGAGCGAACTGCCGGCGCAGATCGACGTGGTCACCGCGCTGCACGCCTGCGACACCGCCACCGATGACGCCATCGCCTTCGGCCTTGCCAAGAAGGCGCGCTGCATGGTGCTCGTGCCCTGCTGCCAGGCCGAAGTGGCGGCTTGCCTGCGCGAGACCAAGGCACTGGCCCTGTCGCGCACGCCGCTGGCCGAACTCTGGCGCCATCCGCTGCACACGCGCGAGATCGGCAGCCAGCTCACCAACGTGCTGCGCTGCCTGTACCTGGAAGCCAACGGCTACAGCGTCACCGTGACCGAGCTGGTCGGCTGGGAGCACAGCATGAAGAACGAGCTGATCCTGGCGCGCTACACCGGCCAGCGCAAGGCGAGCGCGGCGACGCGGCTGCGCGAGCTGCTGGCGCAGTTCGGGCTCGACACGCTGGGCGACACGCGCTTCCGCCTCGCCGACTGAGTACCCGGACGGCGTCGTCCACCGCCCCCATGGCCCGTCTCCCCCGTCTCACGCTGGCCGGCATGCCGCACCACGTGATCCAGCGCGGCAACAATCGCCAGCCGATCTTCGTCGACCGTGCCGACCACGAAAAGCTGCTCGGCCTGCTGGCCGAGAACGCTGCGCGCTTCGGCATCGCGCTGCACGCCTACGTGCTGATGGACAACCATTTCCACCTGCTGGCCACGCCCGACAGCGCCACCGGCCTGCCGCAGTTCATGCAGTCGGTCGGGCGCAGCTACGTGCGCTATTTCAACGACCGCCACGGCCGCAGCGGCACGTTGTGGGAAGGGCGCTACAGATCGACCCTGATCCAGACCGAGCGCTACCTGCTGACCTGCATGGCTTACATCGACCTGAACCCGGTGCGCGCCGGCATGGTTGCCGAGGCGCGCGACTTTCCGTGGTCCAGCCACGGCCACTACGCTGGCCTGCGGCAAGACCGGCTGCTGACCCCGCATCCGCTGTACTGGGAACTCGGCAACACGCCCTTTGCGCGGGAGGCGGCGTATGCCGAACTGGTGCGTGGCGGGGTTCGTGCGGCCGATCAGCAGGCCCTGACCGACGCCACGCTGCGCGGCTGGGCGGCCGGCGATGGTGACTTTTTGGACACGTTGCAGAGGTCCACAGAGCGCCGAGTGATCAAGGCCAAGGCCGGCCGGCCGCCGACATCCCCCAAAGATCAAGACTGAAAACGGCGAGATGCCGCATGTGTGTTGGGGTTTGTGCTTCTATTTTTAACATGTCCCCAATTTAATTCTGACAAGAAAACTCAAGATTTAATGGGAATCTGACCCCCATTAAAGTGTTTGGCATTCTTTGTGCATCGCAATATGCTCCCTTTCCCTGCGAAAACTGAAGGAGCGCGCCATGACGACGGCTGCCGAGATTCAACACCTCCAAGAACACGGTCTGTATTCCGGTGCCGATGAGCACGACGCCTGCGGCGTCGGCTTCGTCGCCCATATCAAAGGCGAGAAAAGCCACGCCATCGTGTTGCAGGGTCTGAAGATCCTCGAGAACCTCGACCACCGCGGTGCCGTCGGCGCCGACAAGCTGATGGGCGACGGCGCCGGCATCCTGATCCAGCTGCCCGACCTGCTGTACCGCGAAGAAATGGCCAAGCAGGGCGTCACGCTGCCCCCGCCCGGCGAATACGGCGTCGGCATGATCTTCCTGCCCAAGGAACACGCCTCCCGCGAAGCCTGCGAGCAAGAGATGGAACGCGCCATCAAGGCCGAAGGCCAGGTGCTGCTGGGCTGGCGCGATGTGCCGGTCAACCGCGACATGCCGATGTCGCCCACCGTGCGCGAAAAAGAACCGCTGCTGCGCCAGATCTTCATCGGCCGCGGCAACGACGTGATCGTGCAGGACGCGCTGGAGCGCAAGCTGTACGTGATCCGCAAGACCGCCAGCGCCAACATCCAGCGCCTGAAGCTCAAGCACAGCAAGGAATACTACGTTCCGAGCATGTCGAGCCGCACCGTGGTCTACAAGGGCCTGCTGCTGGCCGACCAGGTCGGTACCTACTTCCTCGACCTGCAAGACAAGCGCTGCGTCTCGGCCCTGGGCCTGGTGCACCAGCGCTTCTCGACCAACACCTTCCCCGAGTGGCCGCTGGCCCACCCGTACCGCTATGTTGCGCACAACGGCGAAATCAACACGGTCAAGGGCAACTACAACTGGATGAAGGCACGCGAAGGCGTGATGTCGTCGCCCGTGCTCGGCGCCGACCTGCAGAAGCTCTACCCGATCAGCTTCGCCGGCCAGTCCGACACCGCCACCTTCGACAACTGCCTCGAGCTGCTGACGATGGCCGGCTACCCGATCAGCCAGGCCGTGATGATGATGATTCCCGAGCCCTGGGAACAGCACGCCACCATGGACCCGCGCCGCCGCGCGTTCTACGAATACCACGCCGCCATGCTCGAGCCGTGGGACGGCCCGGCTTCCATCGTGTTCACCGACGGCCGCCAGATCGGCGCCACGCTCGACCGCAACGGCCTGCGCCCCTCGCGCTACTGCGTGACCGACGACGACCTGGTCATCATGGCTTCGGAGTCGGGCGTGCTGCCCGTGCCCGAGCAGAAGATCGTGCGCAAGTGGCGCCTGCAGCCCGGCAAGATGTTCCTGATCGACCTGGAGCAGGGCCGCATGATCGACGACGAGGAGGTCAAGTCCACCCTCGCCAACAGCAAGCCCTACAAGCAGTGGATCGAGAACCTGCGCATCAAGCTCGACAGCGTCAAGGCCGAGCCGGCCGCGATCCCCGTGAGCCAGGTCGCGCTGCTCGACCGCCAGCAGGCCTTCGGCTACACCCAGGAAGACATCAAGTTCCTGATGAGCCCGATGGCGCAGGCCGGCGAAGAAGGCATCGGCTCCATGGGCAACGACAGCCCGCTGGCCGTGCTCTCCAGCAAGAACAAGCCGCTGTACAACTACTTCAAGCAGCTGTTCGCGCAGGTGACGAACCCGCCGATCGACCCGATCCGCGAAGCGATCGTGATGTCGCTCGTGTCCTTCATCGGCCCCAAGCCGAACCTGCTGGACATCAACCAGGTCAACCCGCCGATGCGGCTCGAAGTGAGCCAGCCCATTCTCGATTTCGCCGACATGGCGAAGCTGCGCGACATCGGCACCTACACGCAGGGCAAGTTCAAGAGCTACGTGCTCGACATCACCTACCCGCTGGGCTGGGGCGATGAAGGCGTCGAAGCCAAGCTGGCCTCGCTGTGCGCCGAAGCGGTCGATGCCATCAAGGGCGGCCACAACATCCTGATCGTGAGCGACCGCGGCGTGGGCCCGACGCAAGTGGCGATCCCCGCCGTGCTGGCCCTGTCGGCCGTGCACCAGTACCTCGTGCGTGAAGGCCTGCGCACCACCGCCGGCCTCGTGGTCGAGACCGGTTCGGCGCGCGAAGTGCATCACTTCGGCGTGCTCGCCGGCTACGGCGCCGAAGCCGTGCACCCGTACCTCGCGATGGAAACGCTGGCGGCGATGCACGCCGACCTGCCGGGCGACCTGAGCGCCGACAAGGCGGTCTACAACTACGTCAAGGCCATCGGCAAGGGCCTGTCGAAGATCATGTCGAAGATGGGTGTCAGCACCTACATGAGCTACTGCGGTGCCCAGCTGTTCGAAGCCATCGGCCTGAACACCGAGACGGTGAACAAGTACTTCACCGGCACCGCCAGCCGCGTGGAAGGCATCGGCGTCTTCGAGATCGCCGAAGAAGCCATCCGCATGCACAAGGCCGCCTTCGGTGACGACCCGGTGCTCGCCAACATGCTCGACGCCGGCGGCGAATACGCCTGGCGCACGCGCGGCGAAGAGCACATGTGGACGCCCGACGCCATCGCCAAGCTGCAGCACAGCACGCGTTCCAACAACTGGAACACGTACAAGGAATACGCGCAGCTCATCAACGACCAGAACCGCCGCCACCTCACGCTGCGCGGCCTGTTCGAGTTCAAGATCGATCCGGCCAAGGCCATTCCGGTCGACGAGGTCGAAGCGGCTGCCGAGATCGTCAAGCGCTTCGCCACCGGCGCGATGTCGCTGGGCTCGATCAGCACCGAGGCACACGCCACGCTCGCCATTGCGATGAACCGCATCGGCGGCAAGAGCAACACGGGCGAAGGCGGTGAAGACCCCGCGCGCTACCGCAACGAACTGAAGGGCATCCCGATCAAGCAGGGCGACACGCTCAAGAGCGTGATCGGCGCGGCCAACGTCGAGGTCGACCTGCCTTTGAAGGACGGCGACTCGCTGCGTTCGCGCATCAAGCAGGTCGCGTCGGGCCGCTTCGGCGTCACCGCCGAGTACCTGCACTCGGCCGACCAGATCCAGATCAAGATGGCGCAAGGTGCCAAGCCGGGCGAGGGCGGTCAGCTGCCCGGTGGCAAGGTCACCGAGTACATCGGCAAGCAGCGTTATGCCGTGCCGGGCGTGGGCCTCATCTCGCCCCCGCCGCACCACGACATCTACTCGATCGAGGATCTTGCGCAGCTGATCCACGACCTGAAGAACACCGCGCCGCACGCCAGCATCAGCGTGAAGCTGGTGAGCGAAATCGGCGTCGGCACCATCGCCGCGGGCGTCGCCAAGTGCAAGAGCGACCACGTCGTGATTGCCGGCCACGACGGCGGCACGGGCGCTTCGCCCTGGTCGTCGATCAAGCATGCGGGCAGCCCGTGGGAAATCGGCCTGGCCGAAACGCAACAGACGCTGGTGCTCAACCGCCTGCGCAGCCGCATCCGCGTGCAGGCCGACGGCCAGATGAAGACCGGCCGCGACGTCGCCATCGGCGCGCTGCTGGGCGCCGACGAGTTCGGCTTTGCGACCGCACCGCTGGTGGTCGAGGGCTGCATCATGATGCGCAAGTGCCACCTGAACACCTGCCCGGTGGGCGTGGCCACGCAAGACCCGCTGCTGCGCAAGAAGTTCTCGGGCAAGCCCGAACACGTCGTCAACTACTTCTTCTTCGTGGCCGAAGAAGTGCGCCAGATCATGGCCCAGCTGGGCATCCGCAAGTTCGACGACCTGATCGGCCGCGCCGACCTGCTCGACATGCGCAAGGGCATCGAGCACTGGAAGGCCTCGGGTCTCGATTTCAGCCGCCTGTTCGCGCTGCCGATCGTGCCGGCCGACGTGCCGCGCTTCCATGTCGAGAACCAGGACCACGGCCTCGAGCGCGCCCTGGATGTGAAGCTCATCGAGAAGTCGCGTCCCGCCATCGACAAGGGCGAGAAGGTGCAGTTCATCGAGGTGGCGCGCAACGTCAACCGCTCGGTGGGCGCCATGCTCTCGGGCGCACTGACCAAGGTGCATCCGCAAGGCCTGCCCGACGATTCGATCCGCATCCAGCTCGAAGGCACGGGCGGCCAGTCGTTCGGCGCCTTCCTGGCACGCGGCATCACGCTGTACCTGATCGGCGACGCCAACGACTACACCGGCAAGGGCCTTTCTGGCGGCCGCGTGGTGGTGCGACCCAGCCTCGACTTCCGCGGCGAAGCCGTGCGCAACACCATCGTCGGCAACACCGCGCTGTACGGCGCGACGACCGGCGAGGCCTACCTGTGCGGCGTGGCCGGCGAACGTTTCGCGGTGCGCCTGTCGGGCGCCACGGCGGTCATCGAAGGCACCGGCGACCACGGCTGCGAGTACATGACCGGCGGCACGGTCGCCGTGCTCGGCAAGACGGGCCGCAACTTCGCGGCCGGCATGAGCGGCGGCGTGGCTTTCGTCTACGACGAAGACGGCCAGTTCGCCACGCGCTGCAACCTCTCGATGGTCTCGCTCGACAAGGTGCTGACCTCGGCCGAGCAGACCGCCAGCGTGCATCGCAAGATCTGGCACGGCGGCGAGACCGACGAAGCACAGCTCAAGAAGCTGCTCGAGGAGCACCACCGCTGGACCGGCAGCAAGCGCGCGCGCGAGCTGCTCGACACCTGGGCCGAGTCGCGCACCAAGTTCGTCAAGGTGTTCCCGAACGAATACAAGCGCGCCCTGGCCGAACTGCACGACCGCCAGGTCGAGCTGGCCAGCAGCGGCAACAACGCCCACGTGGGCCTCGAGCCGCACGCACTGGCCGCGCCCGCCACGGCCGCCGTCTGAGCGCGCCATAGATACGAAGAACAGAGGACAGCACGATGGGAAAAATCACCGGCTTCATGGAGCATGAGCGTGTCGAAGAGGGCTACAAGCCCGTCGAAGAGCGCGTCAAGCACTACAAGGAATTCGTGGTCGGCCTGAACACCGACCAGGCCAAGGTGCAGGGCGCACGTTGCATGGACTGCGGCACGCCGTTCTGCAACAGCGGCTGCCCGGTCAACAACATCATTCCGGACTTCAACGACCTCGTGTACCGCGACGACTGGCAGAACGCCTTCGCGGTGCTCGACTCGACCAACAACTTCCCCGAGTTCACCGGCCGCATCTGCCCCGCGCCCTGCGAGGCTGCCTGCGTGCTCAACGTGAACGACGACGCGGTCGGCATCAAGTCGCTGGAACACGCGATCATCGACCGCGCCTGGGACGAAGGCTGGGTGGCACCGCGCGTCGCCAAGCACAAGACCGGCAAGAAGGTTGCCGTGGTCGGGGCCGGCCCCGCCGGCATGGCGGCGGCTCAGCAACTGGCGCGCGTCGGCCACGACGTGACCCTGTTCGAGAAGAACGACCGCATCGGCGGCCTGCTGCGCTACGGCATCCCCGACTTCAAGATGGAGAAGACGCACATCGATCGCCGCGTCGAGCAGATGAAGGCCGAGGGCGTGACCTTCCGCACCGGCGTCATGGTCGGTGCTGCGAAAGATCCGCTGGGCAAGGGTTCCAAGGTCACCAACCTGGCCAAGGAAACCATCACGCCCGAGCAGCTGCAGAAAGACTTCGACGCCGTGGTGCTCACCGGCGGCGCCGAGCAATCGCGCGACCTGCCCGTGCCCGGCCGCGACCTCGACGGCATCCACTTCGCGATGGAGTTCCTGCCGCAGCAGAACCGCGTCAACGCGGGCGACAAGGTCAAGGGCCAGTTGCGCGCCGAAGGCAAGCACGTGATCGTCATCGGCGGTGGCGACACCGGCTCCGACTGCGTGGGCACCAGCAACCGCCACGGTGCCGTGAGCGTCACGCAGTTCGAACTGATGCCTCAGCCGCCCGAAGAAGAGAACCGCCCGCTGACCTGGCCCTACTGGCCGATCAAGCTGCGTACCAGCTCCAGCCATGAAGAAGGCTGCGAGCGCGAGTTCGCCATCTCCACCAAGGAGTTCATCGGTGAGAAGGGCAAGGTCACCGGCCTGAAGACCGTTCGCGTCGAATGGAAGGACGGCAAGATGCAGGAAGTGCCCGGCAGCGAGCAGATCCTCAAGGCCGACCTCGTGCTGCTCGCGATGGGCTTCATCAGCCCCGTGGCCACCGTGCTCGACGCTTTCGGTGTCGAGAAGGACGCTCGCGGCAACGCGCGTGCCACGGTCGACTTCATCGGCGGCTACGCAACGAATGTGCCCAAAGTGTTTGCAGCCGGTGACATTCGCCGTGGCCAGTCGCTGGTGGTGTGGGCAATTCGCGAAGGGCGTCAAGCGGCGCGCTCGGTTGACGAATTTTTGATGGGATTCAGCGACTTACCGCGCTGATTTTTGTTTCAGTGAAGCGGCGCCGTTCGCGGCCCCGTTATCATCCGCGGAAACCGCATGCCGGGATGCCTGAGAAGGCGCCCGGCTTTTTTATTGTGATGGACCCAGCCACACCACCGTCTTCCTCCTTCGTCGAATTCCGCGATGTCTCGTTCGGCTACGGCGCGCGCGCGATCCTCGACGGCGTGTCGTTCTCCGTGCCGCGAGGCAAGGTGACGGCGTTGATGGGGGCGTCGGGTGGTGGCAAGACCACCGTGCTGCGCCTGATCGGCGGCCAGCAACGCGCCCAACGCGGCGAGGTGTTGTTTGACGGCAAAGACGTCGGCCGCTTCGATGTCGCAGCGCTGTATGCGGCGCGGCGCCGCATGGGCATGCTGTTCCAGTTCGGCGCGCTCTTCACCGACATCAGCGTGTTCGACAACGTGGCCTTCCCGCTGCGAGAGCACACGCAGCTGTCGGAAGCGCTGGTGCGCGACATCGTGCTCATGAAGCTCGATGCCGTCGGTCTGCGCGGTGCGCGCGACCTGATGCCCAGCGAGATCTCGGGCGGCATGGCGCGGCGCGTGGCGCTGGCCCGTGCGATCGCACTCGACCCCGACCTCGTCATGTACGACGAACCCTTTGCCGGTCTTGATCCGATCTCGCTTGGCACGGCCGCGCGTTTGATCCGTCAGCTCAATGATGCGTTGGGCCTCACCAGCATCATCGTGTCGCACGACCTCGAAGAAACCTTCCGCATCGCAGACCACGTGATCGTCCTTGCCAACGGCGGTATCGCCGCGCAGGGGCGGCCCGCGGAGGTGCGCGAAAGCGCCGACCCGCTGGTGCACCAGTTCGTCAATGCGCTGCCTGACGGGCCTGTGCGTTTCCATTACCCGGGCGTCAGCATCGAGGACGATTTCGGGAACAGGGAAGGGGGGCGGTCATGAGCTGGTGGAAGCCTGCCGATGTCGGCTTTGCCGTGCGCAGTCAATTGGCTGGCATGGGCCATGCCGCCAAACTCTTCCTGCGGCTGCTCGGTCCGGGCGCGCAGATCATGCGCCGCTTCGGGCTGGTGCGCGACCAGATCCATTTTCTGGGCAACTACTCGCTCGCGATCATCGGCGTGTCGGGGCTGTTCGTGGGCTTCGTGCTCGGGCTGCAGATGTACTACGCGCTGCAGCGCTACGGCTCCTCCGAAGCGCTTGGACTGCTGGTCGCGCTGAGTCTCGTGCGCGAACTCGGCCCCGTGGTGGCGGCCCTGCTGTTCACCGGCCGGGCCGGCACGTCGCTGACCGCCGAGATCGGCCTCATGAAAGCCAACGAGCAGTTGAGCGCCATGGAAATGATGGCGGTCGACCCGGTGCAGCGCATCCTTGCGCCGCGCTTCTGGGCCGGTGTCATCACCATGCCGTTGCTGGCTGCCGTGTTCAGCGCGGTCGGCATCATGGGCGGCTACGTCGTGGGCGTGATCATGCTGGGCGTCGACCCGGGCGCGTTCTGGGGCCAGATGCAGGGCGGCGTCGATGTCTGGCGCGACGTCGGCAACGGCGTCATCAAGAGCATCGTGTTCGGTTTCACCGTGACCTTCGTTGCGCTGCTGCAGGGCTTCGAGGCCCAGCCGACGCCCGAGGGTGTGTCGCGCGCCACCACGCGGACCGTGGTGATGGCGTCGCTGGCGGTCTTGGGGCTGGACTTCCTGCTCACCGCCATGATGTTCAGTATCTAAAGGGGCCCGGGCTCCATCGTTCTAGACAGAGAGTGCAAACCATGCAACGTTCCACCAACGACATCTGGGTCGGCCTGTTCGTGCTGATCGGCGGCGCCGCGCTGCTGTTCCTGGCGCTGCAGTCGGCCAACCTGTTGAGCCTGAACTTCCAGAAGACCTACACGGTCACCGCGCGTTTCGACAACATCGGCGGGCTCAAGCCCCAGACCGCGGTCAAGAGCGCTGGCGTGGTGGTGGGGCGTGTGGAATCCATCGCATTCAACGACAAGGCCTTTCAGGCCGACGTGACGCTGGCGCTTCAAAACCGTTACAGTTTTCCCAAGGACAGCTCGCTCAAGATACTGACCAGTGGCCTGCTCGGCGAGCAGTACATCGGCATCGAGGCGGGCGCCGAGGAAAAGAACCTGCAAGCCGGCGACACCATCACCGCGACCCAATCGGCCGTGGTGCTGGAGAACCTGATCAGCCAGTTCCTGTACAGCAAGGCCGCCGAGGGGAATACGGCGCCGGGAACAGCCAACAAGAAATGACCACACGACTTTTTTCGTCGCATGCTATTAAAAGTGTAGCGAGACCCGCCCGCTGGGCAACCGCAGCCGCCTGTCTTGCACTCGTGGCCGGATGCGCCACCGGGCCCGGGGCAAGCCCGGTCGACCCCTTTGAGCCGTTCAATCGCGGCGTGACGCGCTTCAACGACACCGTCGACGAGGCTGTGCTCGAGCCCGTGGCCAGCACCTACCAGAAGGTGGTGCCCTCGCTGGTGCGCCAGGGCGTGACCAACTTCTTCAGCAACATCGGTGACGTCTGGAGCCTGGCCAACAACGTGGCGCAGCTCAAGCTGCAGAACAGCGCCGAGACCTTCATGCGGCTGAACGTCAACACCTTCTTCGGTCTGGGCGGCCTGCTCGACGTTGCGACCGAGGCGCGCCTGCCGCGCCATGAGGAAGACTTCGGCCAGACGCTGGGTTACTGGGGCGTGGGCGCCGGCCCGTACATCGTGCTGCCGCTGCTTGGGCCGTCCACCCTGCGTGACACGGTGGCCAAGCCGCTCGAACTCTACGGCGATGCGCAGGGCTACATCCACGATGTCGCCTGGCGCAATTCGCTGTCGGCCCTGCGTGTCGTGGACACCCGTTCGCGCTACCTGGGCGCGACCCGCCTGCTCGACGAAGCCGCACTCGACAAGTACTCGTTCACGCGCGATGCGTTCCTGCAGCGCCGCCGCAACCAGGTCTACGACGGCAATCCGCCGGACGACGACAACGCCGGCAAATGATGGCGGCGCGGCGGACGGGAAGCCTGCTTGCATCCGGTTGCAGGCTTCACCTCCGCTTCAGGAACCCGGTCGGCCTGGCGCCTGTCGAAACCGTTCCTGTCTCAGCACGGGGCCATTGGCTGCACCGTGCAGGGGAGACAATTCAACCTGAGGGACTTACATGAACAACAAGATCTTGCTGCAACGACGCGACCTGGGCCGCCTGGCATTGGCCGGCGCGCTGCTGTTCGGCGCCGCCACCGCTTTCGTGCACCAGCCCGCCTACGCGGCTGATGAAGCCCCCGACGCGCTCGTCAAGCGCCTGTCGACCGACGTGCTCGAGACCATCAAGGCCGATTCGTCGATCAAGGCCGGTGACATCAACAAGATCATGCTGCTGGTCGACAGCAAGATCATGCCCAACGTCAACTTCCAGCGCATGACCGCCTCGGCCGTCGGCCCGGCCTGGCGCCAGGCCACGCCCGAGCAGCAAAAGCGTCTGCAGGACGAGTTCAAGACTCTGCTGGTGCGCACCTACGCCGGCGCGCTCGACCAGGTGAGCGACCAGACCGTCACCATCCGCCCGTTCCGCGGCGCGCCCACCGACACCGACGTGCTCGTGCGCACCGAGGTCAAGGGCCGCGGCGATCCGGTGCAGCTCGACTACCGCCTCGAAAAGACGCCGGGCCAGGGTGCCGGCTGGAAGGTCTACAACCTGAATGTGCTGGGCGTGTGGCTGGTCGACACCTATCGCACCCAGTTCGCGCAGGAAATCAACAAGAACGGCATCGATGGCCTGATTGCCGCGCTGGCCGCGCGCAACAAGGGCAACGGCAAGGGCTGACGGGCGCACGCCATGCTGGTCCTTCCCTCCCGGCTCACCCACGACGAGGCTCCTGCCTGCATGCGCATGCTGCAGCAGGGGCTCAAGGGCCAGACCGACTCGACCTCCACCGTGGTCGATGCCACGCCATTGGCCCAGTTCGATTCCTCCGCGCTGGCGGTGCTGCTCGAGTGCCGACGTGAGTCGAGCGCGCTGGGTCGCAGCTTTTCCGTCAAAGGCCTCTCGCCGCGCCTGCGCGAGCTGGCGGCCCTGTACGGCATCGCGGGCCTTTTGCCCGCTGCGCCCTGACACCCTAGCGCGTGCGTGGCACTGCTGCGGTCAGCAGTGCGAGCGCCTTGTTCAGGGTGGAGGTCGCGAATCGCTCCCCCTTGGAGTGGCCGATGCGCACGACGACAAGATCGTGCGACGGAATCACGAGCACGAACTGGCCCCCTGCGCCGAGCATGTAGTAGGCCGTCGTCGGCACCGCCAGCGCCCCTGTTCCATTGATCCAGAAGAATCCCCCGTAGATGGGGCGCTGATCTGCGGCCCAGGCAGGTGCGGCCGTGCTCACGAAATTGACGAACCCCTCGGGAAGGATGCGCTCGCCGTTCCACACGCCGTCCTGCAGGTAGAGGTTGGCCAGTCGGGCCCAATCGCGGGCCGACATGAAGTCGTAGCCTTGCGTGAGGAAGTTGCCGTAGGGATCGGTCTCGATCACCATGGAGCGGATGCCGATCTTGTCGAAGATGGCGCGCTGCGGGAACGAGAGGTACTCTTCACCGCGCTTCTCGACGGCAAGGCGGACCAGGTAATTGGCAAGCACCGGATCGGTGTTGCGGTAGCGGCCCACCGTGTTGGGCGGCCATTGCTGCGGTCGGGTCGCGGCGTAGTTGAAGGCGTTGATCCGACCCGTGTAGTAGTAGAGGTGATCGGGGTAGGTGCCGTTGGGATCGAAGTCCGGATCGTCCGGGGCCTTGATGCGCAGCCCGCTGGACATGCGCAGGATGTCGGCAATGCGGATCTGCTGCCGGCCGTCGCCGGCACCTTGCCACTCGGGAATCGGCGCGGGCTGGTCGAGCTTGTACGTGCCCTGCTTGATCAGCACGCCCATCATCGTGGCCACGACGCTCTTGCCCATCGACCATGACTCGAGCGGCGTTGTCGTGCCGATGCCGTTCATGTAGCGCTCGCCAATGAGCCGCCCCTTGTGCGTGACCACGAAGGCCGCGGTGTAGGCCTCCGTGTTTTCAAAGGCGGCGCCGAGGGCCTGGGTCACCTTGGCCATGTCGACATCGGCGGGCGGCGGGTCGTTCGGCAGCACATCCCCCATGGGCCAGGGCATGGTCGCCGGGTCGGCCAGCGCGCTCTTGACATTGACGGGTGTGAAGAAAACGTCGTCCTTGCCGGGCGGCAGCGTGATGCAACCCTGGGAGCCGAAATGGCGGGCCACCAGCGTCGGACCGCCGTTGGGCATCGTGATGCGGACCTCCTTCTTGGCGCGGTCGACCACCGGCGCGCCCACCTTCTTGCGCTGCTCGTACGGCCCTGTGAAGTACCCGATGGTTTCGGCGGCGACAGCAGGGTCGAGTCCGGTGATGAACACCGCCGAGCACATGGCCTTGGCATACCCGGACGTGTTGTGCTCCAGCACATCACCGGGTGGCGGGACGTAGGGCGTGTCCAGCTCCAGGCACTTGGCGCGCGCAATGAGCGCATCGCGGGCCGGCAGTTGGGTCGAACCGGAAGAGGCGTTGCAAGGTGGGGCGGTGCCACCCCCTGCGCCAGTGCCCGCGCCGGCACCGAGTCCAAGGCCGATGCCACCACCGCCGCCGCCGCCACCTCCACCTCCTCCCCCGCAAGCGGTCAGCACCATCGCCAGGAGAAGGGCGGCAACAGTTGAGAGGGGGCTGCGGATCAAACACTTCATGGGCGTTCCTCGCGATGGGCGGTTGCGGTGCGCAAAATCGGCACCGGCGGGATTGTGTGTGAACTCCGGACCGATGCCTAGGGCGACCGGCCCTGTGCGTTCACCCCTGCACTGCGCTGAAAACCCCATCGCCCGTAAAATCGCGGGCTCCCATGCCCGCGATCTCATTCCAGTCGGTCTCCAAGACCTACCCTCCCTCCCGTCAGCAACGCGCCCAAGGCAAGCAAGGGCTGCGTGCGGTCGACGAGGTTTCCTTCCAGATCGAGCCGGGCGAGTTCTTCGGCCTGCTCGGTCCCAACGGCGCGGGCAAGACCACCCTCATCAGCATGCTCGCGGGCCTGTCGCGGCCCACGGCGGGCGCGATCAGCGTGCACGGCTTCGACGTGCAGCGCGACTACGCCGAAGCCCGGCGCCAGCTCGGCATCGTGCCTCAGGAGCTGGTGTTCGACCCCTTCTTCAACGTGCGCGAGTCGCTGCGCATCCAGTCGGGCTACTTCGGCATCAAGAACAACGAGGCCTGGATCGACGAGCTGCTGCAGAGCCTGGGTCTGGCCGACAAGGCCACCGCCAACATGCGCCAGCTCTCGGGCGGCATGAAGCGCCGCGTGCTGGTGGCGCAGGCGCTGGTGCACAAGCCTCCGGTCATCGTGCTCGACGAGCCCACGGCCGGCGTCGACGTCGAGCTGCGCCAGACGCTCTGGCAGTTCGTCGCCAAGCTCAACAAGCAGGGCAGCACCGTGCTGCTCACCACCCATTACCTCGAAGAGGCCGAGGCGCTGTGCAACCGCATCGCGATGCTCAAGCTCGGCAAGGTGATCGCCCTGGACCGCACCAGCGAACTGCTGAAATCGGCCGCGAGCAACGTGCTGCGCTTCAAGACCGACGCCATGCTGCCCTGGGCCATCGCCCAGCACGCGCGCATCACCGGGCGCATCGTGCAGCTGCCGGCGCAGAACGCGCATGAAGTCGAACAACTGCTGGCCGCGATCCGCGAAGCCGGCGTCGCGGTGGAAGACGTGGAAATGCGCAAGGCCGACCTGGAAGACGTGTTCATCGACCTGATGGCGGGCGAGCAGACGCCGCTGGAGGTGTCGCGATGATGGCCGTCACCGGTTGGCGCGCGCTGCTCTACAAGGAAACGCTGCGCTTCTGGAAGGTGGGCTTCCAGACCGTCGGCGCGCCGGTGCTCACCGCGCTGCTGTACCTCATGGTGTTCGGCCATGTACTCGAAGGCCGCGTGACGGTCTACGGCACCGTGGGCTACACCGCCTTCCTGATCCCCGGCCTCGTGATGATGAGCGTGCTGCAGAACGCGTTCGCGAACAGCTCGTCCTCGATCATCCAGAGCAAGATCATGGGCAACCTCGTGTTCGTGCTGCTCACGCCGCTGTCGCACTGGGGTTGGTTCTTCGCCTACGTGGGCTCCTCGGTGATCCGCGGGCTGGCGGTGGGCGTGGGCGTGTTCGCCGTGACCATCTTCTTTGCCGTGCCGAGCTTCGTGGCGCCGGTGTGGATCGTGGTCTTCGCGCTGCTGGGCGCTGCCATGCTGGGCACGCTGGGCCTCATCGCCGGGCTCTGGGCCGAGAAGTTCGACCAGATGGCCGTGTTCCAGAACTTCCTGATCATGCCCATGACCTTCCTGTCGGGCGTGTTCTATTCGATCGGTTCGCTGCCGCCGTTCTGGCAGAGCGTGAGCCACCTGAACCCCTTCTTCTACATGATCGACGGCTTCCGCTACGGCTTCTTCGGGGTGAGCGACGTTTCGCCCTGGCTGAGCTTCGGCATCGTCGGTTCCGCCTGGCTGGTGGTGAGCGCCATCGCCGTCCACCTGCTGCGCATCGGCTACAAAATCCGCGGCTGACCGCGACTTCCAAGACCCCATGACCGCTGACGAACTCCAGACCATCATCGCTGCCCATCTGCCGTGCGAGCACATCACGCTCGAGGGCGACGGCCGGCATTGGTACGCGACCATCGTCTCGGCCGAATTCGAGGGCAAGCGCGCCATCCAGCGCCACCAGCGGGTCTACGCCACCCTCGGTGCGAAAATGCACACCGACGAGGTGCATGCGCTCTCGATGAAGACCTACACGCCGGCCGAATGGGCGGCAGTGGACAAATGACTTTCCGGCCCCTGCGGGCCTCCTGATTTCGCTGGATCCTTCATGGACAAACTTCTGATTCGCGGCGGGCGTGAGCTTCGCGGCGAAGTGCTCATTTCCGGCGCCAAGAACGCCGCGCTGCCCGAGCTGTGCGCGGCGCTGCTGACCGACCAGCCCGTGGTGCTGCACAACGTGCCGCGCCTGCAGGACGTGTCGACCATGCTCAAGCTGGTGCGCAACATGGGCGTGACGGCCGAGGCCGACGACAACGGCACCGTGCGCCTGAACGCCGGCGCACTCGGCAACCCCGTGGCCCCCTACGAACTCGTGAAGACCATGCGCGCCTCGGTGCTGGCGCTGGGCCCGCTGCTGGCGCGCTTCGGCCACGCCAAGGTGTCGCTGCCCGGCGGTTGTGCCATCGGCTCGCGGCCGGTCGACCAGCACATCAAGGGCCTGCAGGCGATGGGCGCCGAGATCCTGGTCGAGCACGGCTACATGGTCGCGCGCCTGCCCGAAGGCCGCACGCGGCTGCAGGGCGCACGCATCCTGACCGACATGGTCACCGTCACCGGCACCGAGAACTTCCTCATGGCTGCCGCGCTGGCCGAAGGCGAGACGCTGCTCGAGAACGCCGCGCAAGAGCCCGAGATCATCGACCTGGCCGAAATGCTCATCCGCATGGGCGCGAAGATCGAAGGCCACGGCACCAGCCACATCCGCATCCAGGGCGTCGAGACGCTGCACGGCTGCGAGCACGCCGTGGTGGCCGACCGCATCGAGGCCGGCACCTTCCTGTGCGCTGTGGCAGCCACGGGCGGCGAGGCCTTCCTGCGCCATGCGCGCGGCGACCACCTCGACGCCGTGATCGACAAGCTGCGCGATGCCGGCTGCACCGTCGTGACCGAACCCGACGGCATCCGCATCGGCTCGCTGGGCCCCGCGTACGACCACCTGAAGGCACAGAGCTTCAGCACCACCGAATACCCGGGCTTCCCGACCGACATGCAGGCCCAGTTCATGGCTTTGAACGTGATCGCGCGCGGCGCCTCGATGGTCACCGAGACCATCTTCGAGAACCGCTTCATGCACGTGAACGAGATGGTGCGCCTGGGCGCGCGCATCCACGTCGAAGGCAAGGTCGCGATGGTCGAGGGCGTGCAACAGCTCTCGGGCGCCACCGTGATGGCCACCGACCTGCGCGCCTCCGCCAGCCTTGTCATCGCCGGCCTCGTGGCCGAGGGCGAGACGCTGGTCGACCGCATCTACCACCTCGACCGGGGCTATGACCGCATGGAATCGAAACTGCGCGGCCTCGGTGCCGACATTGAACGCGTGACGGGAGCCGCCGCATGATCACCTTGGCTCTTTCCAAAGGCCGCATCTTCGAAGAGACGATGCCCCTGCTGGCCGCCGCCGGCATCGAAGTCACCGAAGACCCCGAGAAGTCGCGCAAGCTCATCCTCGAAACCACCCGCCCCGACGTGCGCGTGGTGCTGGTGCGCGCCTCCGATGTGCCGACCTACGTGCAGTACGGCGGCGCCGACCTCGGCGTGACCGGCCTCGACGTGCTGCTCGAGAACGGCAACCAGGGCATGTACCAGCCGCTCGATCTGCGCATTGCGGCCTGCCGCCTCAGCGTGGCCGTGCGCGCCGACTACGACTACGCCTCGGCCGTGAAGCAGGGCTCGCGCCTGCGCGTGGCGACCAAGTACGTGGGCCTGTCGCGCGACTTCTTCGCCAGCAAGGGCGTGCACGTCGACCTGATCAAGCTCTACGGCAGCATGGAGCTGGCACCGCTCACGGGCCTGGCCGACGCCATCGTCGACCTGGTCTCGACCGGCAACACGCTCAAGGCCAACCACCTCGTCGAGGTGGAACGCATCATGGACATCAGTGCCCGGCTGGTCGTCAACCAGGCCGCGCTCAAGCTCAAGCGCGAACCCATCCGCCGCATCATCGACGCCTTCGCGTCAGCCATTCCTTCCGCCTGAACCTCACGCACATGACTCTGCAAGCAGCCCCCGCCCGACTGTCCACGAACTCAGCCAGCTTCGACGCTGAATTCAAGGCGCGGCTGCATTGGTCCGCGGACGACGACGCGGCCATCGAGAAGGTGGTGGCCGACATCCTTGCCGACGTGCAAAAGCGCGGCGACGACGCGGTGCTCGAGTACACGAACCGCTTCGACAAGCTCGATGCGAAGACGTTGCCCGAGCTGGAGCTGACGCAGGCCGAGCTGAAGGCCGCCTTCGAAGCATTGCCCGCAGCTCAGCGCGACGCGCTCGAAGCCGCCGCGCGCCGCGTGCGCAGCTACCACGAGGCCCAGAAGAAGGCCTCCGGCGAAAGCTGGAGCTACCGCGACGCCGACGGCACGCTGCTGGGCCAGAAGGTCACGCCGCTCGACCGTGTCGGCATCTACGTGCCGGGCGGCAAGGCCGCGTACCCGTCGAGCGTGCTGATGAACGCCATTCCCGCGCACGTCGCGGGTGTGAGCGAGATCATCATGGTCGTGCCGACCCCGAAGGGCGAGAAGAACCAGCTCGTGCTCGCTGCTGCCTACGTGGCCGGCGTGACGCGCGGCTTCACCGTCGGCGGTGCGCAGGCCGTGGCCGCGCTGGCCTACGGCACGGCCACCATCCCGGCCGTCGACAAGATCACCGGCCCCGGCAATGCCTACGTGGCCGCCGCCAAGCGCCGCGTGTTCGGCACCGTGGGCATCGACATGATCGCGGGCCCGAGCGAAATTCTGGTGCTGGCCGACGGCTCCACGCCACCCGACTGGGTGGCCATGGACCTGTTCAGCCAGGCCGAGCACGACGAGCTGGCCCAGAGCATCCTGCTGTGCCCCGACGCCGCCTACATCGACCGCGTGCAGGCCGAGATCGACCGCCTGCTGCCGACCATGCCGCGCGCCGAGATCATCGCCGCCTCGCTCAACGGCCGCGGCGCGCTGATCCACACGAAGAGCATGGAAGAGGCCTGCGAGATCAGCAACCGCATCGCCCCC
Organism: Variovorax sp. 54; assembly: GCF_002754375.1. Classification (NCBI taxonomy): domain Bacteria; kingdom Pseudomonadati; phylum Pseudomonadota; class Betaproteobacteria; order Burkholderiales; family Comamonadaceae; genus Variovorax; species Variovorax sp. 54. The sequence goes on from NZ_PEFF01000001.1 coordinate 4,454,341, forward strand.
GAACACCTCGAAGTGAGCAGCAGCGAACCGGGCCGCTGGGAGCCGCTGCTGCGCCACGCCGGTGCGATCTTTCTGGGCGCGTTCACCAGCGAGAGCCTGGGCGACTACTGCGCTGGCCCGAACCACGTGCTGCCGACCAGCGGCACGGCGCGCTTCTCGAGCCCGCTGGGCGTGTATGACTTCCAGAAGCGCTCCAGCCTCATCGAAGTGAGCGAGGCCGGCGCCCAGGTGCTGGGCCCGATCGCCGTCACGTTGGCCGAAGGCGAGGGCCTGCAGGCGCACGCCGAAGCCGCGCGCATGCGCCTGCGTAAGATCTGAGGCTCCAACAACCCCGCTTCAGGGAGGAGCACGCCAGATGATTCAACGCCTCTATCGTTCGCGATTTTTCCGCTTCGCCACCGGCCTCGTTGCAGGTGCCGCCTTGCTGGCCGCCTGCACCCAGATGCCGCAGACGCGCACCCAGACGGCCGCGATGTCGGCAACCCCCAGTGCCGCACCCGCGCCCGCACAACTGGGCACGCAATGGGGCGAAGGCATCGAGTCGAAGACCCGCACGGTGGCTGCCAAGCGCCTGTCCGACCAGCCCGACGACGTGGCTTCGGTGGGCTACAACGAAGCGTCCGCCGTGCGCCGCGACGTGGGCAGCAACCCCGAGCGCCGGCTCAACCTGCAGCTGGCCCAGGGCGACATCGAATGGTCGGTGCTCGACGAGAACGACCGCCCGCTGCCGCTGCAGCGCGCACGCCGCAGCAGTGGCGATGACATGTTCCGCCTCGCCGGCGTCGAAGGCGCGCGCTACACGCTGCGCTTTCGCAACCTCAGCGACCGCAGTTACGAGGTGATTGCCACCGTCGACGGCCTGGACGTGCTCAACGGCAAGCCCGGCAGCCTGCGCAACGGCGGCTACGTGCTGCGCCCGCAGCAGACGCTCAACATCGAGGGCTTCCGCAAGAGCCAGAGCGAAGTGGCCGCCTTCCGTTTCGCCACGCCGGGCCGTGCCTACGCCGCGAACACCGACGCCGGCGACGTGCGCAACATCGGCGTGATCGGCGCCGCGCTGTTCGAGCTCGAAGAGCCGAATGTGCCGCGCCGCACGCGCCGCGATGCCTCGCCGTCGCAGCCCAGCGCCTTCCCGGCCGACGGCGCGCACGCCCCGGCGCCGCGCTACCGCAAGTAAGCAGCGAGGCCATGCAACGCGCCGCCGCCCTGCTGTTGCCGCGCCTGTCGGCGCTGCTGCTTGCACTGGCGGCCGGCGTGATCGGCGTCGGTGCGCAGGCCATGAGCATCCGCGAGCTGCGCACCCTCGAAGCCGGTGAAAAAGACGGCAAGGCCTACGCCAGCTACTACCTCGTCGGCGTGCTCGAAGGCCTGCGCGAGGGCGTCGAATCGTCGCAGCGCAACGGCCAGCTGCCGCCGTTCTGCATCGAAGGCCGCCGCCTCGAACCCGCCATGGCCCGCTCGCTCTACCAGACCGAGCTGAGCCGCAACGCCGACAGCTACGAAGCCGACATGCCCGTGCAACTGGTCATGGCCGGCGCCCTCCGCAACAGCTACCGCTGCACCCGATGACCGTTTCCGATTCTTCCGCTTCCACCTCCGCTTCGGACACCCGCCTGCCGCTCGACCGCATCCGCGCCGACGTGCGCGCCATGCACGCCTACGCGGTGCAGGACGCGCGCGGCTTCCTCAAGCTCGACGCGATGGAGAACCCCTACGGCCTGCCGCCCGCGCTGCAGACCGAACTGGGCGCACGCCTGGGCGCGCTGGCGCTCAACCGCTACCCCGGCGACCGCGGCGCCGACCTGCAGCGCGCGCTGGCCGCCCACGCGGGCCTGCCCGAAGGCTTCGGGCTGATGCTGGGCAACGGCTCGGACGAACTCATCTCGTTGCTCGGCATCGCCTGCGACCAGCCCGGCGCCGCCGTGCTCGCGCCCGTGCCCGGCTTCGTCATGTACGCCCTAAGCGCCCAGCTGCAGGGCCTGCGCTTCGTCGGCGTGCCGCTCACGGCCGACTTCGAGCTCGACGAGGCCGCCATGCTGGCCGCCATCGCGCGCGAGAAGCCCGCCATCGTCTACCTCGCCTACCCGAACAACCCCACTGCCAACCTCTGGGACGACGCCGTCATCGAGAAGATCGTGCAGGCCCAGGGCGCGCAGGGCGGCCTGGTGGTGATCGACGAGGCCTACCAGCCCTTCGCCGCCCGCAGCTACATCGACCGGCTCGCCCGGCACCGCCACGTGCTGCTGATGCGCACCCTCAGCAAGTTCGGCCTGGCCGGCATCCGCCTGGGCTACCTCATGGGCCCCGCCGCGCTGGTCGCTGAGATCGACAAGGTGCGCCCGCCCTACAACATCAGCGTGCTCAACTGCGAAGCCGCGCTGTTCGCGCTGGAGCACGCCGCGGTGTTCGAGGCGCAGGCGCGCCAGATCCGCGAGGGGCGCGACCAGCTGAAGGCCGCGCTGGCTCGGCTGCCGGGCGTGAAGACCTGGCCCAGCGACGCCAACATGATCCTGTTGCGCGTGCCCGATGCCACCCGTACCTTCGAGGGCATGAAGGCCCGCGGGGTGCTGGTGAAGAACGTTTCTAAAATGCATGAACTGCTCGCCAACTGCCTGCGCCTCACCGTCGGAACGGCCGACGAGAACGCGCAGATGCTGGCGGCGCTCGAAGCCTCACTATGACCACCCCCACGACCCCGGGCAGCACCGATCGCATCGCGACGGTCACCCGCAACACCGCCGAGACGAAGATCACGGTCAGCGTCAACCTCGACGGCACCGGCAAGGCCAAGCTCTCCACGGGCATCGGCTTTTTCGATCACATGCTCGACCAGATCGCCCGCCACGGGCTGATCGACCTGGACATCGACTGCGAGGGCGACCTGCACATCGACGGCCACCACACGGTGGAAGACGTGGGCATCACGCTCGGCCAGGCCGTGGCCCAGGCCATCGGCGACAAGAAGGGCATTCGCCGCTACGGCCATGCCTACGTGCCGCTCGACGAAGCGCTGAGCCGCGTCGTCATCGACTTCTCGGGCCGCCCGGGCCTCGTGATGCACGTGCCCTTCACCAGCGGCATGATCGGCACCTTCGACAGCCAGCTCACCTACGAGTTCTTCCAGGGCTTCGTGAACCACGCTTTCGTCTCGCTGCACATCGACAACCTGAAGGGCGTGAACGCGCACCACCAGTGCGAAACCGTGTTCAAGGCCTTCGCCCGTGCCATGCGCGGCGCGCTGGAGCTCGATCCGCGCTCCATCGGCGTCATTCCCTCGACCAAGGGTTCGCTCTGAAATCCCTCGGCGAACAGCTATGAAATCTGTAGCAAAAAATTCCGTCGCGGTTGTCGACTACGGCATGGGCAACCTGCACTCCGTGTCGCAGGCCGTGCGCCATGCGGCCGACCAGGTGGGCGTGGAGGTGTTCGTCACCTCCGACCCCGACGTGGTCCGCAAGGCCACCCGCGTGGTGCTGCCGGGGCAGGGCGCCATGCCCGACTGCATGCGCGAGCTGCGCGATTCGGGCCTGCAGGCGTCGGTGCTCGAAGCCGCGGCCAGCAAGCCGCTCTTCGGCGTGTGCGTGGGCATGCAGATGCTGCTGTCGCGCAGCGACGAGGGCCCGACCGACGGCCTGGGGCTCATTCCCGGCGAGGTCATCAAGTTCGACCTGGCCGGTCGCCTGCAGCCCGACGGCAGCCGCTTCAAGGTGCCGCAGATGGGCTGGAACCAGGTGCGCCAGGCCCAGCCGCACGCGGTGTGGGCGGGCATTCCCGACCAGAGCTACTTCTATTTCGTGCACAGCTTCTACGCGCGCCCGGCGGATGCCCGGCACAGCGTGGGCGAGGCGGATTACGGGGCATGCTTTACCGCAGCCATCGCACGCGATAACATTTTTGCCACCCAGTTCCACCCGGAGAAGAGTGCGGACCACGGGCTGCAGCTGTATCGCAACTTCCTCCACTGGACTCCCTGAACCTTTTTTCCCGACCGGGCCGAACCCTCCACAGCCCGGCTTTCGCACACTCGCGCCACTTCCATGCTCCTCATTCCCGCCATTGATCTCAAAGACGGCCACTGTGTTCGCCTCAAGCAGGGCGACATGGACCAGTCCACCGTCTTCAGCGAAGACCCCGCCGCCATGGCCCGCAAATGGGTCCAGGCCGGCGCGCGCCGGCTGCACCTGGTCGACCTGAATGGCGCCTTCGCCGGCAAGCCACAGAACCACGCGGCCATCAAGGCGATCCTGAAGGAAGTCGGCGACGACATCCCCGTGCAGCTCGGCGGCGGCATCCGCGACCTCGACACCATCGAGCGCTACATCGACGACGGCCTGCGCTACGTGATCATCGGCACCGCCGCGGTCAAGAATCCGGGCTTCCTGAAGGACGCCTGCGTGGCCTTCGGCGGCCACATCATCGTGGGGCTCGATGCCAAGGACGGCAAGGTCGCCACCGACGGCTGGAGCAAGCTCACGGGCCACGAGGTGGCCGACCTGGGCAAGAAGTTCGAGGACTACGGCGTCGAATCGATCATCTACACCGACATCGGCCGCGACGGCATGCTCTCGGGCATCAACATCGACGCCACCGTCAAGCTGGCCCAAGCGCTGACCATCCCGGTGATCGCTTCGGGCGGTCTGTCGAACATGGCCGACATCGACCAGCTCTGCGCGGTCCAGTCCGAAGGCGTCGAGGGCGTGATCTGCGGCCGTGCCATCTACTCGGGCGACCTCGACTTCGCCGCCGCCCAGGCGCGCGCGGACGCGCTGGCCGGCGCCTGACGCCTTTCCCCCTGTACAGGCCGTAGCGCGTGCTCTCCGCGCTCGCCATTGCCAACTACCGCTCGCTGCGCCAGCTGACGGTGCCGCTGGGCCGGCTCACGGTGGTCACCGGCGCCAACGGCAGCGGCAAGTCGAGCGTGTACCGCGCGATGCGGCTGCTGGCCGACATCGCCAACGGCGGCGTGATCCGCTCGCTGGTGCGCGAGGGCGGGCTGTCTTCCACGCTGTGGGCCGGGCCCGAGCGGTTTTCGGCGGCCATGCTGCGCGGCGACGTGCCGGTGCAGGGCACCACGCGCAGCGAGCCGGTGGCGCTGAAGCTGGGCTTCGCCGGCGCCGAGGCCGACGATTTCGGCTACGCCATCGACATCGGCCTGCCGCCGCCGATCCCATCGACCGCCTTCTCGCGCGACCCGCAGATCAAGCACGAGGCGATCTGGAGCGGCCCGTTGCTGCGCCCCGCCACGCACCTCGTCGACCGGCCGATTCCGGCCTTCGCCAGCATGATGACCGAGCACGCCGACCCGCGCGACGCGCCCGAGATGCTCACGCTGCGCGAGCAGATGCGTTCCTGGCGCTTCTACGACCACTTCCGCTCGGACGCCGAGGCGCCCGCGCGCCAGCCGCAGCTGGGCACCTACACGCCCGTGCTTGCCAACGACGGCGCCGACCTGGCCGCGGCCCTGCAGACCATCCGCGAGATCGGCGACGGCGAGGCGCTCGACAGCGCCGTGGACGACGCCTTTCCAGGCGCCCGCATCGAGGTGCATGCGAACGGCGACCGCTTCGAGACGCTGATGCACCAGCACGGCCTGTTGCGGCCGCTGACGGCGGCGGAGCTGTCGGACGGCACCCTGCGCTACCTGCTGTGGATCGCGGCGCTGCTGACGCCCCGGCCGCCCGCGCTGCTGGTGCTCAACGAGCCCGAGACCAGCCTGCACCCCGACCTGCTGCCTGCGCTCGGCCGCCTCATCGCGCAGGCGGCGCGCGTGTCGCAGGTGATCGTGGTGTCGCATGCGGCGCGCCTGATCGCCGCCTTGGACGACAGCGACGGCCTGCAACCGGTGGTACTCGAAAAACGCTTCGGGGAGACCCGCATCGCGAACCTCGACATGAGCGAGATGCCGCGCTGGGAGTGGCCGGCGCGGTAGAGAAGGGCAGGCGGCCGGCCTACTCGGCCTTCACCGCCATCGTCTGGATGATCGTTTCCAGCTGCGCGCTCATCGGCAGATTGAGGCTCTCACCAGAGGGCAGCTTGCGCAGGAACCAGCGCTTGTACTGCCGCTCGATCTCGCCGTCTTCGGCCAGCACCTGGAAGGTGTCGTTGATCACCTTGCCCAGTTGCGCGTCGCCCTTGCGGTACATGATTCCGTAAGGGTCGTAGGAAAGAAAGTCGCCCACCACCTCGTAATCGGCCTTCGCCGCGTCCTGTGCGATCAGGCCGTAGAGCAGCACGTCATCGGTCGCGAAGGCATCGGCCTGCCCGCTCTTGACGAGCCCGAACGATTCCGCATGGTCGCGTGCCACTTTCAGCTCGATGTTGAGCTTGAACTTCTGCGACAGGTCACGCAGCGTCTTCTCGTTGGTGGTGCCGGCCGTCACCGCCACCTTCTTGCCGGCCAGGTCGCGGAACGACTTGATCGGCGAGCCCTTTTTCACCAGCACCTTGGTGCCCGAGACGAACATCGTGGGCGAGAAGCTCGCGCGCTTCTGGCGTTCGAGGTTGTGGGTGGTGGAGCCGCATTCCAGGTCGACCTTGCCGCTGGCGACCGCATCGAAGCGCGAGTCGGAGGTGACGGGCTCCCACTTGATCGTCAGGCTCTTGTTGACCGTGTCTTCGATGGCCGTCACCAGCGCGCGGCACAGCTCGATCGAGTAGCCGATCGGTTCCTTGCGCGCATTCAGGTACGAAAAGGGCACGGACGACTCTCGGTAGCCGATGGTGATGGCGCCCGTCTCGCGGGCCTTGGCCAGCGTGCCGGTCAGGAGCGCCTGTGCCTGCGCGGTTCCGGTCGGCAGGGCCACGAGGGCCGCAGCCGCCAGCAGCAACGCGGCGACAGCGGGTGGCAGGTACGTGCCGATGCGCTTCATGGCCTTGCGCCTCACGCGTGCGCCGGGTGGGCGAGCGTCGCGTTGGCTTCCTCGTCGAGCGCCTTGGCGTTGACCTCGGCGTCGCTCTCGGAGAGCAGCTCGCCTTCCCACTTGGCCACGACGGCGGTGGCGACGGAGTTGCCGACCGCGTTGGTGGCCGAGCGGCCCATGTCCAGGAAGGTGTCCACGCCCAGGATCAGCAGCAGGCCCGCATCGGGAATGTCGAAGTGGGACAGCGTGGCCGCGATCACCACCAGCGAAGCGCGCGGCACGCCGGCCATGCCCTTCGAGGTGAGCATCAGGATCAGCAGCATGGTGATCTGCGTGCTGATCGGCATGTGGATGTTGTAGGCCTGCGCGATGAACAGCACGGCGAAGGTGCAGTACATCATCGAGCCGTCGAGGTTGAACGAGTAGCCCATCGGCATCACGAAGCTGGAGATCTTGCGCTTGACGCCGAAGCGGTCGAGCGCCTGCAGGATCTTCGGATAGGCCGCTTCGGAACTCGCCGTGGCAAAGGACAGCAGGAAGGCTTCCTTGATGAGCACGAGCAGCTTGAAGATTCGCGGGCCCAGGAACAGGAAGCCCGCCAGGATCAGCACGCCCCACAGCACGAACAGGCCGAAGTAGAAGTCGCGCATGAAAACAGCGAGATCCAGCAGGATCTTGAGACCGTTTTCGGCGACGGTGGCGGCCATGGCGGCCAGCACCGCGAGCGGCGCGAGCTTCATGACGTAGCCCGTGATCTTGAGCATGGCGTGCGACAGCTCTTCGATGGCGGCAATCAGCGTCTTGGCCTTGTCGCCCAGCGAGGCCAGTGCCACGCCGAAGAACATCGAGAACACCACGATCTGCAGGATCTCGTTGTTGGCCATCGCCTCGGCGAACGATTTGGGAACCGTGTGGTTCACGAACTCCTTGATCGTGAACTTCGAGGTGGCGATGTTGGTGACGGTGCCGGCGTCCGGTATCACCGCATTGATGTTGGCGCCGGGCTGCAGCACATTGGCCATGACGAGGCCGATGATCAGGGAGATCAGCGAAGCGGTGAGGAACCAGCCGATCGATTTGAAGAACACGCGGCCGACCGATTTGGCGTCACCCATGTGCGCGATACCGACCACCAGTGTCGAGAACACCAACGGGCCGATCAGCATCTTGATCAGGCGCAGAAACACGTCCGACACGATGGCCACGTAGCCGGCGATTTCCTTGGCGGCCTTCTTGTCCGGAAAGCTCGTGAAGATCATGTAACCGACGATGATGCCGAGCACCATGGCGATCAGGATCCAGGCGGCCATGGGCAGCTTTTTCTTCATGCGTATCCCCTTTTGTCGTGTGAGAGTGATTCTTTTCGAGTGCACGGGACCGACCCGGCACAGGGTATCCAAGAAAGGCGGATGCACGCAATGGCCCGCTGTCAGGATGCGGCGGCTGCCTACAATTCCTCACATGGATATCCGCTCGATCGAGTTTCGAGGCCAGCCGGCGTTGCACGCCGAGGCGGCCGATGGCAGCACCCTGACGGTCGCGCTGCATGGCGCCCAGGTGCTTTCCTGGGCCCCGGCCCGCGGTGGGGAGCGACTGTATCTGAGTCCGAAGGCCGTTTTTGACGGCCAAACCGCCATCCGCGGCGGCATTCCCCTGTGCTGCCCCCAGTTCAACCAGCGCGGCATGCTCCCCAAGCATGGCTTCATGCGCAATCTGCCTTGGATTCGCGAGGAATCGGGTGCGCCCGACACGCTGCGGCTCGTGCTGCGCGACAACGACGCCACCCGCCGGCTCTGGCCGCATGCCTTTGAGGCGCGGCTGGACGCGACGCTCGCCGCCGGCCAGCTGCGCACCGCGCTCACCCTGACCAACACCGGCGACGCGCCCTGGCCGTTCTCGGCCGCGCTGCACACTTACCTGCGCGTGGACGACATCGCCACGGCGCGCCTCGAAGGCCTGCAGGGCGCGCCGCGCTGGGACGCCGTGCGCGATGTGCGCCAGACCGAAACGGCCGCCGCGCTGCAGTTCGACGCCGAGTTCGACAGCGTCTATACCGCCCCGGCACAGCCGCTGCGGCTGGTGCAGCCCGGCGGCACGCTCGAAATTACCCAGAGCGAAACCTGCACCGAAACCGTGGTCTGGAACCCCGGCGCCGCGCTCGGTGCGACACTCGCGGACATGCCCGCAGAGGGCTTCCGCCACATGCTCTGCGTCGAAGCGGCCCGCATCGACGAACCCGTCGTGCTGGCGCCCGGCGCCCAATGGCAGGGCTGGCAACAGCTCCGCGTTCTCTGATCGATTTCTCCCTGGTTCACCACCCCATGCTTGCCAAACGCATCATTCCCTGCCTTGACGTCACCGGCGGCCGTGTCGTCAAGGGCGTCAACTTCCTCGAGCTGCGCGATGCCGGCGACCCGGTCGAAATCGCGGCGCGCTACAACGCGCAGGGCGCCGACGAACTCACCTTTTTGGACATCACGGCCACCAGCGACGGCCGCGACCTGATCCTGCCGATCATCGAAGCGGTGGCCTCGCAGGTCTTCATTCCGCTGACCGTGGGCGGCGGCGTGCGCACCGTGGCCGACGTGCGCCGGCTGCTCAACGCGGGCGCCGACAAGACCAGCTTCAACTCGGCCGCCATCGCCGACCCGCAGGTGATCAGCGACGCGGCCCAGAAGTACGGCTCGCAGTGCATCGTGGTCGCCATCGACGCCAAGCGCCGCAGCCCCGAAGACGCCGCCACGCGCGGCGCGGGCTGGGACGTCTACAGCCACGGCGGGCGCAAGAACACCGGCCTCGATGTCGTGCAGTGGGCGACCGAGATGGCGCGCCGCGGCGCGGGCGAGATCCTGCTCACGAGCATGGACCGCGACGGCACCAAGAGCGGCTTCGACCTGGCCCTGACGCGCGCCGTGAGCGACGCGGTCAACGTGCCCGTGATCGCCTCGGGTGGCGTCGGCAGCCTCGACGACCTGGCCGACGGGATCCAGAAGGGCGGCGCCGACGCGGTGCTGGCCGCGAGCATCTTCCACTACGGCGAATACACGGTCGGGCAAGCCAAGGCCCGCATGGCCGAGCGCGGGATTCCCGTGCGCATCGACGCCTGAGACGCGTCCGAAGGGTCTTTCCTATCCTCGACAATATCCCCATGAATTGGCTTGATGAAGTGAAGTGGGACGCGAACGGGTTGGTGCCCGTGATCGCCCAGGAACAAGGCACGAACGACGTGCTCATGTTTGCGTGGATGAACCGCGAGGCGCTCGAAAAGACCGCCGAGCTGGGCCGCGCGGTGTATTTCAGCCGCTCGCGCAACAAGCTGTGGTTCAAGGGCGAGGAATCGGGCCACGTGCAGACCGTGCACGAGATCCGCCTCGACTGCGACAACGATGTCGTGCTGCTCAAGGTGACGCAGCTCGGCCACGCGCCCGGCATCGCCTGCCACACCGGCCGCCACAGCTGCTTCTTCAGCAAGTACGAAAAGGGCCAGTGGACCGTGGTCGAGCCGGTCTTGAAAGACCCGGAGTCGATCTACAAATGAGCGCCACAGTGAACGACGCCCACAACACCTCCGACGCACTCGCCCGCCTGGCCGCGGTGCTCGAAAGCCGCCTGCCCGCGAACGGCGGCGACCCCGAGAAAAGCTACGTTGCCCGGCTGCTGCACAAGGGCCCCGACGCCTTCCTCAAGAAGATCGGCGAGGAAGCCACCGAGGTCGTGATGGCCGCCAAGGACGCCGACCACGGCGGCGACCGCTCGAAAATAGTGAACGAAGTGGCCGACCTGTGGTTCCACACCATGGTGGCGCTGGCCCACTACGGTTTCTCGCCAGCCGACGTCGTCGCGGAGCTCGAGCGCCGCGAAGGCACCAGCGGCATCGAGGAAAAAGCCCTGCGCAAGGTGCAGGCCCGCGAAGCTTCCAACGACTGAATGATGGATTGAAAGGGCATCGACCATGGCCAATGACATCGTGAACGTGGAACCCGACGACTCCCTCAAGACCTGGGGCTGGGTCAGCTACGTGCTGCACCTGATCGTGGCCATCGGCGCGGTCGTGCCGGGCGCGCAGGCCTCCGTGCTGCTGCTGCTCATCGCGCTGCTGATCGACTTCGTGAAGCGCGACGACGCGGCCGGCACCTGGCAGGCCTCGCACTTCAGCTGGCGCATCCGCTCGGTGCTGTGGGCCGGCCTGCTGTACATCGTCACCTCGTGGCTCTGGCTGCTGCTGTTCGTGCCGGGCTGGATCGCCTGGAGCCTGATTTCGCTGTGGTTCCTCTACCGGATCGTGAAAGGCATGATCCGCATGAACGACAGCCGTCCCATGGAACCCAAAGATGTCATCTGATCCGAACTGCGTCTTCTGCAAAATCGTCGAAGGCAAGATCCCCTCGCGCAAGGTCTACGAAGACGACGACCTGTTCGGCTTTCACGACATCTCGCCCTGGGCGCCGGTGCATTTCATGCTGGTGCCGAAGAAGCACATCGCCTCGATGGCGCAGCTCACGCCCGAGGATTCGGCGCTCATGGGCAAGATCATGACGTTGGCCCCCCAGCTGGCGCTGGAGCAGGGCTGCAGGCCCTATCCGGACGGCGGCTACCGCGTCGTCGTGAACACCGGCGCCGAAGGCGGGCAGGAGGTTCACCATCTCCATGTGCACGTCATGGGCGGCCCCCGCCCTTGGCTTCGCGGCTGACCAGGGTTAAGCCAAACTGTCACATTCCCCCCGACTAAAATCGGACACATTCTTAGGAGTTCTCCATGGGTTCTTTTTCCATCTGGCACTGGCTGATCGTGCTGCTCGTCGTGGTCATGATCTTCGGCACCAAGAAGCTGCGGAACATGGGTTCGGATCTCGGTGGCGCCGTCAAGGGCTTCAAGGACGGCATGAAGGACGGCTCGGCCTCCCCCGATGCCTCCACCACGTCGACCCCCACGCAGCAAGTGACCGGCCAGCCGGCCAACAGCGACAAGTCGACGATCGACGTCGAAGCGCGCCAGAAGTCCTGAGCACCGCAGGCACACATCCGTGATCGACCTCGGCATTGAGAAGCTGGCGCTCATCGGCGTCGTGGCGCTGATCGTGATCGGGCCGGAGAAGCTGCCGCGCGTTGCACGCACGGTGGGCGCCCTGCTCGGCAAGGCACAACGCTACGTGAACGACGTCAAGGCCGAAGTCAACCGTTCGATGGAGCTCGACGAGCTTCGCAAGATGAAGACCACGGTCGAGGACGCGGCGCGCGACGTGGAGCACAGCATCCACACTGGCGCCAGCGAGTTCGAGAAGCAGTTTTCCGGCGCGTCCGGCGACACCTTGTCGGCGCTGGCCGAGCCCGAGCAGGCGGTGCCCGAATACAGGCACCCCCGCAAAAACTGGCGCCTGAAGCAGGGCGCCACGCCGAATTGGTACAAGGCGCGCAACGGCGTGCGCACCAAGGCGCTGTCGGGCGCGGCGCGGGTCGCCCGCTTCCGCCCCCACAAGATCAACTGACGCACGCGCGCACGCCCTGCGGCGTTCCCGGGCGCCCCGTGCGCCTGTGTCTCCTACGCTTTCTCCTTTCCCCATGGCCGATTCCGACAACAAGAACAAAGAAGAAGACGAGCTGGCGGGCACCGAGCAGCCGTTCGTGCAGCACCTGGTCGAGCTACGCGACCGGCTGCTGTACTGCGTCTACGGCCTCGCGGTCGCGGGCATCTTGCTGGCGATCTGGCCCGGTCCGGGCGGGCTGATGGACATCATCGCCATGCCGATTCGAGCGCACATGCCGCCCGATGCCAAGCTGATCGCCATCGGCGTGTTCTCGCCGTTCTTCGTGCCGCTCAAGGTGCTGATGATGGCGGCCGTGCTGCTGGCGCTGCCCTGGCTCATGTACCAGGCCTGGATGTTCGTCGCGCCGGGCCTGTACAGCCACGAGAAGCGCTTCGCACTGCCGCTGATCTTCTTCGGCAGCATGCTGGCCTACGGCGGCATCGCCTTCGTGCAGCTGTTCGTGCTGGACAAGATGTTCGGCTTCATCCAGAAGTTCACGCCCGCGGCGGTGGCGGCCACGCCCGACATCTCGTCCTATGTCGAGGCCATCCTGTCGCTGTACATCGCCTTCGGCGTGGCCTTCCAGGTGCCGATCGTGGTGATGCTGCTGGTGCGCTTCGAGATGGTCACCATCGAGAAGCTGCGCTCGTTCCGCGGCTACTTCATCGTGATCGCCTTCGTGGTGGCCGCGGTGCTCACGCCGCCCGACGTGGTCTCGCAGCTCGCGCTGGCGGTGCCGATGTGCCTGCTGTACGAGGTGGGCATCATCGGGGCGCGCTATTTCGCCGGGAAGGGCAAGGCGCCCGAGGGTGAAGAAGAGGGCGCGGGTTCGGGGTCTTCCGGCAGTTCCTGATCCCGAGCGGTGCTATCGCACAAGCCGGATGGAGGCCGAGCTTCCCCCGCTATTCGCTATCTGCTCTCCCGCGCGCAGAATAGGCCGCCGCGTCGACCCCGCGGCTCTTCGTCTTCCACTCGCCTTCTTTCGGTCCGGCGGACGAAGTGGTTGCGCAGAGGCCTCGGGCGCAGGCATCACGTCCACCGGCGTGCGTTTGCGCGACCAGTTGCTCAACGTCGCTGAAGCGAGATTTCTAGCCTTCGCACAGCCTCATGGCCGCATACCGAATCCGACAGCTTGATCGCTTCAAACCGGACTCATCCGTGTATTGCCGGTTGGGCACATTGCCATCTCTCATTTCGTTTCTCCGTACTCCGGAAGCTATCAATTTCTTGCTGTCAGTGAAATCGAGACATGGTCAGTTGGGGCCGGAGGTGCGTATGAAACACCTTGCACATTTACCTTCTGCACACCCGCCCCGAAACCTCGCATCGCGTTGTTTTGCGACGAGTAGCCTGTTAACGATCCGCCGACGAATCGCACATTGCTGAAACTGATCGGGTCCTTGATCTCGTTGTAGCAACCGACCGTCGCGCCGGATGTGTCGGTTTGGGGGGCTCGGATTGTGTAATCCACGTCGGATTGGGATATCCCGGCCCGTGACATGGCCCTCGTGTAGAGGGCGTACGTACCAACGCCACTGCCAGCAGCGCGCACACTGATCTTCGAACGCGTTACATAGACGCTCTGCACAGCGGCGATCGAGTAGCCACGGCAATCTGCATCCAAAGTGAGCTCCGTGACTTGATGTGAGTACGCAATGCGGACGCCTAAGGCCCCGCCGACGGTCTTGACAGCGATCTTTGCGTTCCGGAGGTTGTCCAGCAGCAAGCCAACGTGTGCGGCCTGCACAGGGCCGGCGAACCGTACTGAGCCAGATGCGACGACGTTCGTGCAATTGCGGAACGAGAGGGGTGTCACCGAGTTCGGGGTGCCACGCGAGGTGATGCTGACAGTTTCGACCGTCACGTCACTCACATTGCCTCCCAAGGTACTCTTGGACTTGCCGAGAACTTGGAAGCCGAAGTTTCCTGCTGTGTCAATGACGGCATTGCCAATATGCACCGACTCAACCGTCTGGAAATCATGATTCGGCTCGATATCAAAACCCCCAGGTTCGGTTACAGATCCGATCAAGCCACCCACGCGAAGGGACGTGAAGTTGTCTACAGATACGCGGCGAGCGCTGATGATGCTCATAGCATTGCGCCCATCATCTGCGCTGTTGATGACACTGAACTTTCCGAAAGTCAGGTCGCTTGGAATTTCCGAGCTACTGCTGTAGTCCAGTTGACCGATGTAAATGCCATCACCACGCACCTCGCGCCCCACGAACGTTGGGAAGCTAAGCAGCGATCCACCTGCAATGCAAACGAGGTGGCAATGCTCTTCTGTAGGCTGTACAGCCCGGTTGCCGTCGCCGCGATATTCGACTGCGACTCGACTGACCCCCCTTAGGACCAATCCGACCCAGTTGCCCTGAAAATTGGTCGTGCTGGCGTTTGGCCGCTGCCTGAGCAGCAACTCACCCTCACAAATGATCGACGTTCCGTCATAGCTGTCGCCGTCCAATAGGACCCCTGCATGCAGGAAGCGGCCTGCGGAAATCAGCAGCTTCTTGCTCTTGTTGGCATCGATGGCCGCTTGCAGCGATGCTGAGTCGTCGGTCGTACCGTCACCTTTGGCTCCCCACCACTTCACGTCGGCTGGACCGGTGAAGTCGCGCGTCCAGCGTCTTCCAAGTGCGTCAACGATTGACGTTGCGCCGTCGCTTCCTGAGGTAGCGTCCGCGTCGTTGCGTTGGAATGCTCCCGCAATCCCGAGCTGCGTGATGCGCACGCCTTTCGCGCGTCCCGTATACGCACGCAAGGCGGCATAGTCCAGGAGCGGCAGCGTGCTGTCCAAAATCTTCTGCGCCTCTACAGGGCTGAATCCGCCGATCGCCAACAGACCGGCTGTCGCCAATTTTGGGGGCATCAGTGCCCCGCTGCCCTGCCAGTACGCTAACAAGCCCGCCCACGTCTTCTTGATGATTCCTCGACGGTCGATTGCAGTCAGCGCTGTTGATGTTGCAAGTTCCACAACGTGATCGACGTCCTGCTTCACAGCAGTGAGATCTTCAGGTCGAATCGGATCAGGCATTCATGCTCCCAAAACAAGGGTGTGAACCAAAGCGAACTGTCGCAGCGCATCAAGCACTTCGGTAGACGTCTCAGGGTAAGCAAAAATCACATTCGTGTGCGCCGGCTTGCGCTCTCGGATGGGACGCTCAGCCAGCGACGGCTTGTAGATCTGTGGCACCACGTTGCAGTGTTCGCTGCAGGTCGCAGGCCGAGGGTTCGCAGCACAGTGGTTGAAAACGACGGCCCACACGAACCGCGTCGACCTCGCCATACAGCTGCGAGTTGCAGTCGTTGTTGCAGCCCGTCGGGCGGGAGTCGTCGTAGATGTAGGTGTTCGGCTCACCGTAGCGCTCCGCGAGCTGCACGAAATACGCGATGGACGCCCGGCCTTGTTCAGTGAGCCTCGCATACGGTACCTTCGAAGATGCGACTGTCCGCATCACGGTCGAGATCGATAACGAGGAATTTCGTGTCGGCCAGACTGTGAGTGCCGAGCACCAGTGTAGAACTGGTGGCGAGTTTGACAAGGGGCTGCTCAAGGCGGAGTTTGAGCTGGATCGAGTGATCCTGCTGTCTTGACTGCCCCACTTGGCTGCGGCGTAGCCCTGCGAAGTTCGGCTGCGGTGGAGTCGTTGTGAAAAGAAAATTGCCCTTCGGACCAACGGCCGGAGGGCATATCTGGCGGACTCAGCACAGACTGCCGAAGCCGCTTTCGGGTTGTCTCGTCTACTCGTTGTTAGGCAACTGCTGCCGGATCGGGCTCTTCGGTCGCAGCCCCGGCGTCACGTCCAATTCCATCTTGTCGGTGCCGCGCTGCAGCGCGAAGCGTGAGGTGTCGCCTGGCTTCAGGCCGGCCACGGCGGTCAGCAGGGCCTGCACGCTGTCGGTCTTCTTTTCGCCTACCGAGGTGATCACGTCGCCCGGGCGGATGCCGGCCTTGGCGGCGGGGCCGTTCTGCAGCACGCCGGTGATGATCACGCCCGCGTCGGCCTTCACGCCGAAGGTCTCGGCCAGCTCGGGCGACAGGTCGCTCGGCTCGACGCCGATCCAGCCGCGGCGCACCTGGCCTTCCTTCACGATGCCCTCGAGCACGATCTTGGCCATCGACACCGGAATGGCGAAGCCGATGCCCATGCTGCCGCCCGAGCGCGAGTAGATGGCGGTGTTGATGCCCTGCAGGTTGCCGTTGACGTCGATCAGCGCGCCGCCCGAGTTGCCGGGGTTGATGGCCGCGTCGGTCTGGATGAAGTTCTCGAACTGGTTGATGCCCAGCTGGTTGCGGCCCAGCGCCGAGACGATGCCGCTCGTCACGGTCTGGCCGACGCCGAAGGGGTTGCCGATGGCCAGCACCTGGTCGCCCACCAGCAGCTCGTCGGAGTTGCCCAGCACGATCACGGGCAGCTTGTCGAGCTCGATCTTGAGCACGGCCAGGTCGGTGTCGGGGTCGGTGCCGATCACCTTGCCGCGCGCATGGCGGCTGTCGTTCAGGGTGACCTCGATTTCGTCGGCGCCCTCGACCACGTGGTTGTTGGTGAGGATGTAGCCGTCGGGGCTCACGATGACGCCGCTGCCCAGGCCCACCTGGGGCTGGTCGGCCTGGTCGCCGAAGAAGAAGCGGAACCACGGGTCGTTGCTGCGCGGGTGGCGCTGCGCGGCCTTGCTCGTGTTGATGCTCACGACCGCCGGCGAGGCCTTCTTGGCCGCCGCGCTCAGGCTGCCGGGCGCGGGCACAGCCGGCGTGCCGCTGGGCGCCTCGACGATCGACACCACGCCGCCCAGCGAGGTCGAGCGCTTGTGGATCCATTCAGGCTTGAGCGTCGCGACGACGAAATAGGCCGCCAGCAGGACGGTCACGGCTTGGGCAAAGAGCAGCCAGGTGCGTTTCATGAAAGCTTGATGGAAGAGCGTTGGAAAAGCGCTGAAAGAGGGCGCCGGTTGCAATTGTCCCTCAACCCGCCGGCGCCATAGACCGCGCAGCAGGGTCGAGATTGAAAGGGTATGGGGCTGTGAATGCGGGTTAACCCTTAACATCGACGCGTCGATCCGACCCGGACCGGCCCCTTCAGGCCTCCCGCGCCGCCCACCCGGCGGACGCGGCCAGGCGATTCTTTCGTCGGCGCGCCCCCACTGCCCCTATCCGGTTCCAAGGCAGGCGAGCGGCCACGATGCCCTTGCCTTTCATGACCTCAGAAGCTACCCCCACGGACGGCGCCGCGCCAGCTCCGGCGCGCACGCTCGACGCGCGCGACTACAAGACCCTGGCCCTGTCCGCACTCGGCGGCACGCTCGAGTTCTACGATTTCGTCATCTACGTCTTCTTCGCGACCGTGCTGGGCGCGCTGTTCTTCCCCGCCGACATGCCCGACTGGCTGCGCCAGCTGCAGACCTTCGGCATCTTTGCCGCGGGCTACCTCGCGCGGCCCGTGGGCGGCATCGTCATCGCGCACTTTGGCGACCTGCTGGGGCGCAAGCGCATGTTCACGCTGTCGATCTTCCTGATGGCGGCGCCCACGCTGGTGATCGGCCTCTTGCCCACCTACGCGAGCATCGGCGTCGCGGCGCCCCTGCTGCTGCTGGCGATGCGCGTGCTTCAAGGTGCGGCCATCGGCGGCGAGATGCCCGGTGCCTGGGTGTTCGTCGGCGAGCACGTGCCGGCGCGGCGCTACGGCTTCGGCATCGGCACGCTGACCTCGGGCATCACCGGCGGCATCCTGCTGGGCTCGCTGGTGGCCGTGGCCATCAACCGCTACTACGGGCCCGAGCAGGTGCACGACTTCGCCTGGCGTATTCCCTTCATCCTGGGCGGCGTGTTCGGGCTGTTCTCGGTCTACCTGCGGCGCTTTTTGCACGAGACGCCGGTTTTCAAGGAGCTGGCGGGCCGCAAGACGGTCGCCCGCGAGCTGCCGCTGCGCACCGTTCTGCGCGAGCACCGCCTGGCAAGCGTGTACGTGGGGCTGCAGACCTGGGTGCTGTCGGCGGCCATCGTCGTGGTGGTGCTGTACACGCCCACCTACCTGCAGAAGGTGCACCACATTCCGGCCGCGCTGGCGCTCGAAGCCAATGCGCTCGCCACGCTGACCCTGACCATCGGCTGCGTGATCGTCGGCTGGGCCAGCGACCGCATCGGCACGCGCGCCGTGATGCTGATCGGCTGGGGCGGCCTCTTTGCCACCGCCTATTTGTTCTACACCGGGCTGCCCGGCACGCCGGCCACGCTGTTCTGGCACTACGGGCTGGTCGGCCTGTTCGTGGGCACCATCGCCACGGTGCCGATCGCGGGCGTGCGGGCGTTTCCGGCGCCGGTGCGCTTCACGGGGCTTTCGTTCGCCTACAACATGTCCTATGCCGTCTTCGGCGGCCTGACGCCGGTGATTCTTACGCTCTGGCTGCAGCACGACCCCATGGCGCCTGCGCACTACGTCGCCGCGCTGGCGGCGCTGGGCTTCCTGCTGGCCCTGTGGCCCCTGGCCGCGCGCGGCCACCCGATGCGTGATGGCGCGCCGGCCGCAGGGAGCGCGACAATGTCGCGATGAGCACCACACGCCACGAACTGCTTCACGCATTCGACCTGCTGCTGGCCCCCGGGCGCTTCAAGGATTACGGACCCAACGGCCTGCAGGTCGAAGGGCGCACCGTGGTCCGCAAGATCGTCTCGGGCGTGACCGCCAGCCGCGCGCTGATCGAGGCCGCGATCCACGCCGAGGCCGATGCCATCTTCGTCCACCACGGCCTGTTCTGGCGCGGCCAGGACGGCTGCGTCACCGGTTGGATGAAGCAGCGTCTGGGCCTGCTGCTGGGCGACGACGTCAACCTGTTCGCCTACCACCTGCCGCTCGACGCGCACCCTGAGCTGGGCAACAACGCACAGCTCGGCCTGCAACTGGGGCTCGTGGCGCATCCGGGGTCGGCGGGGCGCTTCGGCGAACAGGAACTGGGCTTCCTGGGCGCGCGCGAAAACGGCGAGAACTTCGCCAGCGCGAAGGCCCTGGCGACCCATGTCGAGAAGGTGCTGAAACGGCCCGTCACGCTGGTCGACACGGCCCACCGCCCGATCAAGAACATCGCGTGGTGTACGGGCGGCGCCCAGGGCTACTTCGAGGCCGCCATTGCGGCCGGCGCCGATGCCTTCATCACCGGCGAGATTTCCGAGCCGCAGGCGCACTACGCGCGCGAGCTGGGCGTGGCCTTCCTGGCTTGTGGCCACCACGCCACCGAGCGCTACGGCGCGCAGGCCGTGGCGGCCCATGTGGCGGCGCAGCTCGGGCTGAAGCACGAGTTCATCGACATCGACAACCCGGCATGAAGGCGCCGATCGCGATCACGCTCGGCGACCCGGCCGGCATCGGCCCCGAGATCATTGCCAAGGCCTTCCGCGACGCGCCCGACGCCGTGCGCGGTGCGTTCGTGGCCGGCGACGTCGGCACGCTGCGCCGTGCGTCGCAGGCGCTCGCGGCGTCGGGGCGGCTGGCGTGGCCTGTCGTGGAGATCGCCAGCGTCGCCGAAGCGGCCACCGTGCCGCCCGGTTGCATCCCCGTGTTGCAGGTGATCGCGCCGCCCCAAGGCATCGAACAAGGGCGGATCAGCGCCGAGGCCGGCCGCGCGGCCGGCGACTGCGTGGTGTGGGCCGCGCGCGCCGCATTGCGCGGAGAGATCTCGGCCCTCGTCACCGCGCCGCTGCACAAGGAAGCGCTGGCCGCGGCCGGCTTTCCGTACCCCGGCCACACCGAGCTGCTGCAGGCCGAGGCCGCCGCTCACCTGGGCCGCACCGTGGCCGATGTGCCCGTGCGCATGATGCTGGCCAACGACGAGCTGCGCACCGTGCTCGTGAGCATCCACATGTCGCTGCGCGATGCCATCGAGGCCGTGCGCTTCGATAGCGTGCTGGACACGCTGCGCATCACCCATCGCGCGCTGACCCACGCTCTCGGCCGGCCGCCGCGCATCGGCGTGGCTGGGCTCAACCCGCATGCGGGCGAGGGCGGCCTGTTCGGTTCGGAAGAGCGCACCATCATCGCGCCGGCCATCGAGGCTGCACGCGCCGAGGGCATTGACGCCCACGGGCCCCATGCGCCCGACACCGTCTTCATGCGCGCGCGCGCCAAGGCTGGCGTGCCGTCCAGCGGCGAGTTCGACGTGGTGATTGCGATGTACCACGACCAGGGCCTGATCCCGGTCAAGTACCTCGGGGTGGAGAAGGGCGTGAACGTGACGCTCGGGCTGCCGCTGGTGCGGACCAGCCCCGATCACGGCACCGCGTTCGACATTGCGGGTCAGGGCGTGGCCGATGCGTCGAGCCTCGTCGAGGCGTTGCGCATGGCGCGAATGCTGGCCGGCGCCTGAGCGCGCGGCCAGAAAGGCTCAGGGGCGCTGCTTCAGGCTGTCGCGGATCTCGCGCAGCAGCGTGATGTCTTCAGGCGTGGCGGCCGGCGCTGCAGGAGCGGCCTCTTCGGTCTTGCGCAGCTTGTTGATCTGCTTGACCATGATGAAGATGATGAAGGCGAGGATCACGAAATTGACAGCAATCGTGATGAAGTTGCCGTACGCCAGCACGGGCACGCCGGCTTTCTTCAGCTCCGCCAGCGTGTTCGTCACGCCCGGCGGCACCGTGCCCAAGGTCACGTAGAGGTTCGAGAAGTCGAGCTTGCCGAACACCAAGCCCACGAGCGGCATGATGATGTCGGCCACGAGCGAGTCGACGATCTTGCCGAACGCCGCTCCGATGATCACGCCGACGGCGAGGTCGACGACGTTGCCCTTGACGGCAAACTCCTTGAATTCGCTGAGGATGCTCATGATTCAGTAAGGGGTCTGAAGACCTGCAGTTGAAAGGGTTGTCAGTATGCCTCTGGAAGCTGGCCGGCAAGACAGGCGGGCGCGCCGGGTGATGCTGGGCCGCAACTGAGGAAGGACCGCCGGCGGCTCCCGCCTGGAGCGGGCGGAGGGTACCCAATTTCCGTGGCTGACTGTTGCCGACTGCGCTTTGGAACGTCTTGTTTCCAATTTCGAGGGATGGGTAGAACCAGCCGGGCGTGTCGCGTTTTACGCTCGGAAAGAGGGCCCGAGGGCCTTGGACAGCCCGTCCGGAAGCATCCTGGAACGCAGGCACAGCCCCATTGACAGTGCACTGCACTGGTACGATGAGAGGGGAGCAGTGGGGAGCGGCCGCGCGAAATCGACCTTCAAGACTTCTGTTTGTCAGAGCGCATTCGTCCCGAATGCGCCGAGTTCTTGCGTGATCCAGCGACGAATTCTGCACCTTTGCCGCCTGAATATTCCAGTTTCAGCGCGACTATGGCTATTCAAATTTTTACATAAATGGTGCCGCGTAGTGGTGGCGATCACAAGTGTTTGAAAAAGAAGCGCGATACAACAGAACGGATGTGCGAGCCTCGCATGCCTCCGGGAATTGTTCTTTCGCCGCTTCATTGTTGTTGATACGACTGACTGACTGACTTTCAAGGGACCTGAATTGAGAAGAGATGCGAAAGCCCTCGCGTGGGTAGCGCTTGCCGGCGCGGTGTTGCTCCAGGGCTGTGCCGTGGTGCCCGGTATGGGGTCGGTGGAGCCGTACGAAGCGGGCGGCGAGTTGCCGTCCCAGTTCCGCTACCTTCCCGACGAAGCGCCTGAAGGCGAAATCACGCCTATCTCACTGGCGCTGGTGCGTACGTTGGCGGAGGTGTCGCCGAAGGGCGTGCCGCCTGAGGTGCAGGCGCTGTTTGGCAAGGGCGCGCGCTACACCATCGGGTCGGGCGACGTTGTGGGTGTGATCGTGTACGACCACCCTGAACTGCTGCCCAACGCGGGTGCCGTGATTTCGCAGTCGGCTGACCCGACTGGCGTGCAGGTGGCACCGGGCTTCATCGTCGATGCAGACGGCGAAATCGCCTTTCCATATATCGGCCGCGTGCGCGTGGCTGGCTTGAGCGAAGGCGATGCTTCCGACCTGATTGGCAAGCTTCTGCGGCCGCATGTTCGCGATCCGCAGGTGACGGTGCGTATTCAGTCTTTCAGAAGTCGGCGTGCTTATTTGGAAGGCGAAGTACGCACGCCGGGCTCGCAGATCTTCACCGACGTGCCCATGACGTTGAGCGAGGCGATCAACCGCGCTGGCGGGATGACGTCCAATGCCAACCAGTCGGCCGTCACCCTCATCCGCGATGGCCGTTCGGTTCCCATCGACATGACCCGACTGCGCGAAGCGGGCTACGACGGGAACGGCATTCCCCTGAAGAACGGCGACACCATTCGTGTGGCGCACCGGGAGGACTCGAAGGTCTTCGTCATGGGCGAAATCATGGCGCCGGTCGCCCTGTCCATGCGCAGCAATGGTCGCTTGAGCTTGAGCGAGGCGTTGGGTGAGGCCGGGGGACCGATGACAACGACCTCCAACGCTGGCCAGATCTACGTGATTCGCCAAGGCGCGACCGGCGCACCGGCCATCTTTCATTTGAATGCCAAGAACCCGGCAACGATGGCACTGGCAAGCCAGTTCCGGTTGCAGTCGCAGGACGTCGTGTACGTCGATCCGGTGCCACTGGTCAAGTGGAACCGCGTGGTCAGCTTGATCCTGCCATCCGCTACGGTGGTCAACAACGCGAGCGAGGTTTACAGCAGGCATCGCTAATCGAGTCTGGATCCAAGCCGAGTTTTCGAAGTTCACGGCGTGGTCCAAGTTGCTCTGAAATCAGCGGCCGCGAATGCGGTGCGGCGACATGACTCTTCTCAGAGCCTGTCGCCAATTTTTCGTCTCCAGTGCTTTCAACATGCAAGTCATTCAATCAACTCAACCTATCGCGATCATCGGTCTCGGCTACGTGGGCCTTCCCCTTGCCGTGGAGTTCGGCAAGAAGCGACAAGTGATCGGCTTCGACATCAATGCCAAACGCATCGCAGACTTGCAGCGGGGGCACGACCGCACTCTTGAAACGACTGCTGACGAGTTGACGGCGGCCAACCAATTGGCATTCACCTCACAGGCCGATGATCTGCGCGATTGCACTGTATTCATCGTGACAGTCCCCACGCCGATCGACAGCGCGAACCGTCCCGATTTGACGCCACTGATCAAGGCCAGCGAAACCGTTGGAAAGGTGATGCGAGCAGGCGCCATTGTGATTTTCGAGTCGACGGTATATCCCGGCGCCACCGAGGAGGTGTGTGTTCCGGTTCTCGAGAAATTCAGCGGCAAGAAGTTCAATGTGGATTTTTTCTGCGGTTACAGCCCCGAGCGCATCAACCCCGGTGACAAGGAGCACCGCCTGCCCAGCATCAAGAAGGTAACCAGCGGCAGCACGCCGGAAGTCGCCGAGGCTGTAGATCAGATGTACCGTCAGATCATTACCGCGGGCACTCACAAGGCCAGCAGCATCAAGGTGGCCGAAGCTGCCAAGGTGATCGAGAACACGCAGCGTGATGTGAACATTGCGCTGATGAACGAGTTGAGCCTCATTTTTCACAGGCTTGGCATCGACACGCTTGAAGTGCTGCAGGCAGCCGGCACCAAGTGGAACTTCCTGCCTTTTCGTCCGGGACTGGTGGGTGGGCACTGTATTGGCGTGGATCCGTATTACCTCACCCACAAGGCGGTCGAGGTTGGTTACCACCCGGAAGTGATCCTGGCCGGTCGCCGGATCAACGACAACATGGCGAGCCATGTCGCGGACGAAGTCATCAAGCTGATGCTGCGCAAGAACGTGCCGGTTTTGGGCAGCAAGGTGCTGGTGCTGGGCCTGACCTTCAAGGAAAACTGCCCCGACGTGCGCAACACCAAGGTGGTGGATATCGTGCGCACCTTGCAAGGCT
The DNA here is from genome assembly GCF_002754375.1 of Variovorax sp. 54. Lineage (NCBI taxonomy): Bacteria > Pseudomonadati > Pseudomonadota > Betaproteobacteria > Burkholderiales > Comamonadaceae > Variovorax > Variovorax sp. 54. The sequence continues at coordinate 4,478,546 of NZ_PEFF01000001.1, forward strand.
ACAACACCCAGGTGGACGTGTTTGACCCATGGGTTGATGCCGTTGAGGCCGAGCACGAATATGGCCTGCAATGTTTGCCCGATCTGCCTGTAGATGGTGAGTACGCGGCCATCGTTCTTGCTGTTGGTCACCAGCAATTCGTCGCCTTGGGCGAGTCGGGCATCAAGGCCTTGGGTCAACCCGGCGCCGTACTGTTTGACGTCAAGAGCATCTTGCCCTTGGGCGCAGCGGACGGTCGACTCTAAATCTGAAGACATTGGCATGAGCAATATCACCCAAGAACAACCCTCCGCATTCGATTTACTGAAGTCCCGCCTCGTAGGTGAACCGCACACTTGGCTCGTAACTGGAGTAGCTGGCTTCATCGGCAGCAACTTGTTGGAAGTCCTGCTCAAGCTGAACCAGCGTGTCGTTGGACTAGATAACTTTGCGACAGGCTATCAGCACAATCTCGACGAAGTGCAGTCTTCGGTTAGCCCGACGCAGTGGGCCAACTTCCGCTTTATTCAGGGCGACATCCGTAGCTTGGACGACTGCCAGCGCGCCTGCGTGGAGGTGGACTATGTGCTCCATCAGGCCGCTTTGGGTAGTGTTCCGCGCAGCATGGCTGACCCTATCACCAGCAATAGCGTCAACATCACAGGCTTTCTCAACATGCTTGTGGCCGCGCGTGATGCGAAAGTCACGAGTTTTACTTATGCCGCTAGCAGCAGCACCTATGGGGATCATCCAGCGTTGCCCAAGGTTGAAGACACCATCGGCAAGCCACTCAGTCCATATGCCGTGACCAAGTATGCGAATGAGCTGTATGCGGACGTATTTGCGCGTTGTTACGGGTTTAACGCCATTGGGTTGAGGTATTTCAATGTGTTTGGAAAAAGACAGAGTCCCAATGGGGCTTATGCGGCAGTTATTCCGAAGTGGACGGCATCCCTTTTGAAGCGTGAGGTTGTTCGCATCAATGGCGATGGAAAAACGAGTCGCGATTTTTGTTATATCGAAAACGCCATTCAAGCCAATCTCTTGGCAGCCACCACCGATAACTTAGAGGCGAAAAATCAGATCTATAACGTTGCGGTAGGTGGTCGAGCGACACTCAATGAGCTCTTTGCGTTGCTTCGCGATGAGTTGGTTGAGCACGGAGTTAAGCCTGATGCCCAGCCGATGTACCAAGATTTTCGAGCAGGTGATGTGCGCCACAGCCAAGCAGATATCAGCAAGGCGGCGCGCTTGCTGGGCTACCAGCCCAGTCATACCTTGGCAGAAGGCATCCCCGGTGCAGTCGCATGGTACTCATCCCATGCGGAGCTCCTTGGTGTATGAGCCGCCTTGTCATTGACAGCGCTGGTGTCATCTTTGGGGCACAGGGAGGCGAGCACGCCTCTGGAAACAACTTGCCCACGGAGCAGGCCGCGGTATTGCAAACGACCAACCTGCCTGACTGATGCGCCTCTCCCACATTACCTGGAACCTGGGGGGGCTGGCGTTGCCGCTAGGGGTGGCTGCGCTCACCGTTCCGTCTCTTATCGCGAGGCTCGGGCACGAGCGCTTTGGCTTGTTGGCACTGGCCTGGGGTCTGATCGGTTATGCCGGAGCCATGGACTTGGGGTTGGGGCGTGCGTTGACGCAAATGGTTGCCCGTTTGCGAGGGGAAAAAAACTACGCGAGCATTCCCGACGTATTGATGACGACGGGACGCATCACGCTCGTTACCGGGCTCATCGGCGGTGTACTGATTGCGGTGATCGCCCTGGCGGGAGGGCATCGCTGGATTCGTGTGGAAGCTACGTCATCTCATGAAATTCTAGTGGCCATGCTCCTGCTTGCCGTAGCGTTGCCGGCCCAGGCCATGAGCGCGACTTATCGTGGCTTGAACGAGGCTTTTTTGAATTTCAGGGGAATTAGTTTACTGAGGGCTGCGCTGGGTGTTGTGAATTTCGCCGGGCCCTATGCCATTTCTTTTTTTACGACACAACTGCCTTGGTTGGTGGCGTCTCTGGTCGTTAGTCGTTTGCTGGCTTTGTTTGCTTATCGCCGGCTCGCTCTTCGATGCATGCAAAAAGAATTGGAAGTTCAGGGGCGAGCCAAATACTCCAGCACGATTGCACGTTCATTGTTTTCATTTGGCGGATGGGTAACGATTAGCAGCATTGCCAGTCCCATATTGGTGCAGGCTGATCGCTTTGTGATTGGAGCCACGTTGTCGGCCGCCGCAGTTTCTGTGTATGTCCTGCCCTACGAGGTTGTTGTTCAAAGTTTGATTTTGGTTGGCGCCGTGTCCTCAGTGATGTTTCCGGGCTTAACGAAGATTATTCAAGAGCAGCCAACCTTGTGGCGGGGTTATTTCAACAAATGGTTGGCGCGAGTCGCGGCATTGATGTTTCTTGTTTGCTTGACTTTGGCAATCTTGTTGCCTGTTTTGTTGCCGTTGTGGATCAAAGACGGCTTGAATCCAGAGTCAATCTTGATTGGGCAGGTGCTTTGCATTGGTGTTTTGGCTAATGCGATAGGCTCAATGTTTTATGCACTTTTGCATGCGCAAGGAAAGTCTTCTGTCACCGCAAAAATCCATCTGCTTGAATTGCCTTTTTTCTTGATTTTGTTGATGATTGCGATTGATCGCGTTGGGGTGCTCGGAGCTGCATGGGCATGGGTTATTCGGATGACGGTAGACGCAGCTGCACTTGCTTGGATGGCAAGAAATAGGTAAACAGTATGCGAAAGATTTTTAAGTCGTCTGTTTTCCTTCTTCTTGTCAGCGCAATCGTTTTCCCGACGGTCTTTTCTGAAGCGAAGCTCGTGCTCTTGATTGCAGCCGTTTTTTCTGCACTAAACTTGATGCTTCGGAAACCCATCGCGATACGAAGGGAATCTGAGCTTCTTTGGATAGCATTTCCCTTGCTAGGGCTTTTGTGGTCTTTGTATGGGGTGGCGGTTGGCAATCCGGGGGCTGTTCGCGTTTTAAGTGTAATGTTTGTCTATCCGATAATTTTTCCAATTTTGGCATTTTGCTATAAAAATGGAGATCAGGATGGACTGGTTAGGTCAATGAGGGTGTCGGCTCTTCTTTTGATTGTATTGAATTTTTCATATATATATTATTCCACTTTTGGCGGTGGAGGGTGGATTGTTGATTTTATGCAGGGGCTATTTGATGAGGCTGCTGTTGTGGATGATGCGAGTGATTATTTTAAATTCACATTGCCAAACGTTTCCTCGCTCCTGTTTTTGATTCCTTTTTTTCTTGCGTCGGTGCTGACAAATTATTCGGATCGAAAGATTTTGGATGGATTGTTGACCGTCGGATTAATCATTATCGGCGTCTTGTCTGGGAGGCGTGCGCTAATGATTTCTGTTTTTCTTGGGCCAATTTTGGCTTATTTTTTGACGTGGCGAAGCCAGAAGAAGAGCGGCAGGCGTGCCGGTGTAAGTAGATTTGTTGGTCCGTTGATTTTGTCGTGCGTTCTGGGGTTTGTTATTTATTGGTTTTTTATGTCATTTGATCGCGCTGAATTTTATCAAGTTCAGTTGCTTTCAATTTTTGACTTTGAGGGTAATGAGAGTAATGTGGAGCGACGATTGCAGTTCAATGCGCTTTTGCAAGGGTTGCAAGAGAGCATTTTTTTTGGCGAAGGGGCAGGTGCTGCTGCAAGTTATTCTAGATCGACAGAGCAACCTTGGGCATATGAACTTTCCTATCTTGCCTTTGCGTTCCAGTATGGCCTGATTGGATTTTCTATCTACGCGGCAGGCGTGCTCTTCATGGTTTCCCGGTTGATCAAGATAGTAAACTTCGTTGGTCGAAAAGACTTTGTCTTTTGTGTTCTTTGTGGGTTTTTCTCTTTTTTGATTGCTAATGCAACAAATCCATATCTTAGTAAGTTTGACTATATGTGGGTATTCTTTATTCCGTTCGCGCTTATGAATCTTGGTGCACCGAAAAGTGCAGGACAGCTTCGATGATTGATGTTGTTGTTGTTAATTGGAATGCGGGGAATCAATTGATTGATTGTGTTGAATCTATTGATCGACATGCGCGGGAATTGACCTCTCAGATTTTTGTGGTGGATAATGCTTCCACCGACAACTCCTGGAAATTTGTTGAAGATTTTCCTGGTGTGAAGCTGATTCATGCAGGGGAAAATCTTGGCTTTGGTCGGGCGTGCAATTTGGGGGCGAGAAATAGCAAAGCACAATATTTGCTTTTTCTAAATCCAGATGCGGCTCTGCGTGAAAATTCGCTGCAGAGAGCATTGAAATTCATGGCTGATCCAGCTAATTCTCAAGTGGGAATTTGTGGCGTACAGCTAGTGGATGAGTCCGGTCATGTAGCGCGCAGTTGCGCGCGCTTTCCTTCTGCTGCGGCCTTCAGCGCGCACGCGCTTGGCTTGGATCGCGTATTTCCCGCACTGGGAGTTCACATGACCGAATGGAGCCATGAGGAAGTACGGGATGTAGACCATGTCATTGGGGCCTTCTTCCTGGTTCGGCGCAGTTTGTTTGATGCGTTACACGGATTCGACGAGCGATTCTTTGTTTATCTGGAGGATGTGGATTTCTCCCGTCGGGCTCATCTTTCTGGTTGGCACAGCGTGTATCTGGCCGACGTGCAAGCCTTTCATGCGGGAGGCGGAACGTCGCGGCAGGTGAAGGCGCGGCGATTGTTCTATTCGTTGCGCAGTCGTCTGTTGTATGCGTGCAAGCATTTCTCGTGGCCAGGGGCTGCCTTGGTCTTGTTTGTGACGCTGGCCCTTGAGCCCATTTCCCGTTCGGTCTTGGCCTTGGTCCGTCGTTCGTGGACGGGTTTTCGAGAGACCTGGACTGCTTATGGCCTCTTGTGGCGATGGTTGCCTCAATGGGCCCTCAGGGGGGTGACCCGTTGAAGCCGATCAAGGTCTTGGCACTGACCAAGTACGGGCGCGTTGGCGCCTCTTCTCGTATGCGGTCCTGGCAGTACCACCCTTGGCTTGAGCGTGCCGGGATTCAGGTGACTGCTCAAGCCTTGTTGTCGGATGAGCAATTGGGTGACCGCTACCAGCGTGGTGCTTATCGCTCGTCGGACTTGATGCGAGCCTATACAGCGCGCCTGCGGGCCATGCAGAGGCGGCAGGAATTCGACGTTGTCTGGATCGAAAAAGAGGCACTGCCGTGGGTGCCGGTTTGCCTCGAGCGAGTCTTGTTGCGCGGCACGGCTTATGTGCTCGACTATGACGATGCCATTTTCCACAACTACGATCTGCATCGCTGGAGTTGGGTCCGCAGAGGCTTTGGGCGGCGTTTGGACAAGCTGATGGCAACGGCCCGCTTGGTCGTCGGCGGGAATGGCTACCTGGCACAGCGTGCACGAGATGCAGGTGCACCGTGGGTGGAAGTGATTCCCACGGTGATCGATCTGGACAGATATGTGGTCAGGTCGAATAGGCCCGAGGGCGTTCCAACAGTCGTGTGGATTGGGTCCCCTTCGACGTCGCGATATTTGAGCGAACTAGCAACTCCCTTGGCAACATTGGCGCAACGTATCCCGTTCAAGCTGCGCGTAATCGGAATCGAGCTGGAGATCAAAGGCGTTGAGGTGGAGTGCATACCCTGGACAGAGGCATCCGAGGTTGCGGCCATCGCAGAGTGCGATGTTGGGGTGATGCCGCTATCTGACTCACCGTGGGAGCGGGGCAAATGCGGCTACAAGTTGATTCAGTACATGGCTTGCGGCTTGCCAGTGGTGGCAAGTCCTGTCGGTGTCAATATCGAGATCGTGAAGGAGGGTGAGAACGGCTGGCTGGCCGGTACTGCGGACGACTGGGTGGCGCGTCTGCAGCATTTACTAAGTGATCAAGCTGCCCGGGAGCGTATGGGGCAAGCGGGCAGGGCGAAGGTTGAAGCTTCGTATTGCATTCAGAAGACGGCACCAAGAATGGTCCAGTTGCTTCAACTCGTTGCGCAAGGGAGATAGTGTGTGTGGTTTTTCGGGATTTTTAGGGAATTGGAACGACGTCGCTACTCCTGATGCGGTATTGCGTCGAATGACCGACGCAATTGCTCATCGCGGCCCGGATTCAGATGGCCATTGGTTTGACGAGGCGGCGGGTATTGCGATGGGTCACCGCCGTTTGGCGATCGTGGATTTGTCCCCCGCTGGGGCGCAACCCATGGTGTCGGCCAGTGGGCGGTGGGTGTTGATCTTCAATGGTGAGATATACAACCACTTGGACCTGCGCGTCGAACTTGGGCAGCATCAGGGTGGGCTTGCATGGCGAGGGCATTCAGACACCGAAACGTTATTGGCCTGTTTCGATCGCTGGGGCATTCGCGCCACGGTCGAGCGGTCGATCGGCATGTTCGCTTTTTCCGTTTGGGACAGGCAGGCACGCACACTCACACTCGCGCGCGATCGCTTGGGCGAGAAGCCGCTTTACTATGGCTGGCAGGGCCGAGGCCGTGCTGCGGTGTTCCTGTTCGGCTCCGAATTGAAAGCACTGCACGCCCACCCGGCGTTCGGTGCGCAAATCAATCGAGATGCTCTGTGCTTGTTCATGCGACACAACAATGTGGGTGGGCACCATTCGATTTACGAGGGCATTCACAAGCTTTTGCCTGGCAGCCTCTTGAGCGTGTCGCAGGCTGCTCCTGAGCCCGCCTTCCAGACCTACTGGTCGAGTGCAGCGGCAGCGCAGCGCGGCATGGCTCAGCGGTTCGAAGGCAGCCCAACAGAGGCTGTCGATGAACTGGAGGTCTTGCTCAAAGATGCGGTGCGACGACAGATGATGGCGGACGTGCCGCTTGGCGCCTTCCTTTCGGGTGGGGTCGATTCCTCTACCGTGGTCGCGCTGATGCAGACGCAAGCCAGTCGTCCGGTGAAGACCTTCTCGATCGGTTTTCACGAGGCAGCTTACAACGAGGCTGAGCACGCCAAGGCAGTGGCTCAACACCTTGGCACCGAGCACACCGAGATGTATGTCACGCCAGAGCAGGCTCTGGCCGTCATTCCGAGTCTGCCCGGCCTCTATTGCGAGCCGTTTGCCGACTCTTCGCAAATTCCCACGTTCTTGGTGAGCCAGCTTGCGCGTCGCCACGTCACTGTGTCGCTCTCAGGTGACGCCGGAGACGAATTGTTTTGCGGCTACAACCGCTACTCGCTTGCTGCGAGTTTGTGGCATCGGCTGTCGGCCGTGCCGCAGCCGATGCGGCGTATGGTGGCCCGTGGGCTCACGAGCGTGTCGCCAGGGCGCCTGGACCGAATTGCTGCTCATACCCCCCTCGGGCGTCGCTGGGCGAATGTTGGGGACAAGTTGCACAAGGGGGCGGGTGTGATGACGGCCAGCTCGGTGGCTGAACTCTATCGCAGCATGGTCTCTCATTGGCTTCGTCCTGAAGACGTGGTGCTGGGCGGCACTGAGCCAACCACTGCGCTCAATGACTCGGCGCCGGCTCTGGCCGGGCTAGGCGACATCGAACGCATGATGGCTCTCGACCTCCAGACCTATCTGCCCGATGACATTCTGGCCAAGGTGGACCGGGCTGCCATGGGGGTGAGCTTGGAAACGCGTGTGCCTTTTCTTGATCACCGCGTGGTGGAGTTCGCATGGCAGCTGCCCATGGAATACAAACTGAGTGACGAAAACAAGGGCAGCACGACCAAGTGGGCCTTGCGGCAGGTATTGTTCAGGCATGTGCCCAAGGCACTGATTGAGCGCCCCAAGATGGGCTTTGGCGTGCCCATTGCCGATTGGCTGCGCGGCCCGCTGCGCCCTTGGGCAGAAGATCTGCTCAGCGAGGCGCGCCTGAAACGCGACGGCTATTTCAATCCCGCGCCGATTCGCAAAAAATGGGCCGAGCATGTGAGTGGTCAGCGCAACTGGCAGCAGCAACTGTGGTGCGTGCTGATGTTTCAGGCATGGTTGACAGAGCAGGTGCCGGTGACACCATGAAGCGATTGATGTTCGTCATTTCGGAAGACTGGTACTTCGTTTCCCATCGTCTTCAATTGGCGTTGCACGCGAAGGCCGCAGGGTATCGCGTCGCCGTCTTGTGCCGCATTTCGAGTCACGCCGAATTGCTCGAAAAATCGGGCATCGAGGTTTTTCCGTGGTTCTTGGAACGGCGCTCCAAGAACCCGTTAACCGAATGGCGGGCATTGAAAGAAGTGCGAGCCGCCATCCACGTATTTCAGCCTGACGTTTTGCACGCAGTGGCACTTAAGCCCGTCCTGTACAGCGCAATGGCAGGTAAGTCCAAAAAATCTGGGGGCAGAGTGTTTGCACTCGCGGGCTTGGGATACGTGTTCTCCTCGCAGAAGATGCTCGCACGGTGCTTGCGCCCGTTCATCGTCCAAGCGTTCCGCGCCGCATTTCGCAATCCGGCCACACGTCTGATTTTGCAGAACCCGGACGACGCGCAGGTGCTGTCGGATGCGAAGGTCATTGCGCCCGAAAGAATTCGCCTGATTCGTGGCGCGGGTGTGGATACGAGTGCGTTCCCCGCGACATTGGAGTCCGACCAGCAGATGCTCGTCGTGCTGCCGGGGCGGATGCTGTGGGACAAGGGCGTGGCCGAGTTTGTGGAGGCCGCGAGGCTCTTGCAACAACGCGGCATCCGTGCGCGATTCGCTTTGGTGGGCGGCCGCGATGATCACAACCCATCATGCGTTCCGCTGCAGACCCTGAAAGCCTGGGAGGCGGAAGGTGTGGTCGAGTACTGGGGAAATCGCAACGACATGCCCGCGGTGCTGGCCGAGGCCCACGTGGTGTGTCTGCCTTCCTATCGTGAAGGATTGCCCAAAGCGCTGCTCGAAGCCGCCAGCAGTGCAAGGCCGATCGTCACGTTCGACGTGCCCGGCTGTCGGGAGGTCGTGGTTCATGGCAAGAATGGTCTCCTGGTTCCGTTCGGTGACGTCCCGGCCTTGGCCGATGCCCTCAAGATGCTGATGGCCGATCGTGCGATGCGAGAGCAGATGGGCGCCCAAGGGCGTCTGATGGTCGAGCGGGAGTTCTCGCAGGAATTTGTTGCGGCGAAAACCATGCAGGTGTGGGAGGAGGTGGTCGCGTGAGGGTTCTTGTCACCGGTGGGACCGGCTTCGTAGGAGGTGCGCTCATTCAACAGTTGATCGTTAGCGCTTCGACTGAAGGGGGGAGGCCTGCGGCCTCGTTCGACATCGTTGCCGGAGTCCGGCAACCGAGCCAGCGTCTGCCAGAGGCGATCAAACAGTGCGCGGTAGGCGATTTGTCCCGCGACACCGACTGGAGCGAAGCACTGCGAGGTGCCGATGCAGTCGTCCATTGCGCTGCCCGGGTGCACGTGATGCAAGACACTGCGGAAGATCCGCTGAGCGCCTTCCGTTCCGTGAATGTTGAAGGTACGCTGAACCTGGCTCGGCAGGCTGCAGCGGCGGGGGTGAGACGTTTTGTCTTTGTCAGCTCAATCAAAGTAAACGGCGAAGCGACGGCGGTCGGGCAGCCTTTTCGGGCGGATGATTCCCCGGCGCCGCAGGATGCCTATGGAATCTCCAAGCACGAAGCGGAGGCAGGTCTGCGTCAGCTGGCCATTGATTCGGGAATGGAAGTGGCCATAGTTCGTCCGCCGTTGGTCTACGGGCGCGGCGTCGGGGCGAACTTCCGAGCCATGATGGGCGCGGTCGCGCGTCGCTTGCCCCTGCCGTTGGCGCTCATCAAGCACAACCGCCGGAGTATGGTGGCGCTGGGCAACCTGGTCGATCTGCTGTTTATCTGCATATCTCATCCGGCCGCCGCCAACCGGACTTTTCTGGTCTCGGATGGGGAAGACCTCTCGACATCTCAATTGCTACAGCGCCTCGGGCAGGCGATGGGGCGACCGGCGCGGCTTGTACCTGTGCCGGTGAGCTGGCTGGAGTGCGGCGCGGCCTTACTGGGCCGGCGAAGTGTCGCACAGCGGCTCTGCGGTTCGCTGCAGGTGGATATCTCGGACACAAGACAACGACTGGGATGGGTGCCGCCTCTCAGTGTCGACGAGGGTTTGAAGAGGGCGACAGAAGGGTATTTGAATGAAGCGTCTGTTTGATTTGATTCTTGCACTGTGTGCGGCCATAGTGTTGTTGCTGCCGGTAGCCCTCGTTGCGCTGGCTGTACGTCTCACGTCGCGTGGCCCAGCCCTCTATTGGTCCGACCGCGTTGGCAGTAATAACCGGATCTTCAAAATGCCGAAGTTCCGAAGCATGCGAGTGGGCACGCCTGCGGTCGCCACGCACCTGCTGTCCGACCCCAAGGTGTACCTGACGCCCATCGGCCCTTTTCTCCGCAAGAGCAGCCTCGATGAGCTGCCGCAGTTGTGGAGCATCCTGGTCGGTGACATGAGTTTTGTCGGGCCGCGCCCGGCACTGTTCAATCAAGCAGACCTGATCGAGCTGCGGACCCGGCGTGGCGTGCATCTGTTGGTGCCGGGCCTCACTGGTTGGGCCCAGGTCAATGGGCGCGACGAGTTGCCGATCCCGGTGAAGGTCCAGTTCGATGTCGATTATCTTCAGCGCCAGTCTTTGGGATTCGATATCCGCATTCTTTGGCTTACCTTCGTCAAAGTGCTCAGGCGCGATGGCGTGACGCATTGAGTACAAGGATGACGATGAAGCGTTTGCTGATCATTGGCACGGGTGGTCACGGCCGCAGCATTGCGGAGGCGGTCTTGTTGCGCGACGACTATCTGTTGGCGGGCTTTCTCGACGACGCGGCCGAGTCCGAGCAACGCTTGTGGGAATGGCCGGTGTGGGGAAAGACCTCTTTGCTGAGCGCATGCAGGGACCGGGTCGATGCGGTGTTCGTGGCCATCGGCAACAACGCGCTGCGCGAAGCCTTGCACGAGCGTGTGCAGGAGCAGGGGCTGGCCTTGGCAACGGTGCTTCACCCGACTGCCACCATATCGCCGAGGGCCGCTGTGGGGCAGGGCTGCGCTGTCATGGCTGGCGCGGTCGTGGGCACCGGCGCTCAACTGGGCGAAGGCGTGATAGTGAACTGTGGCGCGGTAGTCGATCATGACTGCACAGTGGAGCCGTTCGGCCATCTGGGCGTAAATGCGGGAATGGCCGGTAGCAGCGTGCTCGGGCGTTGTGCGTGGATGCCTGCGGGCTCAACGCTCGCCTATGGGGTCAAGGTTTCTGCAGGGCGTGTACTGCGAGCGGGCGAAGTGGTCGATGCTTGACGATGCCGGTGCCTGAAAGAGTGGCAAGCAGATGAAGTCGAAAATCGGCCTCCTATCGCGCTGGATTTTTTGGGCCTGTGCTTTCGCGATTCTTGTGCTTTCGCTCGCGCCGCCCTCGACGCCCATGCCTACTACGGGCTGGGATAAGAGCAACCATGTGCTGGCCTTCGCGACGCTGGCCTTCTTTGCGCACCAGGCCTGGCCTGGGCGCATATCGCTGGTAGTGCCGAGCCTGCTGGCTTACGGTGCGCTCATTGAGGTGTTGCAGTCTTTCACGCCTGATCGATACGCCGAATGGAGCGACCTTTGGGCTGACGGCCTAGGTCTGCTCATCGGGGAAGTCTTCGTGCGGCTGGCGCGGTGGCTGGCGGCTCGGCGACAAACCGGTCGCTGATTTTCCTTGCGTTTCAGAGGCTCGCTGGAGGAGCCGATGGAGATGGCTCGGCCTTGACCGCGTCCTGCTGTCTATTCCGAAGCCGCTCCAGCTTCTTTGTACTTGTATTCGGTGTAGCGGTAGCCACCGTACTTATAGCCATAGCTGCCATAGTGCCTGCGCGAAAGGTCCATGCCGTTGAAGACCACGCCGTTGACTTGCTGGCCCGCATGCGCGAGGCGCTTGACGCTCTCATTCAACTCGCCCAATTGAGTCAGGTTGTCACGGGCGACCAGCAGCACAGCACCTGCATGAGCAGCGACTGCCGCGGCATCGGCAGCCACCAGCACCGGCGGGCTGTCGATCACCACCAAGTCGTAGCGTTCCGAGAAGTCGTTCAGTAGTTCACCCAGTGCAGATGACAGCATCATGTTCGCGGGGTTGAAGGGATAGGCGCCGGTCGTCAGGACATCGAGGTTTGGGATCACTTGGGCATGGATCGCCTGCTCGGGCGTCATGTCGCCCGCCAGCACATCTGCCAAGCCGCCCTTGCGCGGAAGCCCGAAGGCTTTTTGAAGATGTCCCTTGCGCAGGTCGGCGTCGATCAGCAGGACGCGCTTGCCGGCCTGCGCCATGATGACGGCGAAATTGCCGGAGACGAAACTCTTGCCCACACCAGGCGTAGCGCCGGTGATGAGTACGCGGTTGTTGCCGCTCTCCATCAAAGTCAGTTGCAGGGACACGCGCAGATTGCGCAGGCTCTCGATGGCAAGGCTCTCGGGAGAGGTTACTGCCAGCAATTGCACGCCCTTCGCGCCGCCGGCTATGTGTTCCAGAATCGTTTCCTGCTCGATGGCCAGTGGCACGACGGAATAGACGTTGAGGCCGAGGCGGTCCTCGATTTCCTGTGGGTTGCGAATGCCGCTCGAGAGCTTGCTACGCAGGATGGCAAATGCAATGCCAGCCAGCAGCCCCAGCACCAGAGACAGTGCGATGACCAGCGGCTTCTGCGGTTTGACCGCCTTTCTGGGCTCGACGGCTATGTCGAGCAGTCGCACATTGCCGATCTTGCCCTCCTTCACGAGCCGCAGCTGCAGCGAACTGTCGAGCATCGACTTGTAGAGCTCGCCATTGACGCGGACGTCGCGCTCCAAGCGGAGCGCATCACGTTGCACGGTCGGCATAGCGCTGACCTTCGTTTCGAGGCTGTTGATCTCATGGCGGATGGCCGCAATTTGACCATCGAGCATCTGAACCTTCGGATTGCTCGCGGTGAAGCGCGACAGGAGCTCTCGCCGCAGTTGCTCGGACTCAAGCAATTTTGTCTGGAGCTGCACCGACAGTGACAATGCCGCTTTTGCCTCTTCGTCGAAGGCCACAGTGCCATTCTGATTGCGGAAGCGAGCGTAGGAGTCCTCTGAGTTTTCCAGTTGCCGCTTGAATTCAGGCAGCTGTCGGTCAAGGAACTCGATGGTCTTCTCTGCCTCGGCAGCCTTCCGCTCGACATTTTGGCGCACGTACTGGGTACCAATCTCGTTGAGCGTGCGACGCAGACGATCACGATCGCTGTCTTCGAGAGAGACGCTGATCACATTCGATTGCTTGCCTTGTTCGCCAAGTTGCACACGTTTCTGCAAGTCTTCAATCGTGGCCAGCAGCGATGCACGCGAAACAAGGAATTCGGCGCCAGGCTTGCCGTCGAGCCGCGAAACCACCAATGTGATCGTCCCATCCTGCACCTGTTGGTTCAGGACCTTCCCGACGGTCCCGGTCAACGGTTCGGTGAGGTCGGGGTGGCTCAGCGTGTACTGACCACCCGCCATTGCGGTAATGGTGAAAGGCTTCTGATCTTCCAGCGCGGAAGGTACGTCAAATTTAGCAATGTCGACGGATTCGGTGCCAGAAACGTACCCTCCCATGCCAAGAAAACCCGGGCTCGACAGTTCTTTCGCGCGCCTGGAGAGCCATTCGCCGATAAACGGCAAATAGCGCGGCTGTGCATCGATGTACAGCTGCTTCGCCTCAACGGCTCCTCCAATGACCATCCGAGAACGGATGATTTGAATTTCGCCGGTGGCCGGCGTTTTCACATCAAAAAGACTTGCGGTGTCGCCGAGAAAATTCTTGGCGTCGGGGGCGGCATCTTCGACCTGAATCAGAAGGTTGGATTGATAGATCGGTGTGGCCAGGAGTGCGTAAGCCGTACCGATCGCGAGGGCGACCGCGGTGATGCCCGCCACCAGCCACTTGCGATCGAGCAGGATATCGAAGTACTCGGACAGATGAATTGCATCGTCGTCATCGTCACGTGCAAGTGCTGAGGAGGGGGCCGTTGTGGAGGCAGAAGGGATCATGAGAGTTTGCGAATGCGTTCTGCCCAGGCTTGGGCGCCATCGGCGATGAGTTGCAGGGCCTGCTCGAAGGCCGGGCGGCCCATGCGATATGGATCGGGAATATCAACGCGTGCGACTTCGCCCAATCGGAACAGTTTGCCCCGGGTCAGCGGATGGCGCTGACCGATGTGAATCCGCTGGGCTTCATCCATCGCAAGAATAAGATCGGCCTGCTGGCACATCTGTCCTGTGAGTTGGCGCGCACGGTGGCCCTCGATGTCGATGCCGCGTGCAGCCATTAATTTGCGTGCGATCGGATCTGCGGGGTGACCGACCAGAGCGCCCGTCCCGGCAGACGTGACTTGAACCTGTGGCAATGCTGCAGCGATCAGTGCTTCCCCCATGGGACTGCGACAGATGTTGCCAATGCATACCACCAGAACGGATTTCATGAGACTTGGCTCCCTGCGAAGGCTTGTGCCTCTGTTGTCAGACTCAACGTATTGCGTGCCGCGTACTTCATATCCAGCATGAATCATGCGTCGTACAGAAACTCCCTCACCAATTCTTGGTTGAGCGATTGGATCGCGCCATCTAGACAAGAGAGATAAAGGCTGGGCACGCCCTTGGCATTGTAGTCAGGGCGTTTGTGGCTACTGCCCGGTGCTGTTGCCACGCGGCGGGCATTCTCTGCACCCCGCATCGATCTTGGTCGCAAGGGTGCAGTGGGTCGAAGGCGCGGATGAGCGCTCCGTGACCAAAGTCATGTCGATGCACAAGATACAAAAAATGACATCTTGAATGTCGCGAATCCCCTGAATTGGGGGGGAGGGGTGGGTACCCTTCGCGGACAATTGTTGCAGCGCGGCACCCTGTAGGTGCCGCAGGAGTTTTCAGTGTGATCAATCGTTTGGCTGCCCCCTTGCTTGCCTTGCCGCGCCCGGTGAAGCGCATGCTGGCTCTAGGGGTCGATGCGATGCTCTGCGTCTTGTGTGTCTGGTTGGCATTCAGCTTTCGCTTCGAGCAATGGATGGCACCGCGCGGCGTTCAGTGGTCGGCTGTCGCGGTGGCCGTTGCCCTTGCGCTCCCCCTCTTTGTGGTTTTCGGGCTCTACAGAGCCATCTTCCGATATGCAGGCACGGCTGCAGTCATG
Source organism: Variovorax sp. 54 (assembly GCF_002754375.1). Taxonomy (NCBI): domain Bacteria; kingdom Pseudomonadati; phylum Pseudomonadota; class Betaproteobacteria; order Burkholderiales; family Comamonadaceae; genus Variovorax; species Variovorax sp. 54. The sequence goes on from NZ_PEFF01000001.1 coordinate 4,493,568, forward strand.
GCTATCGTGCGCGCGTGCGTATTGTTTGGCCTCGGCTATGCTTTGATCTTCTCGGTGGTCGGTGTGCGAGGAGTGCCGCGAACGGTCGGTTTACTCGTGCCGCTGCTTTTGTTCCTGGCCATCGCCGGCTCGCGCATGTTTGCGCGCTATTGGTTGGGTGGTCTCTACATGAGCGCTCTGCAGCGCAAGCAACTGCCTCAGGTGGTGATCTACGGTGCCGGTAGCGCGGGTTTGCAACTGGCTGCGGCGTTAGCTCAAAGTCGGGACATGGTCGTCCGCGCTTTCGTTGACGACGACTCGCATCTCCAGGGCAACACGATCAACGGCCTGCGCATTCAATCCTCGGATTGGCTCAGCAGCAACGCCGCCAGCTGGGGCATCACGGACGTACTCTTGGCGATGCCTTCAGCCAGCCGCGGGCGCCGTGTTGAAATTCTGAACCAGTTGTTGCCATTGCATCTGCATGTACGGATGCTTCCGGGGCTGCTCGATCTGGCCAATGGCAAGGTGCAGGTCAATGACCTGGTCGAAGTCGACATCGAGGACTTGCTGGGGCGAGATCCGGTCGAACCGGTGGCGGACTTGCTGCACAAGCACATTCGCGGCCAAGTGGTGCTGGTCACCGGAGCCGGTGGCTCCATCGGCAGTGAGCTGTGCCGGCAGATCGTTCAGCTGTCGCCTTCCACGCTGCTGCTTGTGGAGCTGAGCGAGTACGCGCTCTATGGCATCCATCAGGAACTGGAGCAGTTGGCGCCGAACGTACGTATCGTTCCGCTGCTCGCCTCGGTGTGCGACGTCGCGCGGCTACGCGAAGTGATGCGCGCCTGGCGCCCTGACACGGTCTATCACGCGGCGGCGTACAAGCATGTGCCGCTCGTCGAGCACAACCCGGCAGAGGGTGTGCGAAACAACGCGATGGGCACGCTCACTACGGCGCGGATTGCCATGGAGTGCAAGGTTCCCAACTTTGTCCTGATCAGTACCGACAAAGCTGTGCGGCCTACGAACATCATGGGAGCCAGCAAGCGGGTCGCTGAAATGGCGTTGCAGGGATTGGCCCAGCAGAGTTCGGACACATGCTTCTCGATGGTCCGCTTCGGTAACGTGCTTGGTTCCAGTGGCTCGGTAGTGCCGTTGTTTCGCAAGCAGATCGAGGCGGGTGGCCCGATCACGCTGACGCATGCAGACATCACGCGCTATTTCATGACCATTCCTGAAGCCGCCCAGTTGGTGATTCAGGCGGGCGCGATGGCGCAGGGCGGTGATGTCTTCGTGCTCGATATGGGCGAGCCGGTGAGGATCATCGACCTCGCCCGCCGACTGGTAGAGCTTTCAGGGCGCACCGTCCGTGACGAGCATTCGCCGGATGGCGATATCGAGCTGCAGGTGACCGGGTTGCGACCTGGAGAGAAGCTCTACGAAGAGCTCCTGATCGGTGACAGCGCGATGCCTACGGTACATCCTCGTGTCATGAAGGCACATGATCCCTGTCTGCCTTGGAATGAGCTCTGGCGCCAGTTCGAGACACTGAATGCAGCACTCGAAAGCAGCGATGTGCCGATGCTGAAGCGGACGCTGACGCAGATGCTGCCCGGCTATCGGCCGCATGCGGAGGTTGTGGATTGGGTGCACATGGAGCGTCACCGTGTGCGTGACGGGGCTCAGCTGCACGCGGCGGCAGTCGGCGCTGCGCAGGTGGGTGAGGCCGACCAGTCGCCCACGCCGAATCAGATTGCCGTGGCAATCTGATTCGATAGAACTGCTTCATTCTTTTCCCGCTCCGACTCGCCGGGGAGGATGCTGAGATCAAGAGCCCCGATCCGGGGCTCTTTTGTTTTCAGTCGGTGTCGCCTACTGCGCCCGTTTGAAGTCGAGGATGTTGTCCCCCGCCTTCGGTGCCTTGTCGTCGGCTGGTGAGAAGTTGAAAGCCTTCGGATCCCGTATCGATGTCATCTCGAACAACGGGTTGATCCGTCCCAGCTTGGCGCCACCATCCCGCACCAGCGGAGCCCAGGCAAAGTTCGCAGTGAACTTGCTCGAGCGCGGCAGCAACGCGTCGAAGGGAATGGACACGTAGATGCCCTTGTCGAAGCTACCTTCGCCGAACTGCGCGGCGGACACGTTGGTCTTGGTGGCCCAGGCGCCGATCGTCACGCCGTTGTCGAAGCGGCGGCTGATGTCGAGGGTGACGCCACGATCGCCTGCAAGGTACTGGCCTGCGCTGATCCTGGCCTGCACGCCGTTCCAGCCGGTGTCCCAATAGAGCGTGGCGTGGCCGGTGTTGACCTTGTAGTCGCGCAGGCCGAGGTCTTGCGCGAAGTCGCGCTGGCGCACATGGTTGATGTCGATGCCGAAGGCGAACTTGCTGCGCCACGGGCGATACAGCCACTCGGCGCCCACGCCGGCAAACATCGACTCAAGGGCGCCGCCGTAGACGCTGTAGTACTGGTCTTCGTTCAGCCGGCCCACGTGGGTCAGCTGAAACACCGGCATCGTCAACCGCTTGGTCGTTGCGTACTCGCGCTGGTAGGTCCGCACGCGGGGAAGGTTGCTGGGCGCCGTGTAGGTGAACTTGTCGAAGTTGTCGAGCAGGCGCCAGTTCAGCGCGGCATTCACCCAGGTGCTCGGCGTGAAGCGGTACTCCGCAGTGGCCGAGACGCCGAGTTGGTAGAGCAGGAAGGCATCGGGGCCGCCGAGGATCTGCGAGAAGCTCGGGGTCAGGCCGAAGGTGAGTTTTTCTGTGCGCCGTTCCCAGGGAGCCATGGCCGGTGTCTCGCCGGGCGATGCGGTGGCGGTGGCTGTTGTGTCGGCGGGTGTGCGCGGTGGCGATGCCGGCACGTAGAGCCCGTCTTCGGTCCGGCCGCGCGGCGGCGCGTAGTCCTCGCGTTGGTCCGCGGCGCGCAGTTCTGCGGGCGTCTGCGCCTGGTAGTGCGCTGTCACCCACTCGCTGCGATTGACAACCTGCGTATGCAGAGCCAGTCCGCGCTCGTTGTAATGAAGGACGAAGTGCTTGATCGACGCCGGTGCATCGCGGTGCATGACGGCAATGACCTGCTGCACGCGGGCCTCGCGGTACACCGTGTGGCTCTCGGTGATCCAGACGTGTGCGCTGTCGCCTTGCGGCGCGATGCGTTGCACGGTCCATTCGGTGCGTGCCTGGATCTCCGCAGCGGTGGTGGCCCAGCCGGGTGGATTGGCCGGAGCCTCCGGCGTGAAGCGGGGCGGCGGCGGGTCTGCGGGTTTGCCGGACCGCATGTTCGCCATGTTGGTGGACAGGGTCAGGCCCACCATCACCTTGTTGCCGCGCTCCAGGCCGGCGGTGAAGGCGACGCCGGGCGAGTAGCGATATTCCAGGCCAACGTTGAAGGGTGAGCGCTGAACCTGGTTGTTCTGCTGAGGCTCGTTCTTGTAGTTGTTGCCTTCGTACTCGAGCTTGACCGTCAAGGGATCCCAGGGCGTGCGCCATTCGATACCGCCGAACAGCGCGGCGGGGCCCCGGAAGAAGGCGTTGAAGTTCGCTTCACCGCCCGTCGCGGAGCTCACCGTGCGCGTTCTGAAGCGATTGCTCAGGGCTAGCAGGGGATTGCGGATGTTTCCGCTGTTGCCCAAGTATCCCCAACCGATGCCGAGGCTGAAGTCGAGATCACCGTACCGTTTGTTAGCGACCAGGTACTCGGAAGAAAAGAGTCCGGTGCCCCCAAGGTCGCGAAAGCCCAGCGCCAATTCCGGCGCATAGGCCGATTCGCGCAGCAGCCGCACCTTCACGTCGATGCTCTTGTCCTTGTAGCTCTGGCCTGGAGTGTTGGCGAAATAGGTGCGGTTGCTGACCGAGGTGTAGCGAAAGCCGGCCTCCAGCCAATCCAGCGGCTGGAACATCACGTTCAGCCGCGTATAGGGCGACACGTGGCTGATCGACGTGCGGAAATCGCCGGCTTCGCCCATGCGTGCCGTGGGCGTTTGGAGAAGACCTGTTTCGCCCCAGTCGTTGCTGCTCGTGCGAGGTGCCTTGTATTGCGGGGCCGATGCGTCGGGGCGCACGGAGATGACGCTTTCCGGCGGAACCGACGGTGGGACGGATGTACTGATTGAGGTGGCCGGCTTGGCAGCTGCAAGCGCGACAGTCGTGGTGCCGAGCGCTGCTGTCTGAGGCGAAGGGCCTTGTGTAGCCAGGAACTTGACAATGCCTTCCGATGCGTCGACCAGCTCGGTCATGCCGCGCGGCGCTGCCCAGATCCATGCGCCAGGAGCCGGTTCATCGGAGGGGTGGCCATTCCAGGGGGCGATACCTACGCGAGAAGTCCGGCCGTCGGGTTGTGCAACCCATGCCCAGTCGTGGGTGCTGTCGGGTGCGCAGGCGATGACGTAGTCCCAGGCGGTCCGGCCGGCTTCGTGCGCCACGTGGCACAGCTCGCCATTGGGTCGGACAACCGCGATGGTTTTCAATTGCGCAGAGGGCGCGACGAGCTGCTGGCCGGCCGACAGCAGAGGATCTTGATCTGGGTGTGCTTGTAACCAGCGGGGGTCCACGATGCCCAGTGCCACACGGCCGGTGACGGGCAGGTTCTGCAGCCACGTGATGAGCTTCAGCCGATCGAGTTGCTCGGAACGCGGTGCGCGCCTGCTGGCTGCCTCGAGGCGCACGAGCAGGGTGTTCTTCAGGAACTGTTGGGCCAGCCGCTCCTGCGGCACGCGCCAAGCCAGTCCGGGCGCTGCGGTGCCTTCCGGCTGACGCAGCAACCAAGTGCTCAGCCGCTCGCCGGGGCGCACTTCAGCATCATTTGCGGGCTCGACGGTCGCTGTGTTCTGCGACGGCTCCGCCAGCGCACCAAGGCTTGCCATCAGCGCGCAGGCAAGGGCCGTTCGACGGGGCCAGTGCGGGGGGCTGATGGCTCGCAGGAAAGGGGGGCTCATGTACCAGCGCGCGCCGCGGTGCCGGCTGCTGGTGCGGGGGGTGTCCACTGTTCGAAGCTCATGCAGAGGTCGCGGGAAATACATTGCTCCGAATACACGACCTGGGGTGCGCCAGAAGCAAACGAAACGCCGAAGCGCGCGGGAGGAACGGAGGCTGCCGCAGGGCGAGACACGCTGCGTTCCTCATACCAGCGCAAGGAGTTTGCAGGCGCACCGGCAAGAGCGCTGTCGGTGGGCGGTGCGATCGATGTGCGCGCGATGTCGTCGCGAATGCCGAAGCGATAGCCGGGCATCAGGTCGCGTTCTCGAGCGTAGGTCTGTGTGGTGTTGGCGGCTTGAGTTTGCCAAGCAGGTGGATTGGCAAGCCGAACGTCACGCCAGTCGATGGACAACCCGGTCGTGCCGACCAGTTGACCATTCAGCAGTCGGACCACCTCACCCGAGCCGCTGTACCAAACCTCGACAGACCCTTCGGCGCGTTGGTCGATGTAGCCGAGCACCATGAAAACGACGCGCCCATTGACGCTGGTTCTCAGGTATCGATAGCTGGGATTGAAATTGGGCTGGGTTGCTGAGGACTCACCGCTATACAACAAGCGAGCCGAATCCAGCATGGCTGAAGTTCCGGAGGAGCAACCGCCAACGCCCAAGAAAAACGTTGCCAAAAGGCAACGTTCTAAGAGTCGCGTGGCGGAAGCAACGCGCGGACTTTTCAGCGAATGCCCTCCTTTCAGGAGGGCAACCAGCATTAACGCGTGCCGGTGGTGCCCGTGCCGGTGGTGCCCGTGCCGGGGACGAAGAAGCCGCCGCCGCCGTTACCGCCGTTGCTGCTACCAAGTGCAACCATCAGTGCGCCAGCACCTCCCACGGCGCCCCATTGGGCGTTGGACAGGCCGCCAAGGCCGCTGGCGGTTGCATTCGGAGCGCCAGCGGGGCCCGGTGCAAATGCGCGAGTGTTGTTGCTTGCGGGCGCAGGGGTAACCTGCGTTTGGGCAAAAGCCGACGAGATTGCCAGGGTGGCAAGGGCGACGGTCGCAATCAGTTTGTTCGTCTTCACAGTGATCCTCTCAAAGGGTTTTTATGCTCTTGACATGAGGTTAGCAGCATCAGAAGTGTGCCGCAACTAATTCAGCCTGCGGAATGGGGCGTTTGCCACGGCATCCGTGTAACCGCATATTGCCTCGATTTTTGCTGGTGAATGTGACCGGTGCATGTGTATCTCAATGCTACGTAACGTTCCGCCCAGGACGGCCGTAACGACGGCGACTGGCGCGTACCTCTATCGGGACAGCTCCGGTCGTCGCAGTCGCATTTCTTCAATGAAATCAACGTGCTGGCCAAAACGCCGTTGTGATGGGTCGCGCGGCCGACTCCCGGGCATCGTTCCTGCAGTACCCCGAAACGAAAGTTGACATTCAAGGTGCGCCGCGGGGCGCAACAAGGGGATATGCGTGATTCGATTGTCTGAGGGCGGGGTGATGGACGGTGTGCGGGTGTGCGTAGGCGCGGCAGATGGCGTGATCGGAGGCGTGTGCTCATGATGAATCACCTGTCCGCCCACAGCGCGCATTCGGCGCCGGCACTCACCGGGCGATACGCCGCCTTGGGCTGTGCCTTCTTCGGCGCCTTGATCGTCGAGGGTGACCTGGCTCTGGCCGAGCGCATGCGGCGCCTCCTTTGCGACCTGGCCCCGGGGCGTCGCGTCGTGATTGCCTCCACACGCGCGGAAGCGACCCATCTATTGGCGGCGCTGCCCTACGATCTGGTGCTGGTCGACATGCACCTGTCCGATGACGGCGGGGTCGCACTCCTGTCGGATCTGCGGAGGGCCTACCCGCAGATCGACGCCATCGCCATGTCGAAGGACGACGACCGCCTGCTGGTCGAGGCCGCGATCTCGTCGGGAGCCTCCGGCTACCTGCTCACGAGCACCGACGATGCCGAGCTCTCTTTCTTGCTGCGCTCCATCGAGCGCGGCGGTTCGCCGATCGATGCACGCGTCGCGCGTCGCGTCCTCGGCTTGATTGCGGCGTCTGCGAAACCGGAGGGTGTCGAGTTCGCATTGCGCGACGGCGACACGGTCTCGCCCCCGATGCCTGCTCCCGGGCTGCTGTCACCTCGGGAGCTCAATGTGCTGCGCTTGATCGCGCAAGGCTGGAGCAACCGGCAGATTGCCGAAGCGATCTGCCTCTCGATCAACACGGTCGAGTTCCACGCCAAGCGGATCTACCGCAAGCTGGCCGTCAAGTCGCGAACCCAAGCCGTTCGACAGGCGACCCAGTACGGGCTGCTGAGCTGAGCACTGCGGGTTGCTGAGCACTGTCGCGCACGCGCTGCGGCGCCGTGCGGGCGCGCCGCAATCATTGAAAAACCCTTTTGCGCCCCGCTACAATCTCGGGTTGACCTTGCTGTGGCAAAGGTCAGCCCCTGCTCCAGCGAAGAAGACTTAGAGGATCCCCATGAGTGACATGACCTCCGGCTCGCCCCGGATCGACACAAGCAAGCGGACGTGGTTGATCGCATCCAGCTGTGCCGGCGTAGCGGGCGGCGTGGCCACCGCAATCCCTTTTGTGAGCACATTCCAGCCGTCTGAAAAGGCAAAAGCCGCGGGCGCCGCGGTCGAAGTGGACATCTCGGCCCTCAAGGTCGGTGAAAAAATCACCGTCGAATGGCGCGGCAAGCCCGTCTGGATTCTCAAGCGCACGCCCGAACAGATCGCCGAACTCGCCAAGCTCGATGGCCAGCTCGCCGATCCGCTCTCCAAGCGCCACCCCGACGAATTCACGCCCAAGTACGCACAGAACGGCCAACGTTCGATCAAGCCCGATGTGCTGGTCGTGGTCGGCATCTGCACCCACCTCGGCTGCTCGCCGGTCGACCGCCTGCAGGCTGGCCCGCAACCCTCGCTGCCGAACGACTGGGAAGGCGGTTTCCTCTGCCCTTGCCACGGTTCCACGTTCGACCTCGCCGGTCGCGTCTTCAAGAACAAGCCCGCTCCTGACAACCTTCCTGTGCCTCCGCACATGTACCTGTCCGACACGCGCCTGCTCATCGGCGACGACAGCAAGAAGGCCTGAGGGAGACCACGAACATGGCTGAATTTCACGAAGTTTCCCCCAACGCCCCCGCAGGCGAGAAGCTGCTCAACTGGGTCGACAACCGCTTCCCGCTGACCAAGCTCTGGAACGACCAGTGGGGCAAGTACTACGCACCGAAGAATTTCAACTTCTGGTACATCTTCGGCTCGCTCGCGATGCTGGTCCTCGTGATCCAGATCGTGACCGGCATCTTCCTCGTGATGCACTACAAGCCCGACGCGAACCAAGCGTTCGCATCGGTCGAGTACATCATGCGCGACGTGCCCTGGGGCTGGCTGATCCGCTACATCCACTCGACGGGCGCCTCGGCGTTCTTCATTGTGGTGTACCTGCACATGTTCCGCGGCCTCATGTACGGCAGCTATCGCAAGCCGCGCGAGCTGATCTGGGTGTTCGGCTGTGCGATCTTCCTGTGCCTGATGGCCGAAGCCTTCATGGGTTACCTGCTGCCCTGGGGCCAGATGTCCTACTGGGGCGCTCAGGTCATCGTGAACCTGTTCGCTGCCATCCCGTTCATCGGTCCTGACCTGGCCCTGCTGATCCGCGGCGACTACGTCGTGAGCGACGCCACGCTGAACCGCTTCTTCAGCTTCCACGTCATCGCCGTGCCGCTGGTGCTGCTCGGCCTCGTGGTGGCCCACCTGATCGCGCTGCACGAAGTGGGTTCCAACAACCCCGATGGCATCGAGATCAAGGCCAAGCGCGGCCCCGACGGCCATCCGCTCGACGGCATCCCGTCGCACCCGTACTACACGGTGCACGACATCTTCGGCGTGGTGGTGTTCCTCACGATCTTCTCGGCGGTGATCTTCTTCGCGCCTGAAGCCGGTGGGTACTTCCTGGAGTACAACAACTTCATCCCGGCCGATTCGCTGAAGACGCCGAACCACATCGCGCCCGTCTGGTACTTCACGCCGTTCTATTCGATGCTGCGCGCCACCACCGACGACATGGTCAACGTGTTCGCACTGATCATTGCCGCGGCCGCCATCTGGAACTTCATCAAGGGCAAGTCGGGCATGGGCCTGAAGATTGCCGCCGTGGTCGTGGCCGCGGTCGCGATCTTCCTGCTCAAGACTTTCGACGCCAAGTTCTGGGGCGTGGTCATCATGGGCGGCTCGGTCATCATCCTGTTCTTCCTGCCGTGGCTCGACCACAGCGAAGTCAAGTCGATCCGCTACCGTCCGAGCTGGCACAAGTATGTCTACGGCGTGTTCGTGTTCCTGTTCCTGATCCTGGGCTACCTGGGCATCCAGGCACCCGGCGTCTGGGGCAACCTGGTCATCGGCTCGTTCGCCCTGGACATCGCCCAGACCATCTCGCAGATCGGCACGCTCTTCTACTTCGGCTTCTTCCTGCTGATGCCGTGGTGGAGCAGCAAGGGTGAATTCAAGACCGTACCCGAGCGCGTGGTCTTCACCGCCCATTGATGCGCGAGAAGTGCAAGAGAGCTTGAGAGAAACACGATGAAGAAAAGAATTTCCGGCTGGCTCGCTGTCATGGGTCTGGCGTTGGGCCTGACCTTCTCCGCGGCCGCATCCGCCGAATCCGGTGGTCTGGCGTGGGACAAGTCGCCCAACAAGACCACCGACGTGGCTGCACTGCAGAACGGCGCCAAGCTGTTCGTCAACTACTGCCTCAACTGCCACTCGGCCGCCTTCATGCGCTACAACCGCCTGCAGGACATCGGCATCAGTGAGCAACAGATCAAGGACAACCTTCTGTTCACGACCGACAAGGTCGGCGAAACCATGAAGGCCAACATCGACGCGCGCCAGGCCAAGGAATGGTTCGGCACCACGCCGCCCGACCTGACGCTGGTTGCACGTTCGCGCGCCGGCCACGGCGGCACGGGTCCCGACTACCTGTACACCTTCCTGCGCAGCTTCTACCGCGACGACACCAAGGCCACGGGCTGGAACAACCTGCTGTTCCCGAGCGTTGCCATGCCGAACCCGCTGTGGGAACTGCAGGGCGAGCGCCTGCCGATCTACACCAAGGTCGAGCAGCACGGCCATGCCACCGATGTGTTCTCGGGCAAGTGGGAACAAGTGACCCCCGGCACCCTGAACCCGGTGCAATTCGACAGCGCGGTCGGCGACCTCGTCGGTTACCTGCAGTGGATGGCCGAGCCTGCGCAGAACACCCGTGTGCGCATCGGCGTCTGGGTGCTGCTGTTCCTGGCCATGTCGGTGGTTTTCGTATGGCGACTGAACGCCTCGTACTGGAAAGACGTCAAGTAATTCCGTTCACGCCGATCGGGCGCCTCGTGCGTCCGGTCCCACAGAGTGGGTTGCTCAGGCGACCCACTCTTTTTGATTTTTAGGAGTCTCTCGCCATGATGGTCTTGTATTCAGGAACGACCTGCCCCTTCTCCCACCGCTGCCGCTTCGTGTTGTTCGAAAAGGGCATGGATTTCGAGATCCGCGACGTCGATCTCTACAACAAGCCCGAAGACATCAGCGTGATGAATCCGTACGGTCAGGTGCCGATCCTGGTCGAGCGCGACCTGATCCTGTACGAGTCGAACATCATCAACGAGTACATCGACGAGCGCTTCCCGCATCCGCAACTGATGCCCGGCGACCCGGTCGACCGCGCCCGCGTGCGCCTGTTCCTGCTCAACTTCGAGAAGGAACTGTTCGTGCACGTCGCCACGCTCGAGAACCGCACCGCCAAGGGCAACGACAAGGCGCTCGAAAAGGCACGCTCGCACATCCGCGACCGCCTCACGCAGCTCGCACCCGTGTTCCTCAAGAACAAGTACATGCTGGGCGACAACTTCTCGATGCTCGACGTGGCCATCGCGCCGCTGCTGTGGCGCCTCGACTACTACGGCATCGACCTCAGCAAGAACGCGGCACCGCTGCTGAAGTACGCCGAGCGCATCTTCTCGCGCCCGGCCTACATCGAAGCACTGACGCCTTCCGAAAAGGTCATGCGAAAGTAAGTAAGCTGCGTGCTTGCTTCTTTCGTTTTTCGCCGTCCTTCATGATCAACGCGCTCGAGTCCTCTTCCACCCGCCCGTACCTTATTCGGGCGCTGTACGAGTGGTGCACCGACAACGGGTTCACGCCCTATGTCGCGGTGCTGGTCGACGACACCGTCCAGGTGCCGCGCGAGTACGTGAAGAACGGCGAGATCGTGCTGAACATCAGCTTCGACGCGACCAGTTCGCTCAAGCTCGGCAACGACTTCATCGAGTTCAAGGCCCGCTTCGCCGGCACGGCGCGCGAGATCAGCGTGCCGGTCGGCCGCGTGATCGCGATCTACGCCCGTGAGAACGGTCAGGGCATGGCGTTTCCGGCACCGGTGCCGGCCGCCACGTCGGACGATGGTGGCGATGACGCTGCCACGGCCACTTCTTCGCCGAACAACGCGCCGCGCATGCCGCTGCGCGATGCCTCGCGCGGCACCGAAGGCGACGCCAGCAAGGTGTTCCATCTGGTGACGGGCGAAGAGGGCGACGAGACGGTCGAGGCCGGCTCGGAGCCTTCCGATCCAACCGACGAGCCGCCGCGCCCGCCGGCTGGCGGCGGCACCCGGCCGTCGCTCAAGCGCGTCAAGTGACGACGCGGTCGGCCCAAAGCCGGCCGCTTAGAATCACCGCCAGCACTGCTTTCTTTCAGCCGCTTTAGCTCAATTGGTAGAGCACCCGCCTTGTAAGCGGAAGGTCGTCAGTTCGATTCCGACAAGCGGCACCAAATCAAAGCCCGGTCACGTCTACAGACGTCCGGGCTTTTTCTTTGCCTGCCTCGACCTGTTCGGCGATCCGGACGGACCGCAGAAGGCGACGGGCCGCTGCGCATCACCCCACGTCCACCGTCACCCGCAGGAACGTCGCGGCGATCAGGCAGGTGTTGGGGTACTGGCTCTGGTTCTGGCTCTGGAACAGCGTCACCAGTTCCGCACGCAGTTCGTCGGTGCGCCCCGCCTGGGCTGCCGCGTCGAATGCGTTCATGGTCGGGCCATAGAACTGCCGGAACGTGTCGACAAATTCCTCCGCGGAGCCTTTGAAGTCGAAGATGTAGCTGTCGCGTTCCCAGCTGATCGCCTCCGAGGCAATGCCCACCGCGCCAAAGCGCTCGAGGATGTTCGGGGTCGAGCCCCAGCCCATCGGGCTCACGAAACCTTCGGGCGGCGGGGGCGCATACGACGAACTGATCTTCAGGATCTGCGCCACCAGCGTGGGGTCGTTCGGAATCCAGTTGCCCATGAGGATGCGCCCGCCCGGACGCGTGACACGCACCATCTCCCGTGCCACGTCAAAGGGCTTGGGCGCGAACATGGCGCCGAACATGCTGATGACGAGATCGAAGGACGCGTTTTCGAGCCGCAGCTCGCAGGCATCTCCTTCCTCGAACCGGCAGCTCGCCGACAGCCCGGCCTGGGCCGCCCGCCGGTTGCCTGCGGCGACCAGGTTGGCGGCAATGTCGACGCCCAGCACCTGCGCGCCGAGCTTGGCGGCCGGGATGGCGGTGTTGCCATCGCCGCAACCGAGATCCAGCACCTTCATGCCGGGCGTGATGTGCGCGTGCCGCACGACGTCTTCACCGCTCTCGCGCATGCTCTCGGCGATGCGGGTGAAGTCGCCTTTTTCCCAGAGGGCCTTGTTCGGGTTCATGACTTCACCTTCTCGATCATGTGGTTGATCACGTGCGAGTGCTCGTGTTGCGGGCTGAACATCACGATCTCCGCGTCGGCGTCGACCTTGACGTTGTGACCGGGCGGCCAATAGAACAGGTCGTTGGTTTTGACGGTCTCCTGTTCCCCGGCGTCGTCGGTGGTGGTGATCTGGCCCTTGAGCACGAATCCCCAGTGCGGGCACTGGCACGAGTTGTGGTTCAGGCCTTGGAAGAGCGGCGTCGTGTCGACGCCCGCCGACAGCGTGAAGTACTCGCCGCTGATCTTGCTGTAGCCGGTCGCGTCGCCGAAATCCAAACGCTGCCGGATCAGGGCACCGGGAATTTCCATCTTCACGTCGACTGCGTCTTTTGCGATATGCATGAGGTACTCCTTGAAGGTCCGCGGGCGCGGGATGGGGCGTCTATTCGTTGCACCCGCCAGATTCGATAGACGGCATACTCATCCTCCACGCCTGGCGTTCCTGAAACGTTCCCGGCCTAGTGCCGGTGGAAAGGAATCGCGATGTCGCTCCCACCGACTCCGTCGTCCGATGCCGTGTCGATCCGGCTGCTGGGCCCGTTCCGCCTGAGCGTGGGGGTGGCCGGGGATGACCCGCAGACGCCTGCGGTGCCGCTGACCCGGCGGGCCGCCGAGTTGCTGCAACTGCTGTCCTTGCAGCCCGACCGCAGCCTGGCGAACGAGCAGGTGGTGGAAGCCCTGTGGCCACACCTGGACCCCGACGCGGGCAGCGCCAACCTGCGCAAGGCCGCGCACCATGCGCGCCAGTTCATCGGCCAGCCCGACGCACTCGTGTTGCGAGGCGGCCGGGTGTTCCTGCTGCCCGACCATGCGGTGGCGTGCGACGCCGACCGCTTCGAGCGCGCCGCGGACGAGGCCCTGGGCGGCGGCGATCCGCAGGCGTGCAAGGCGGCCGCGCAGCTCTACAGTGGCGACCTCCTGCCGGACGCCCGCTACGAAACCTGGACCGAAGCGCCGCGCCAGCGCTTGCGCGACAAGTTCCTGCGGCTGTTGCGCCAGACCGGCGACCTGGAACGGCTGGTGCGCGAAGACCCCACCGACGAAGCGGCCCATGTCCAGTTGATGCGCGAGGAGCTGGCGGCCGGGCGACGCTCTTCGGCGCTGCGCTGGTACGGCCACCTGCGCGACCACCTGCAGCAGACCTTGGGCATGCGCCCCGGTCCGCCGGCCGAGGCGCTGTACCGCGAGTGCGTGGCGGGCCTGGAAGGCGCTGCGCCGCGCTTCGTCGGCCGCGCCATGGAACTGGTGCGCGTGCTGGGATGGCTGCGCGCCAGTCTCGCGAGCCGACCGGGGGGCGCGGTGGTGCGCGCGCCGGCGGGGATGGGCAAAACCGCGTTCTGCCGCCGCGTCGCCGAAGAAGCGCGGGGCCTGGGTTGGCAGGTGCGCTCGTTGCAGGCCAGCGACTGGACCCGGCCCTACGGCATCGCGGCCGACTTGGTGGAGCCTTTGCTCGGCGAACTGCCCGATGCGGCACAGGCCATCGGTGCGCATGCCCAGGCCGTGCTGGCGCAGATGACCGCCTCGGGCGACGTGAAACCGCTGGCCATGCCGCTCGGGCGCCACCAGCTGGTGGGCGCCGTGCGCCGGCTGCTGCTGGCCACCGCCTCGCAAAAACCGGTGCTGCTCATCGTCGACGACGCGCACGCGGCGGACGACGCGAGCGCCGAGACGCTGACGCAACTGGCGGCGAGCGGCCCCCCGGTGTTCGTGCTGCTCGCGTGCCGGCACGCACTGCCGCCCCTGCTGGACCGGAACACCTCACGCTTGCTGCGCGCCGGCCAGCTGGAGGCCCTTGAACTGGGGCCGCTGTCCGAGGAAGAGGCTGCGTTGCTCGCGGCCCGCTCGGCCGCCGCACCGATGGCGGGCGAGGCCGCCACCGCCATCGCGCGCCGTGCCGAAGGCTTGCCGTTTGCCGTGATCGAACTCGCGCGCGGTGCTGCCATGTCAGACGGCGCCACGGGGGCGATGCCCCGCAGCGTGTCGTCGGCCCTGGCCGAACGCCTGTGCGACCTGGACCCCGGCGCGACGGAGGCTGTGCGCCGGTTGGCGCTGTCGGCCGAAGACTTCGACGTGGCCACGGCCGTTGCGCTGGCCGCCGACGAGGGCCACGACGCGTTGGCGCGGCTCGACCAGGCGCTGGCCTCGGGCGTGCTGGTGGTGGCTGAGGGCCGCTACCGCTTCCGCCACGCCCTCGTGCGGGAAACGCTGGCCGAAGGCATCCCGCCACACCGGCGTGTGCTGTTGCATCGCGACGTGGCGGCGCGGCTCGCGCAAGGCGGTGCGGCACCGGGCCTGGTGGGCCATCACTGGCTCGCTGCGGGCGATGCCGAACGGGCGATGCCATATGCGTTGGCGGCTGCGCGCCAGGCCTTTCGCCTCGGTGCCTGCGAAGACGTGTTGCGCCACGTCGAGCCGCTGCTCGTGCACCGGCCGGCGCAGCCGGAAGCACTGGCGCTGCGTGCCGAGGCCCTCGACGCCCTGGGCCGGCCCGGCACCTTGGCTGCCTACGACGCGGCCGCCGCCGTCGCACCCGAAGCGCTGTCGCACGAATTGCGCGCCAAGCGCGCCCTGGCGCAAGTGAAGATGAGCGACCCGCCCGGTGCCCTGCAGTACCTGAAGGATGTGCATCCCACCACGGTGGCGGGGCGCCTGGCCGAAGCGCTGGCGTACAGCGGCGCGGCGGCCCTGGGCTTCGGGGACCCCGCCGAAGGCACGCGCCGGTCGGCCGAAGTGCGTCGGATTGCCTTGGAGACCGGCGACGAAGGCACGCTCGTGATCGCCTCCTGGTCGCAGGCCGCGGCGGCGCACGCGCGCGGTGACCTGCACGGCAGTGTGTGGGCCGACCTCAAGGAGACGAGCCACCTGCCGCAGCTGGCGGTGCGCGTGTTCGACGGCCACCTGTGCATCACGCAGCGCTTTCTGTACGGCTCGCGGCCGTATGCCGATGTCATCTCATTCGCCAATGCGCTGGCCACGGAAGCGCAGCGGCTGGGCGCGGCGCGTGGGCATGCATTCGCGGTCACGCTGCGCGGCGAAGCCTGGCTGCTCAGCGGCCAGCTCGACGCCGCCGAGCAAGACCTCGTGGCGGGCGGGCGCATGCACCGCGCGATCGGCGGCGCGACGGGCGAAGCGCTGTCGCTGCAGCGCCGCTCCGAACTGGCGATCTACCGCGGGCAGATGGACCGGGCGCGCGGCCTGCTCGACGAAGCGCTCGACGTCGCGCGCCAGTCCGACGTCGGCTTCCACCTGCTGGACCGCATCTACGGCACCCGCATCGCGATGGCCACGCAGCCCGACACCGCGCTGGGCGTGCTGGAGGAAGCCGAGGCCAACGTGCGCGGCCCGTTGGAAAGCTGCCCCGGCTGCCGCATCACCTTCGCCATCCCGGCCACCATCGCGGCCGCGAGAGGGCACGCGCTGGACCTGGCGGCCGGCCACCAGCAGCAGTCCGAATACCTGGCGAATGTGGTGATGAAGCTGCCGGCCTGGTACGCGTCGCTGCACGAGGCGCAGGCCCACATCGAACGGGCCAGGGGCCGTGTCGCGGCTGCGCGCGAAGGCTTTGCTGCGGCAGCGCGGGAGTTCCGCGCCTGCGGCCATGCGCCGGACGCCGCACGCTGCCGGGAATTGGCCGGCTAGAAAGTCCGGGCAGCACCCGCGTGACGAACGGAGGATGGTTTGGCAGATGGCCCGGCGATGCCCCTCAGTACCGTTGCTGGGTGCCTTTCAGCGGGGTCGCAAACAACCGTGAGGCGCCCCCCCGCATGCGTCAAGCCGGTCTCACGCCTTGCGCACGAATTCCGACTTCAGCTTCATCGCGCCAATGCCGTCAATCTTGCAATCGATGTCGTGATCGCCATCGATCAGGCGGATGTTCTTCGCCTTGGTGCCGACCTTCACGACCAGCGACGAGCCTTTGACCTTGAGGTCCTTGATGACGGTGACGGTGTCGCCGTCGTTCAGCACGTTGCCGACCGAATCCTTGATGACCCGGCCCTCATCGGCCGCGCTTTCGGCGGCAGTGCCCGAAGCGGACCATTCATGACCGCATTCGGGGCAGACAACGTTCAGGCCGTCTTCGTAGGTGAATTCCGAATGGCATTGGGGGCAAGGGGGCAGAGTGCTCACGGCGGTAGGTGGGGTCCGTATCGGTTGAAGGGCGTGGATGTTAGCCTGCCCTCATGGACGCAGGTCCTGTGGGTCCGGCAGCAACGAGCGTGAAGTTTCGGAAGGCGCCATCGTGTTCGCGCCCGTGGAATCCGAGGCCGTTCAGTTCGGCCGCGTCAGACCTCCGCCCCCTCAACGAGAAAGCGCAGCCGGCGCACGCCCTGCCATTCATCCGCATCGAGCCGAAAAGCCAGCTTCACGCGCGGCGGCAGCGGCTCGGTGTGGCTGAACCAGATCGCGTCGATCGGCTGGCCCTGGTGCTTGAGCTTGAGCGCCAGGTGCTTTTCGCCGACCAGCCGCTGCGACACCACCTCGACCTCTTCGCTGAAGGTGGGCGGCGCGAAGCCCTGGCCCCAGACCTCGCGGTGCAGCGTGTCGACGAGGTCGATGCGCATGTACTCGCGCGCGATCGGCCCGTCGGTTTCGATCTGCCGCGTGAGCGCGGCTTCGGCCAGCCATTCACCGGCAACCTGCGCCAGCGCGCGCTCGAAGACGGGAAAGTGCTCGCGCGCCACGGTGCAGCCCGCCGCCATCGCGTGGCCGCCGAAGCGCAGCAGCACGCCGGGGTGGCGCTTGGCGACGAGGTCGAGCGCGTCGCGCAGGTGAAAGCCCGGAATCGATCGGCCCGAGCCCTTCAGCTCCTGCTCCTTGCCCGGTGCCGCGCTGGCCGCGAACACGAAGGTCGGGCGATGGAAGCGGTCCTTGATGCGCGAGGCCACGATGCCCACCACGCCTTCGTGGAAGTCTGCGCCGAACACGCTGATGGCCGGCGGTGGCGCATCGACGCCTTCGCCGTCCGCGGCGAACAGCGACTCGGCCAGCAGCAGCGCCTGGTCGCGCATGCCGCCTTCGATGTCGCGCCGCTCGCGGTTGATGCCGTCGAGCATGCGCGCGAGTTCGTCGGCACGGCCGGCGTCGTCGGTCAGCAGGCATTCGATGCCGAGCGTCATGTCGGCCAGACGGCCGGCCGCGTTGATGCGCGGGCCGAGTGCAAAGCCGAAGTCGAAGGTCGTCGCAGCCGAGGCGGTGCGCCCCGCGGCCTTGAACAGCGCCGCCACGCCGGCCGGCATCGCGCCCGCGCGGATGCGGCGCAGGCCCTGTGCCACGAGGCGGCGGTTGTTGGCGTCGAGCTTCACCACGTCGGCCACGGTGCCGAGCGCGACCAGCGGCAGCAGCGCATCGAGCTTGGGCTGCGTGGCGGTGTCGAACACGCCGCGCGTGCGCAGTTCGGAGCGCAGCGCGAGCAGCACGTAGAACATCACGCCGACGCCGGCGATGCTCTTGCTTTCGAACTCGCAGCCGGGCTGGTTGGGGTTGACCATCACGTCGGCCAGCGGCAGCTCGGGGCCGGGCAGGTGGTGGTCGGTCACCAGCACCTGCAGGCCGCGCGCCTTGGCGGCGGCCACGCCCTCGACGCTGGCGATGCCGTTGTCGACGGTGATCAGCATGTCGGCCCCGGCGTTGGCCACGCGCTCGGCAATCGGCGGCGTCAGGCCGTAGCCGTCGACCACGCGGTCGGGCACGAGGTAGCTCACGTGCTTTGCGCCCAGCAGGCGCAGGCCGCGCACGCCGACCGCGCAGGCAGTGGCGCCGTCGCAGTCGTAGTCGGCCACGATGCACAGGCGTTTGTCCTGCGCGATGGCGTCGGCCAGCAGCACGGCGGCTTCGCGCGTGCCGCGCAGCGTGTCGGGCAGCAGCAGGCGCGCGAGCCCGTCGTCGAGCTCGTCCTTGCCGCGCACACCGCGTGCGGCAAAAAGGCGCGCCAGCAGCGGGTGCACGCCGGCTTGTTCGAGCGCCCAGACGGTGCGCGGGGGGATCTCTCGGGCGACGATTTTCACAGGGCCTCCAGCACGCTGGCGGCGCGTGTGCGATCGAACAAACTCTTGGCCCAGCGGGCCAGGCCGCGCTGTTGCACGGTGTAGCGCTGCGCGGCGCGGTCGCCGCACAGCGTGAGCGCCACGTCGGCGCCGCGGGTGTAGTCGCTCAGCAGGCTGGCGATGGCGCCGGCGTCCAGTGCTTGCCAGGCAGCAGCCCAACCGGCGCCGTCGTCGCGCAAGGCGGCGATGCGCAGGGCGTCGCTGACTTCGGGCGCCGGGCCTGCGGGCGTGGCCTCTTGGGTCAGCGCGCCGGTGCCGCTGAGCCAGAAGGAGTTGATGGGCGGCACGCCGCGCGCGGTGCGCTCGTCGTTCACGCGCTGCGTGTACAGCAGCATCTGCATCTCGTTCTGCAGGCGGCGCAGCGGCCGCGACGCGTCGCCCAATGGCGACCACTGCGAAATCGGGTAGCCCACAGCCCGGTCGATGGAGGCCGTGGCCAACCCGTCGAAGATGGGCGCGCGGGCGAGCCAGCGGCCCGGCGTGTCGGAGGGGTAGAGCGCGATGCCGTCTTCCTCGAAGAACGGCTGCGCCACGGCCAGCAGGGCCATCGATTCGGTGGCGTCGATCTCGATGGCGGACGGATCGCCCAGCGCCACGTCGTCGATGCCGACCTGCCAGTTGCACAGCGTCACCAGGCCCCAGGCCTCATGGTCGCCGGGCGCGGCCAGGCCGGTCTGGCGGGCTTCGAGCGCGGCCCAGGGAATGCAGCCGTCGTCGGCGGGGGGCAGGCCGAGCGCGCGGGCCAGCGCGCGTTCGTGCGGTGGGGAGCGGGTGCTGTCGTCCTGCGTGTCGGTGTCGGCGAGCGTCAGGCGCAGCAGCAGGGTTTCGAGGTTCGGCAGCCGCAGGGTCGCAAGCGCCGCGCGGCAAGCCGGGGAACCGCGGCCGGCAAAGGGAATCAACAGATGACGTGGGAGAGGTTCGGCCATTTCCCTATTGTCCGGGATGCCACAATTCCACCGTATGACCTACCCCCTCGCTCCTCGTCCCGTGTATTCGCCGCCCCCCGCGGGTGCGCCCATGCCCCTTGAGGCCACGGTGCGGGGCTTCTGATGCGATTCCCCTACGAACTGCAGCTCGGCTGGCGCTACACGCGCGCGGGCCGTGCCACGCGACGCAACGGCTTCATCTCGTTCATCTCCGGCGTGTCGATGCTCGGCATCGCCCTGGGCGTGGCGGCGCTGATCATCGTGCTCAGCGTGATGAACGGCTTCCAGAAGGAAGTGCGCGACCGCATGCTCAGCGTGGTCTCGCACATCGAGATCTTCTCGCGCGACGGCCAAGCCTTGCAGGACCTCGACGCCATCATGGCCGACGCCCGCAAGAACCCCGAGGTGATCGGCGCGGCGCCTTTCATCAACACGCAGGCGCTGATTGCGCGCGGCGAAGACATGAAGGGTGCCATCGTGCGCGGCATCGACCCCGCGCTCGAGCCCGAGGTCACCGACACCGGCAGCATCGCCAAGGGCGGCACCTTCGACAAGCTGGTGCCCGGCGAGTTCGGCATCGTGCTGGGCATCGAGCTGGCGCGTTCGATGTTCGTGCAGCCCGGCGATCAGGTCACGCTGGTGGCACCGGGCGGACAGGTCACGCCGGCCGGCGTGGTGCCGCGCCTGAAGCAGTTCACCGTGGTCGGCGTGTTCGACTCGGGCCACTACGAGTACGACTCGGCGCTGGCGATGGTGCATGAGAAAGACGCGGCCAAGGTGTTCCGCCTCGAAGGCCCGACCGGCATCCGCCTCAAGCTGAAAGACCTGCACGAAGCGCGCGAGGTGGCCGACCAGCTCGCCGTCACGCTGCCAGGCCAGTTCCTCATCCGCGACTGGACGCGCCAGAACAAGACCTGGTTCGCGGCCGTGCAGGTCGAGAAACGCATGATGTTCATCATCCTCACGCTGATCGTGGCGGTGGCGGCCTTCAACCTTGTGTCGACACTGGTGATGACCGTGACCGACAAGCGCGCCGACATCGCCATCCTGCGCACGCTCGGCAGTTCGCCGCGCAGCATCATGGCCATCTTCGTGGTGCAGGGCGCCATGGTGGGCGTGATCGGCACCGTGGGCGGCCTGCTGCTGGGCCTGGGCATTGCGTACAACATCGACGTGATCGTGCCCTTCCTGGAGCAGCTCTTCCACGCCAGCTTCCTGCCCAAGGACATCTACCTGATCAGCAAGATGCCGAGCGACCCACAGCAAAGCGACATCATGCCGATCGCGATCATTTCCCTCATCCTGGCCTTCCTGGCCACGCTGTATCCGAGCTGGCGCGCCAGCCGCGTCAATCCTGCCGAGGCCCTGCGCTATGAGTGATGTCGTTCTCAAGGCCCGCGGCCTCACCAAGCGCTTCCACGAAGGCCGCATCGACCTCACCGTGCTGCACGGTGTCGACCTGGATGTGCACGCCGGCGAAACGCTGGCCATCGTCGGCGCGTCCGGCTCCGGCAAGAGCACGCTGCTGCACCTGATGGGCGGGCTCGACGCCCCCACCGCGGGCAAGGTCGAACTGCTCGGCAAGGACATCGCGCATGCCGACGCCGCCGAGCAAGGCCGGTTGCGCAACCATCACCTGGGCTTCGTCTACCAGTTCCATCACCTGCTGCCCGAGTTCAGCGCACTCGACAACGTCGCGATGCCGTTGAAGATCCGCCGCGTCGAGGCCGGCGAAGCGTCGCAGGCCGCGACAAAGATCCTCGCGAGCGTGGGCCTGGGCGAGCGTTTGCACCACCGGCCGGCCGAGTTGTCGGGCGGCGAGCGCCAGCGCGTGGCGATTGCGCGCGCGCTGGTCACGAAGCCCGCGTGCGTGCTGGCCGACGAGCCCACCGGCAACCTCGACCGCAGCACGGCCGACGCCGTGTTCGCGCTGATGCTCGACCTCGCACACCGGCACGGCACGGCCTTCGTGATGGTCACGCACGACCAGGACCTGGCCAAGCGCTGCGACCGCGTGCTGCAGCTGGTGGCGGGGCGGTTGGCCGGTTAAGACTCAGTCGGCGCTGCGCGCCCACGACCGCAGGTCGAGGTGCAGCGCGTCACCGGCGAGCCGGTGCTCGATGGCTTGCGCGATCGCCTCGGGCATTTGCGCCATCGTCGGAATGCGGTGACCGTCGAGCCCGGGCGCCGGTTGCTGGAACGCGGCATGCATCGTCCGCACCATCGTGTCCATGTCCGGCCCTGAGCGCTGCCGCACGCGCGCCAGCGCTTCCTTGAGGTCGACCTCGAGCAGCACGTACGCGACCTGCGTGCCCGCCGCCTCGAACTCGCGCGTGACCAGCGGAAGAAACCACGGGCCGAACACGCCGTCGAGGCACACCCGGTAGCCGTCCGCCGCGAAGGATGCGGCCGCGCGGCACACGGCGCGGATCACGGCCGCGTTCTGTGCGTCGGCACCGGCGCGGTAGGGAGGCACGGGATGCGCCGGAAAGTCGTAGAACAGGTCGGACGGCAAATGCAGGCCGCGCGGATCGGCCTTGGCCAGCAACGCCGACACCGAGGTCTTGCCCGAGCCCGGCGGCCCCGAGACGATGACGACCTGGCTCACTGCGCGACCTCTTCGCGGTGCATCGCCTCCAAGGGCAGCACACACAGCACCTTGCCGCCCAGCGTGAACACGAGGCCGAGCTGTCCGCCGATGTGCACGAGCTGGCAGACGGTGCGCGGCGTCGATGTCGTGGTCGCTGAAGCCGATGCAGAGAAGGCGCGCGTCGGCGGCGTCCGCAGCAGGGCCAGCAGCGGTGCGGCTTCGCACTGAAGGAGCGCCTGCCGGTACACCTGAAAGTGCACAGCCGATGCGGCACGGTCGCGGTCGTCGTCGGCATGTCCGTCCTGACGCAGCCGCAGCAGCGCGCGATGCGCTTGTTGCCGGCACGCCGCCTCGGTCTTGCCACTGGCCTGCGCGATCTCCTTGAAGCTGGCCTCGAAGACCTCACGCAACAGCAGCGCCGCACCGTCAGCGGGCGACAGCCTCGCGGCCAGCAGCCGCAGCGCACGTTCGACCGATTCCGCCTGCATCGCATCCGCTTCCGCCGACGGTGCTTCGGGCACGTGCACCGAGCCCGCATCGCGCAGCCAGCACCGCATCCAGTCGTCGCGCCGCAGCCGGTCGATGGCCAGGTTGCGCATCACCGCGGTCAGCCACGCCTGCGTCGATGCGGGCGCGGGCATATCGCCGGCTTCGAGCGCGCGCAGATAGGTGTCCTGCACCACGTCCTCGGCCTCGGCGTGCGTGCCCAGCAACCGCGCCGCCGTGCGAACCAGCCGGCTCCGCAGGGCAGGGAATTGCGAGAGGTACCGTTCATCGAGCATCGAAGCAGCTTGCCACAGCACGCGCAATGTCACGAAACTGTGGGCTTGTTCGTCAAGACAGTTCAACCACAGGAGCTTTCTTCATGCAGCCCATGTTCCGGACAATGGAAACCGACGACGACACCCCGCCCGCGGCCACGGCCGAGCCGCGCAATTCCTACCTCGAGGAGAAAGCGTTCAAGTCGCGCACGCTGCTGATCTTCGGCAGCATCACCGACAGCGTGGCCGCCGATGTCACGCGCCGGCTCATCGCGCTCGATGCCGACAGCGGGGACAAGCCCATCGACATCCTCGTGAGCTCGCCGGGCGGGCACCTGGAGTCGGGTGACGCGATCCATGACGTGGTGCGCTTCATCAGCGCGCCGGTGCACATGATCGGCACCGGCTGGGTCGGCAGTGCCGCCACGCACCTGTTTCTGGCGGCGCCGCGCGAGCGCCGCGTGTGCCTGCCCAACACGCGATTTTTGATTCACCAGCCCAGCGGCGGCGCGGGCGGGCAGGCGACCGACATCGCCATTCAGGCGCAGGAGATCCTCAAGGCCCGCCAGCGCATCGCGCACGAGATCGCGCGCGAAACCGGCAAGCCCCTCGAGGTGGTGCTGGCCGACATCGAGCGCGACCGCTGGCTGTCGGCCACGGAGGCCGTCGAGTACGGGCTGGTCTCGCGCATCGTGCAGCGCAAGACCGAACTGCGACCGGCCTGATCAGGCCTTGGGCTTGTACGCGACGACGTCGATCTCGACCTTCGCATCGACCATGAGGCGCGCCTCGGTGGTCGAGCGTGCCGGCTTGTTTTCACCGAAGTAGCTCATGTAGACGCGGTTGAAGGCACCAAAGTCGCGCGCGTCGTGCAGCCAGACGGTGCTCTTGCACACGTCGTCGAGCGTGGCGCCGGCCAGCGCGAGCACGGTCTTCAGGTTCTCCATCACCTGGCGCGTCTGCGCCTCGATGCCGCCCGCCACGATCTCGCCCTGCGCGTTGGCAGGCACCTGGCCCGACACGTAGACGAAATCGCCCGCGCGCACGGCGGGGGAGAAGGGGCGTGCCTGGCGGTCGGAGGCGATGGGCGGGGCGCCGAGGTATTCGAGGGGCATGGGAACTCCTGTAAACGAAAGGGGTTGAGTGGGGTGGGTGAGAGTCTCAGTATCCGTCTGATTTGAAAGACTTTTTCAGAATAACCCCTCAACAAGGGTTAACACGGATGATTTGGCATGAAGTCTGCTTCAAAGTCCGGGCCAGAAAGAAAATTTCTTTCATAAATCAGCCCGCCCCATGAAGGAGTTCTCCATGTCTTACGCCGGTCTTGTTGTCCAGCGCCTGCCCCGCCTGTCGAAGCGCAGCCTGCTGGGAGCTTCCCTGCTCGCGATGCTGTGTGCCGCACTGCCGCATCCGAGCGCCCACGCGCAGGGCCCGCGCAACTTCGCCACGCTGGCGATGGTGGCCGAGCCGCAGACGCTCGACCCGATGGCCTCCACGGCCGACCTGGTCGGAACCATCATGCAGCACGTGTACGAGACGCTGTACACCTTCGACGCCAAGTGGAACGTGGTGCCGATGCTGGCCGAGACGATGCCGAAGATTTCGGCCGACGGCAAGACCTACGCCATCACGCTGCGCAAGGGCGTGGCGCTGCACAACGGGCGCGAGCTCACCGCCGACGACGTGGTCGCCAGCCTGCAGCGCTGGATGGACCAATCGCCGCGCGGCAAGGCCGTGGGCAAGGAAATCGAGAGCCTCAAGGCCAAGGGCCCGCTGGGCGTGGAGATCGTGCTGAAGGCGCCGTACGCGCCGCTGCTGTCGCAGCTCGCGCTGCCCAGCGGCATGGCGGCCATCATGGCGAAAGACTCGATCGCGTCGCCGCTGAAAGACTTCGTCGGCACCGGCCCCTACAAGTTCAAGGAGCGCCGCCCCGACCAGTTCGTGCTGCTCTCGCGCTTCGACAAATACGCCGCACGCAAGGAGCCCGCGAGCGGTTACGGCGGCAAGCGTGAAGCGGCCATCGAAGAGCTGCGCTTCGTGCCCGTGCCCAACGCCAGCACCCGCGTCGAGGGCGCGCTGGCCGGCCAGTACGACTTTGCCGACCTGCTGCCGGTGGAAGCCCTGCCGCGCCTGGAGAAGGCCGGCGGCAAGACGCTGCCGATCCTGACGCCGTCGTTCGGCTTCCCGTACCTCGTGCTCAACACCAAGGAAGGCGTGGCAGCGAGCCAGCCGGTGCGCCAGGCGATCCAGACCGCGCTGGGTCAGGGCGAGATGCTCGCGGCGGGCTTCGGCGACACGCGCTTCTTCGTGGCCGAAGCTAATCACTTCCCCAAGGGCTCGCCGTTCTATTCGACGGCCGGCGCCGACCAGTACAACCAGCGCAACGCCACCAAGGCGAAAGACGCCGCGGCCAAGGCCGGCTACAAGGGCGAGCCGATCCGCGTGCTCACCAGCCGCCAGTACGACTTCCACTACAACATGTCGCTCCTGATGGCCGAGCAGCTCAAGCGCGCCGGCTTCAAGGTCGACCTCAACGTGGTCGACTGGGCCACGCTCGTGCAACGCCGCAACGACCCGAAGCTGTGGGACATCTACGTGACCCACTCGGGCCAGTTCCCCGAGCCCATGCTCTCGCCGCCGCAACTCGGCGACGGCGCGCCGGGCTGGTGGGACTCGCCCGCCAAGAAGGCCACGCTCAGCGCCTTCAACACCGAGAGCGACCCGGCCAAGCGCGGCGCGCTGTGGGGCAAGGTGCAGCAGGTGGTCTACGACGAGGTGCCGTACATCAACGTCGGCAAGTTCAACGGCCTCTCGGCCAAGAGCCCGGCGCTGGACAACTACCAGCCCGCGACCTGGCCGTTCTTCTGGAACGCGAAAATCAAGTAAGGCCGCAAGGACACCCGCCATGCCATCGCGTCGCCAACTTCTGCAAGCCAGCGCACTGGCCTCCGGCCTCGGAGCCTTGGGCCTCACCGCCTCTACCGCACAGGCCGCCAACGCCGGTCCCGTGTACGCCTACGTCGGCACCTACAGCGACGGCGGCAAGCCGTGGCGCGGCGGACGTGGCCTCGGCGTGCACCAGTTCGTGGTGGACGGCGCGACCGGCGCGCTCAAGCCCATCCCCGGTGCACCGCCCGCCGTGGCAAGCGCGGGCAGCGATGCCAAGCTGCGCAACCCCGCCTCGCTCGCGCGTCACCCGACGCTGCCCGTGCTCTACGCGGCCAACGAGTTCGAGGCCGGCTCGGTCTCCGCCTTCCGCATCGGCGCGAACGGCGCGCTGTCGTTCGTGGCCGAGATGCCCTGCGGCGGCAAGGACCCGGCGTACGTCAGCGTGCACCCCGATGGACGCTTCGTGTTCACCGCCAACTACGCCAGCGGCGACGTCAGCGTGATCGCGCTGCGCGCCGATGGCACCTTCGACACCGACCGCGCCGCCGTCGTCTACAAGGACGTCGCAGCCTGTGGTGCTTCTACGCCCTGCAAGCCCGGCGCCGACGTGGTGCCGCTCATCGCGCGCGTGCATGAGGGCTTTGCCACCAGCGACCACGACGGCCCGCACGCGCACATGGTGCAGGCCGACCCGGCCGGCAACTTCGTGCTCGTGGCCGACCTGGGGCTCGACCGCGTCATCTCGTACCGCTTCGACCGCGCCACCGGCGTGCTGAGCCAGCCGAGCACCGTGGCCGTGTCCGAGAGCTCGGGCGCGCGTCACTTCGCCTTCCACCCCAATGGCCAATGGGTCTACCTCGTCAACGAAGAGGCCTCGACCATCGCCTTCCTGCGCTACGACGGCGCCACCGGCGTGCTCACGCTGGTCAGCGAAACCTCGGCATTGCCCGCCGGTTTCAAGGGCACCAGCTACGCCTCGGGCATCCGCATGCTGCCGGGCGGCACGCACTTCGTGTCGCTCAACCGGCTGCACGATTCGATCTCGATCTTCAAGGTCGATGCGCGCACCGGCGCGCCCACGCTGGTGCGCGAAGAGTGGACGCGCGGCAACTACCCGCGCAGCTGCACGCTCGATCCGAGCGGGCGTTTTCTCTACGTGTGCCACAACAAGCAGGGCGACAACGTGACCATCTTCCGCGTGAAGAAAAACGGCGACGTGCAGTTCACCGGCCAGTACGTGGCCGTCGGCAGCGCCGCCGCCATCGAGTTCTCGTCATGATCAAGAGCACATCGCTTCGCTACATCGCCTCGCGCGCGGGCGGCATGCTCATCGTGCTGGCCCTCGTCGCCGTTCTGGTCTTCGTGCTCACGCGCGCGGCGTCGGGCGATCCGATCTCCGTGCTGCTGGGCGACCAGGCCACCGCCGCCGACATCGCCCGTGTGCAGAAGGATTACGGCCTCGATAAACCCCTGCCCGTGCAGTTCGGCTACTGGCTGCGCGAAGTGCTGCAGGGCAACCTGGGCACCTCGATCTTCCTGCAGCGCCCGGTCACGCAGGCGCTGTGGGAGCGCGCCGAGCCCACCACCTTGCTGGCGCTTCTGGCGGTGGCCATCGCGGCGCTGATCGGCGTGCCCTGCGGCATCGTCTCGGCGGTGTTCCGTGGCCGCGTGGTCGACCAGTTCTTCACCGGCATTGCGATGCTGGGCGCCAGCATTCCGAGCTTCTGGATGGGCATCGTGCTGATCCAGATCTTCGCGGTGTCCTTTGGCTGGTTCCCGGTGTCGGGCTACGGCGCGCCTGATGCGCCCTTTGCCGAGCGGCTGCATGCACTGGTGCTGCCGGCCACCGTGCTGGGTCTGCTGAACTCCGCACTCATCATCCGCTTCACGCGCGCCTCGATGCTCGACGTGCTGGGCGAGGACTACGTGCGCACCGCACGCTCCAAGGGCCTGAGCGAGAGCACCGTGGTGCTCAAGCACGCGCTGCGCAACGCGCTGGTGCCCATCGTTACGGTGATCGGCCTCACCGTCGCGCTGATGATCGGCGGCGCCGTCATCACCGAGACCGTGTTCGGCCTGCCGGGCGTGGGCAACCTGGTGGTCAACGCCGTGCTGCGGCGCGACTACCCCGTCATCCAGGGTGCGCTGCTCGTGATTGCCGCGATCTATGTGCTCATCAATTTCTCGATCGACCTGCTGTACGCCGTCGTCGATCCGCGCGTGAAGGTCTGAACGATGCGCATGCCTCGAATGCTCCGCCAGCTGATGCACCGCCGCATCGTGATGGTCTCCGCCCTGGTGCTGCTGGTGATTGCCGTGCTCGCTGTGGGTGCGCCGCTGTTTGCGTCGGCCGATCCCAACGACACCGCAGTGCTGCAGCGCCTGAAGGCGCCCAGCGCTGAGCACCTGCTGGGCACCGACGAACTGGGCCGCGACATGTATGCGCGCATCGTGCACGGCGCGCGCTACTCGCTGGCCATTGCGGCGCTCACCGCGCTCGGTTCTGTCGTCGCCGGCACGGTGCTGGGCCTCATGGCCGGCTTCTTCCGCCGCCTCGACACGCCCTTGATGCGCGTGGTCGACGCCATGATGTCCTTCCCCGACATCCTGCTGGCCATTGCGCTGGTGGCGATCCTCGGCCCCTCGCTGATGAACACCGTGCTCGCGCTGGTGCTGGTCTACACGCCGCGTGTCGCGCGGGTGGTGCGGGCCTCGACGCTGGTGGTGCGCGAGCTGCTGTTCGTCGAGGCCGTGCGGGCCCTGGGTGTGCGCACCTCGCGCATCCTGTGGCGCCACATCCTGCCGAACCTGATGTCGCCGATCCTCGTGCAGGTGTCGTTCATCTTTGCCTACGCCATCCTGGCCGAAGCCGGCCTGTCGTTCCTCGGCGTGGGCGTGCCGCCCGAGATCCCCACCTGGGGCACCATGGTCGCGGGCAGCCAGCAGTACGCGCACCAGGCCTTCTGGGTCGTGCTGTTCCCTGGCCTGGCGATCATCTTCACGGCGCTGTCGCTGCAACTGCTGGGCGATGGCGTGCGCGACCTGCTGGACCCCAAGCTGAAGAAGACCTCGTGATGACGAACGCCACGAACACCCCACGCCTCACGGTCACGAACCTGAGCACCAGCTTCCCCACCGAAGACGGCCTGATCCGCTCGGTGGCCGATGTGAGCTTCTCCATCCAGCCCGGCAAGACCACCGCACTGGTGGGCGAATCGGGCTCGGGCAAGTCGGTCACAAGCCTCACGCTGATGCGCCTGCTGCCCAAGACCGCGAACGCACAGGTCAGCGGATCGGCCTCGTTCGTCACCCGCGAAGGCAAGACGCTCGACCTGCTGCAGATCGGCAAACGCGAGATGCGCTCGCTGCGCGGCAACCAGTTGTCGATGATCTTCCAGGAGCCGATGACGAGCCTGAACCCGGTCTTCACCATCGGCGAGCAGATTGCCGAGAGCGTGCGCCTGCACAAGGGGCTCGATCGCAAGGCGGCGCTGGCCCATGCGCTGCGCATGCTGGAGCTGGTCGAGATTCCCGCGGCCGCCCAACGCATCCACGAGTACCCGCACCAGCTCTCGGGCGGCATGCGCCAGCGCGTGATGATCGCGCTCGCGATGGCCTGCGACCCGACGCTCTTGATCGCCGACGAGCCCACCACCGCGCTGGACGTGACCATCCAGGCGCAGATCCTCGAACTCATGCGCCGGCTGCAGGCCGAGACGGGCATGAGCATCCTGTTCATCACGCACAACCTGGGCGTGGTGGCGCACCATGCCGACGATGTGGTGGTCCTGTACTCGGGCCGGGTGGTCGAGCGTGCGCCGGTGCGGCCGCTGTTCGCGCAGCCCGAGCATCCGTACACGCAGGGCCTGCTGGCCTGCCTGCCGGGCAAGGCGCGCCAGCCGGGGCAACCCAAGCCCAAGCGCCTGTTTGCGATCCGCGGGCAGGTGTCAAGCCCGCTGGCCCCGCCGCCCGGCTGCGCCTTCGAGCCGCGCTGCGACAAGGCACTGCCCGAATGCCGCAGTGCGATGCCGCCGCTGATCGACATCCGCCAGGACCGCCAGGCGCGCTGTGTGCGCGTGCAGCCTGATGCCCAACTCGCGAGGGTTGCATGACGAGCGCCTTGCTTCTGTCTTGCCCCCTCTCCCGCTTGCGGGAGAGGGTTGGGGTGAGGGTGACGCCCGAGTCCTTCACGAGCACCCTCATCCCCCGCCTTCTCCCGCAAGCGGGAGAAGGCGCCAATACAACACCCCCATGACCACCGCAGTTCCCCTCATCGAAGTCCGCGGACTCAAGAAGTACTTCGGCAGCAGCGACCGCCCGGTGCGCGCAGTCGATGACGTGTCCTTCGCCATCCATCCCGGCGAGACCCTCGGCCTCGTCGGCGAGTCGGGCTCGGGCAAGAGCACCATCGGGCGCACCGTGCTGCGGCTGGTCGAGCGCACCGAGGGCCAGGTGCTCTACCGCGGCGACGACATCGGCACGCTCTCGGGCGAACGCATGCGCAAGTTGCGCAGCAAGCTGCAGATCATTTTTCAGGACCCGTACGCGAGCCTGAACCCGAAGATGCGCATCAGCGCGATCCTGGGCGAGGCGCTGTCCACGCACGGACTGCACAAGGGCGCCGCTGCGCGCGACAAGCGCATCGCCGAGCTGCTCGAAACGGTGGGCCTGCGCCCCGAGCATGCGAGCCGCTTTCCGCACGAGTTCTCGGGCGGCCAGCGCCAGCGCATCGGCGTGGCGCGTGCACTGGCCGTGGAGCCCGAGTTCATCGTGGCCGACGAGCCGCTGTCGGCACTCGATGTGTCCATCCAATCGCAGGTCATCAACCTGCTGGCCGACCTGCGCGAGCGCCTGGGCCTGACCATGCTCTTCATCTCGCACGACCTCGACGTGGTCGAGTACCTGTGCGACCGCGTGGTGGTGCTCTATCTGGGCAAGGTGATGGAGGTGGCGACCACCGAGGAGCTGTTCGCACGGCCTTCGCACCCCTACACGCAAGCGCTGCTGGCTGCGAGCCCGAAGCCCGATCCCGAGATGGCCACTGAGCGCATCGCATTGAAGGGCGACATCCCCAGCCCGATCTCGCCGCCTTCGGGCTGCGTGTTCCGCACGCGCTGCCCGCACGCCATCGAGGCCTGTGCGCAGACGGTGCCCAGCCTGGATGAGATTTCACCCGCACACTACAGCGCCTGCATCCGCAAAGAACTGCTCTCCAACATCGCCGTTGCACGACCATGACCGATACCGCTTCTGCTACCCAAGACTTCATCGACCCGCTGCTCAGCGACCGTTTCAAGGGCTACCCGCGCACCCAGCAGCCACGCCGACGCAGCGAAGTCGGCGCCGCCGGCTGGAACGTGCTGGCCGGCGACCTGCCGCTGCCGCTGGCCGTGCTCAAGCGCGAGGCGCTCGAACACAACCTCGCGTGGATGCAGTCGCGCGTGCGCGAATGGGGCATCGACCTCGCACCGCACGGCAAGACCACCATGTCGCCGCAGCTGTTCCAGCGCCAGCTCGACGCCGGCGCCTGGGGCCTGACCTTTGCCACCGTCACGCAGTTGGCCGTGGGCGTGGCCGCTGGTGCGCGCCGCACGCTGATCGCCAACCAGGTCGTGAGCGATGAAGACCTCGCGGGCATCCAGCTGCTGCTGGCCGACCATGCCGACCTGCGCGTCGTGTTCCTGGTCGATTCGATCGCGCAGCTGGCGCTCATCGAAGACTGGTCGAAGCGCAACCCTGCGAGCGTGCCTTTCGAGGTGATGCTCGAGATCGGTGTGCAGGGCGCACGCACCGGCTGCCGCACGCACGACGAAGCCATTGCGCTCGCCACGCGGGTGCGCGCGAGCGACGCGGCCAAGCTCGTGGGCATCGAGACCTACGAAGGGCAGGGCGCCACGGGCGAAAGCGAGCCCGACGCGGCCTACGCCACCACGCTGATGGACCGCGTGGAAGCCGTCGCGCGTCACTGCGACACGCACAAGCTGTTCGAGACCGACGAAGTGCTGGTCTCGGCCGGTGGCTCGGCGATCTTCGACCTCGTGGCAGGGCGCCTGAAGCCTGCCTTGGGTTCTCCGGTGCGCGGCCTGCTGCGCTCAGGCTGCTACGTGACGCACGACCATGGTTTCTACAAGCGTATGGTGAACGTGGTGGACGAGCGCCTGGGTTGTGAGTGCGGCGAGGGCCTGACACCGGCCATGGAAGTCTGGGCCAACGTGCAGTCGCGGCCCGAACCGGGCCTGGCGATCCTGTCGGTCGGCAAGCGCGACATCTCCTTCGACCTCTCGCTGCCCGTGCCGATCGCGCGCGCGGCGCGCGGCGCGTTGCAGCCCCAGGGCGTGCCCGCCGGTTGGAAGATCACCGCGCTGAACGACCAGCATGCCTACCTGCGCTGGGACGCAAGCGAAGAAGCCGATGCCCCCCAGGTCGGCGACCGCGTGGGCCTGGGCATCTCGCACCCCTGCACCACCTTCGACAAATGGCACTGGATGCCCGTGGTCGAGAACGACTACCGCGTGAGCGACGCCGTCGCCATGCACTTCTGAACATGAGCTCGCCCCCAGTCTTCGCGCACTTCGTGTCGCTTCGCCAACCCCCTACCGGGGGCAACACCAGCGGCCCGGCAAAGCCGGTTCCGCGGTGTTCCGCGAAAAAGCGGCAGCGCACTCTGATCGTTCGTACCGCAGGTCTTTCGACATGCGGTGGAGTCACTGAATGAATCCCTCCTTGCTCCAGAGAATCGCCGAGGCGCGTGGCGACGCGCCGGCCACGCGGCGCGCGATTCTCGACCTGATCCTCGAAGACCCCGACCGCGCACTCGAAGAGAGCTTCGAGCAGTTGGCCGAGCGCTCGCGCAGCTCGGTGCCCACCATCATGCGCACCTGCCGCGACCTCGGCTTTGCCGGGCTGCGCGAGTTCAAGCTCGCGCTCGCGCAGGAGCTGGCGCTCGGCGGTTCGCCGCTGCACCGCCGCGTCAACATCGAAGACGCCGCCGACGAGGTGGTCAGCAAGATCGCGCGCAGCGCCGCCGCTTCGGTCTCGGGCGTGCGCGGCCAGCTCGACATGCAGGTGCTCGACGGCGCCGTGCGCGCCATCGCGGCGGCGCCGCACGTCGACCTGTACGGCGCGGGCGCCACCTCGTGGTTCATGGCGAGCGACCTGCAGGCGCGGCTGTTCCGCCTCGGCCTCTCGGCGAACGCCTGGGCCGACTACCACCTGCAGCAGGTGGCCGGTGCGGCGCAGCGCCCGGGTGGCGTGGTCATCGCCATCTCGCACGTGGGCGGCATGCCCTCGCTGCTCGACGCGGTCGACATCGCGCGCGGGCAGGGCGCCCAGGTGGTCGCGATCACGCGGCCGGGCACGGCGCTCGCGGCCAAGGCCGATTTCCTCATCGGCCTGTCGGTGCCCGACGACGCCGTGATGCACGTGGGCATCGACGCCTACCTCACGCACCTCACCGTCATCGAGATCCTCACCGTGCTGGTGGCGCAGCGCCGCGGCGAGCCCGCCGTGCAGCGCCTGCAGCGCGCACGCGAGGCCTTCCAACGCCATGGCATCGACGCCACCACGCACCCGCTGCAGAGCTGGGATGGCGGGGGCATCAACGCGAAAAAGGGAGACCGCGAACCATGAGCGACACCCCAGCCGTGCTGCTCGAAGCCGGCCTCGTGGTCGACGGCTCGGGCGGCCCTTCGTGGCCCGGCGACGTGCTGTTGCAGGGCGACCGCATCGTGGCGCTCGGAGAGGGCCTGCGCACGCGGCTGCCCGAGGGGTTGAGCATTGCAGACGTCGACGTGATCGACTGCCGCGGCAAGGTCATCGCGCCCGGCTTCATCGACGCCCACACGCACGACGACGCCATCGTGCTGCGCGACCCGCTGTGCCTGCCCAAGGTGTCGCAGGGCATCACCACCGTGGTCACGGGCAACTGCGGCATCTCGCTCGCGCCGTACCGCACGCCGCAGTCGAAGCCGCCGCTCACGCTGCTCGGCGCCGACTCGTTCAAGCACGCGACCATGGCCGAGTACCGCGCCGCAGTCGATGCGGTGCAGCCCGCGCTCAATGTGGCGGCACTGATCGGCCACACCACGCTGCGCTTCGCGGCGATGCAGGCGCTCGACCGGCCCGCGAATGGCGACGAACTGGCGCGCATGGAAGCGCTGCTCGACGACTGCATGACCGCAGGCGCGCATGGCATGTCGTCGGGCCTGTTTTACGAAGAGGCCTTTGCCGCACCGGCCGAAGAAGTCACCGCGCTCGCGCGCGTCGTGGCGCGCCACGGCGGCGTGTACGCCACGCACCTGCGCAGCGAGATGCAGCAGATCATCGAAGCGCTGCACGAGGCCGGCGACACGGCCTTCAGCGCGGGCGTGCCGCTGGTCATCTCGCACCACAAGTGCGCCGGCCCTGCGAACTGGGGCCGCACCAAGGAAACGCTGCCGCTGATCGAGGCGCTGTCGCAGCGCCAGTCGATCGCGATGGACGTCTATCCCTACGTCGCCGGCTCCACCGTGCTGCGCGAAGACCTCGTCGACGGCGTCATCGACGTGCTGCTGACCTGGTCCGATCCGCACCCCGAGATGACCGGCCGCCTCCTCTCCGACATCGCGCGCGAGTGGGGCACCACCGAGCAGGAAGCCTGCCTGCGCCTGAAGCCCGGCGGCGCCTGCTACTTCCAGATGCAGGAAGAAGACGTGGAGCGCGTCATTGCGCACCCGCTCACCATGATCGGCAGTGACGGACTGCCGCACGACCGCCATCCGCATCCACGGCTGTGGGGTGCGTTCCCCCGTGTGTTTGCGCGCTACTGGCGCCAGCGCAAGCTTTTCACGCTGGAGCAGGCGGTGCACAAGATGACCGGCATGACCGCGCGCAACCTGCGCATCGCGGACCGCGGTCTGCTGCGCGTCGGCACGATGGCCGACGTGGTGGTGTTCGACCCCGAGACCATCACCGACACCGCAACCTACGACCAGCCACACGGCGTGAGCGAAGGCGTCGAGCGCGTGTTCGTGAACGGTGTGCTGGCCTATCGTGGCGGTGAGGGCGAAGCGAAGGTGCTGGCGCGCGCGGGGCGGATGCTCACGCGCGGACGCTAGGCATCAGGCAAACACCAGGCAGACGGGCGTAGGCACCTGCACCACCTGCACGGGCTGGTCCAGCTTGCCGTTGGCCGGATCGATGCGCAGGCGCAGGATCGTGTCGCCCTTCTGGCTGAGCGCGTAGAGGTGGCTGCCGCCCGGCGCCATCGCCAGTGCGCGCGGAAAGCGCAGGCCTTCGCTCCAGTGCTGCAGCGGTGTCAGCGCACCATTGCTGGCGTCGATGCGGAACGCGGCAATGCTGTCGGCCATCGGATGGTCCGACTTCAAGCGCCGGTTGGTCGCGTACAGAAATTGCCCTGAGGGATGCATCACCAGCGCCGCCGCGTTCTTCTGGCCGACATAGCTCTCGGGCACGGTCGAGACGCGCTGGCGCTGTTCCCCGACCTTGCCGCTCGCCGCGTCATAGCCGAAGCTGGCGACCGTGGCGTCGAGTTCGTTCACCGCGTACAGGAAGCGCTGCGACGGATGCAGCGCGAGGTGTCGCGGGCCGCTGCCGGGCGCGACGGACGTGCGACCGATCAGCGCGAGCTTGCCGTCGGCGAGCGTGAAGGCATTGATGCGGTCGGTGCCCAGGTCGGTGGCGAGCAGGTGCTGGCCCGATGTATCGAACACCACCATGTGCGGATGTGGCGATTCCTGCCGTTCTGCGTCGGGGCCAGCGCCGGTTTCCTTCTCGATGCCCGAGACCTTGCCGAGCCTGCCGTCCGCTTCGATGGGCAGCACGTTGTACGCACCGCCACCGTACAGCGCCACGGCGAGCGCGCGGCCATCGGGTGACACGGCCAGGTGCGCGGGGATCACGCCCGAAAGCGAGAGCGGCTGGCGGTTGAGCAGTGTGAGGCGCCCGTCGTTCCCATCGATCGCATAGGCCTCGGCCGTGCCGGTGGGCAAGCCCTGGTAGCTGTCGATCTCGTTGATCGCGTAGAGGAAGCGACGGCTGGGGTGCACCGCGAGGAACGAAGGGTTCGCGCTCGCGATGGTCTGCACTGGCGTCCAGCTGCCGTCTCTGATCGCGAGCACGTAGATGCCCTTCGATGCCGGGCCACCGGCGGTGCCGCCGGGTGCGTCGCTGGTGTAGGTGCCGACGTAGGCGAAGCGGGGCGCGGGCGCGGTGCTGGCGACTGCGCTGCTTGCAGCCTCAGGCGTCTGCGCACCAGCGGGGACCAAGGGCGTCAACGCGCCAAGGGCGGAGGCTCCGCCGATCCACTGCATCATGGCGCGGCGGTTTTGACCGGAGAGGTTGGGGCTGTGTGTCATGGATGTCTTTCCTCTCGTTCAGGGCCGCACCGACATGGCATGGTGAAAGATGTTGTTCGGGTCGTAGCGCCGCTTCACTTTGCGCAGGAAATCGTAAAGCCCCAGGTCACCGTAGTAGAGCTGCGGCCAGAACGGGTAGGCCAGCATGTCGTTGTCCGGGTAGTTGATGTAGCAGCCTTCGTAGCGCTCGCCGGGGTAGGGCGTGCCGGCAAAGCGCTCGGGCACGTCGGGCGTTCCGTACACGTCGCGAAAGAAGTCGCTGATCCAGCGCAGGTGGCCCGCGTCGTCCGCCGCGCTGCGCCAATACGTCTGGTACTGCAGCTTCATGATCGATGCACGCTGCGGCACGGCGGTGTCGTTGATGCGCTCGGGCTTGTTGATCGCGCCGCCATAGGAGTCGACCTGCACCAGCGACTGGCTCAGGTCGATGCCGGGCATCGTGCGCGTCAGGTGCGTGTAGATGCGCTGCGCTTCGCGGGCGCTGAAGTTCTGCTTCATGTAGGCCGACTTGTACTTGCCGCGCTGGTTCTCGCCCGAGCCGTTGAGGTACTGCGTGGCCGTGAGCCAGTCGTAGCGCGTCACGGTGTGCGGCTTGGAACACAGCAGCTGCCCCGTGTCCCGCTGCGGCGCTGGGCCCACGCCGGGCGCGCGGCCCTTCAGCGGCACGGGCGTGCAGGCGCGGAAGCGCTCGAGAAAATCGTTGAGCACCGTCAAGTCGTTGCAGGTGCCGTCGGGATTGCAGAACTGCGTGAGCATCACGATCTGGCCCGACGAGCGGTGCGTGAGCTTGAGCAGCGAGAACATGCCCCAGGTGTCGGGTGCTTTGCCGCGCGTTCCCCAGTAGTCGCCGTAGATGGCGAGCAGCTGGGCAAAGCGCGCGGGCGTCATGGTGGCCCAGTCGAACGCGACCACCGCGAGCGCCACCTCGCGCGGCGCCGTCGGCAGGGTGTCGAACACATAGCCGGTGATCGCGCCGAAGTTGCCGCCGCCCGCGCCGCGGCAGGCGCGGAACAGGTCGGGCTCGCGCGCCGCATCCACGGTGCGCGGCACGACCTTGCCGCGCGCATCGACCGTGAGGATGTCCACCGCCGAAAGCCAGTCGACCGTGAGGCCCTGCAGGCGCGACAGCAGCCCGTAGCCGCCGCCGCAGATGTGCCCGCCCGCGCCCACCGAATAGCAGGAGCCGCCGGGCAGCGTGACGTTGTGCTGCTTGTACAGCTCGAGGTAGCCGTTCCAGTTCTGCGTGCCGGGCGCGACGCGGTAGCGGCCGTCGCCCTTGCGGTCGGCGCTCGCCTGCGTGAGCAGGCTCAGGTCGAGGATCGCGCCGTCGGGGTTGTTGGAGACGAAGTCTTCATAGCAGTGCCCGCCGCTGCGCACCGTGGGCCGCAGGCCCGCATCGACGATGCGCTGTAGTGCAGCGGCGGCATCGCCCGCGTTTTCCACCAGCTCGATGCGCGACGCGGCATCCGATTCCGTGGCCGGCCATCGCAGGTTGAAGCCCTTCTTCAAGGTGTTGTAGCGAGCGTCCTGGCGTGTCACGGTGATGGTCATGGGCACTGTCTCTGAAGAAGGTCTGGCGGCGATGGCGCCGGGAGAAGGGGAAGGTCTGCGTTGTTTCGGGTGGGCTTGAAATTGAAAGGTTTTTTCTTAACTTCCTTGAATTCACGTGGATATGGCGGAATCTCGCCAGTATTGACGTGAATTTCAGACGTTATGAAAAATATTTTCAGTCCAGCACTGTGTCTTCGGTGGCCTGCGCCTGGAACATCCGCGTGAAGTCGCAGCACGCCTGCGCCAGCATCACGATCGACGACGTGAGCGCGCTGCGGTGCTCGCCCTTGTGCATGGCCACGTAGCGCACCACGGGCAGCGCGGGCGTCACGTCGATCACCTCGAGCATGCCGGCGTCGACCAGCGGCGCGAGGCATTCGCGCGGCAGGTAGCTCACGCCCAGCCCCGACACGGTGAGCCCCGTGAGCGCGACGAGGTTGCTCACCACGATCGCGTTGGCGGGCTGCACGCCTTGGTCCTTCATCCATGCGTCGTAGGCGCGGCCGGTGCCCGAGTTGTTGCCCTGTACCAGCATGCGGTGGCGCGCGAGGTCGTGCAGGCGCACGGTGCCGGTGGCCGCGGCCGAGGGAATCACGCCGGGCTTGCACATCCACGCGCTCTTCACGCGGCCGATGACCTTGCTCTGCATGCGCGAGTCGGCGAAGGTGTGGGGCACGATGACCACGTCGAGCTCGTCGGCCAGCAGCTTGTCGCGCAGCTGCAGGCTGTCGTCCACGTCGGGTTCGAGAATCACCTTCGGGTAGTGCTGCTGGATCAGGCCGACCAGGCGCGGCAGCCACGTCATCGCGGTGAGCTCGGTCACGCCGATGCGGATGCGCCGCTCGACCACGCCGGGCTTGCCGAACTGTTCGACGGCGGCATCGCGCTGGTCGAGCAGCTTCTTGGCGAGCACGAACATCTCTTCGCCCTTGTCGGTGAGCCGCGCCGTGCGCTGGCTGCGGTCGAAGAGTTCGGTGTCGAACAGCTGTTCCAGCTCGTGCACGCGCTTGGAAATGGCCGACTGCGAGGTGTGCAGCTGGTTGGCCGCCTGCGCGAAGCCGCCCAGCCGGGCGATCCAGTACAGGGCTTCGAGTTGCTTGAAGGTCATCATGGCGGGCGGCTCCTGAAAGAACGCTTTTCTTCATGCGATTCGATCACAAAAAATCGCTTTTAGAAATTCATCGAGGCGCACAAGATGCGCCCCAGGCCACCGTCATTGCAACCCAAGGAACACACCATGGACTTCAAACTGCCCCTAGCTTCCGCATTCGCCCTTGTCTTTGTCTGCGGCGCCGCCAGCGCCCAGGACGCCGGCACGCTGCGCAAGATCAAGGAGAGCGGCACGATCCAGATCGGCGCGCGCGACAGCCAGATCCCGTTCTCGTACAAACTGAGTGCGGACAGCGCGCCCATCGGCTTCACCAACGACATCTGCCTGAAGATCGTCGACGCGGTGAAAGCCAAGCTGGGCCTGCCGAAGATCGAGGTGCGCTACACCATGCTCAACTCGACCAACCGCATTCCGCTGCTGCAGAACGGCACGGTCGACCTTGATTGCGCGACCACCACCAACACCACGCAGCGCCAGGCGCAGGTCGACTTTGCGCCGAGCCACTTCGTCACCAACATCACCGCCGCCGTGAAGAAGAACTCGGGCATCAACGCGCTGCCCGATCTGAACGGCAAGAACGTGGCCACCGTGTCGGGCAGCACCTCGATCCAGCTGCTGCGCGGCGCACGCAAGAGCGGCACCATCGAGGTGAACGAGATCGCGGGCAAGGACACCTCCGACGGCTTTCTGCTGCTGTCCACGGGCCGCGCCGATGCCTACGTGCTCGACGACGTGCAGCTGGCCGGCATGATCGCCAGCGCCACCAACCCGGGCGACTACAAGATCCTCAAGGAGTCGCTGCGCCAGGAGCCCTACGGCATCATGCTGCGCAAGGACGACCCCGAGTTCAAGGCGCTGGTCGACGAGACCGTCAACGGTCTCATGAAGTCGGGCGCCATCGAGCAGCTGTACACCAAGTGGTTCCTCTCTCCGATCCCGCCGCGCAACGCGAACCTCAACTTCCCGATGACGGATGCGGTGCGCGAGATCTACAAGAACCCCAACAACAAGGGCGTCTGACACCATGGCAGTCACACGTGCGGACCTGCCGCAAGGCGAGCTCTTTTCCGATGCGCTGATGCGCGAGGTGCGCGAGCGCTTCCTGGGCATCGAGCGCGACCACCACGGCCGCGAGCGCCTGTACTTCGACAACGCCGGTGGCTCGTTCCGGCTGAAGGCCGCGGTCGAGCGCTTCGCGCAGGTCGACGCCATTCCCGACAACGCCGAGCGCATCCACGAAACCGCCGTCGAGCTGCAGGCCATGCAGGCACGCGGCGCCGACGACCTGCGCACCATTCTCAATGCCACCGGCGGCAGCGTGTACCCCTCGCTCACCGCCTCGGGCGCCATGTTCGACATGGTGCGCGCGGTGGCCGAGAACGTGCCGGGCACGAACATGGTCACGACCGCGCTCGAGCACCCCTCGGCCTTCGACGCCATGCGCCTGTATGCCGAACGCCTTGGCCGCGAACTGCGCGTGGCCAGGAGCAACCCCGTCACCGGCGGTGTCGACGTCGACGCCATCGTCGGGCTGATCGACGAGCACACGTGTGTGCTCAACGTGATCCATGCGTCGAACATCTCGGGCGCCAAGCTCGACATGGCGGCCATCGTGCGGCGCGCGCGGGAGATCAAGCCCGACCTGTACATCCTCGTCGATGCCGTGCAGCACGCGCCGCACGGCGTCATCGACCTGCAGCAGACGCCGGTGGACGGCATCAACCTTGCGCCCTACAAGTTCTTCGGCTGCCGCGGCTCGGGCTTCGCGTGGATGTCGGAGCGCGCGGCTGCGCTGCCGCACCACAAGCTGGCCGGCAAGAAGCCCGGCCACTGGGAGCTGGGCAGCTCGGCGCCGTGGCAGTTCGCGGTGCTCACCGAAATCGTCGACTACGTGGGCTGGCTCGGCGGCCATTTCACTGCTGCCACCGACCGCCGCGCCCGCTTCGTGGCGGGCATCGAGCGCATCGAGCTGCACGAGCGCGCGCTGCTGGCGACGCTGCTCGACGGCACCGCGCAGACGCCGGGCCTGCGCGCGCTGGACGGCGTTCAGGTGTTCCTCGATCACGAAGACCTCACGCAGCGCGATCTGATCCTGGGCATCGGCTTCGATGGGCTCGACTGCACGCAGGCCGTGGTCGAGTACGGCAAGCGCGGCGTGACGGTGTACGAGCGCGTGGCCAGCAGCATCTACTCGAAGCGGATGCTCGAATCCTTCGGGCTCGAAGGCACGGTGCGTGTGTCGCCGCTGCATTGCCACACGATGGGCGAGATGGAGGCCTTTCTGCGCGTGACGCGCGAGATTGCGCAGGCCATCAGCGCTGCGTAGGCCCCCCTGCGGCCTGCTGTTGCGCGTCCAAGCGCGCGATGTTCTGCTGGTGCGACACCAGCATGGCCGTCAGCTCGCCGTGGATGTGCGCATCGCCTATGCGCGGCAGCAGCGCCTGCAGCTTGCGCACCACCCAGCCCTGGCCGCGGTTGAGCAGCGCCAGGCGCGCGCCCAGGTCCGGCACGGCCATCGCGCGCTCGTAGAACGCGCCGGTGCGCGTGCTGGGCGTGGCGGCCAGCGACTGGATCGCATCGATCAGCACGCCGCACCAGCGCACCTCGTCGCGGTGGATGTCGGTCACCAGGCGCTGCAGCGCGGGGTCGTCGGTTTCGGCGGCGCTGCGCAGCGTGATGCGCGCGCCGGCGCGCTCGGCTTCGAGCAGCTCGTTCAGCGCGGCCAGCAGCTCCTCGCGGTCGCCGGCTTCGCGGTAGGCCGCGTCCAGTTCGTCGGCGTAGCAGACCGGGGAGGACACCTCGACGCGCTCGGGAAAGCGCAGCCCCTGCGCGCGCAGCGCAGCGGGCGTGTCGGCGAAGGGCGGCGCGGCATCGTCGGGCGGGGAGGCGTGGGGCATGGGCGGCAGGGGACGCATGGCAGGGCTCCTGAAGTCGTGTGCGTTTCCATGATGAACCGATGCTTCTCTCCAAGCCAATAAATGTTCACGACAGCGCACAGCGCCTGCTCGACGGCGTGCAGGGCGGCGCACTCGACCTGGCCGTGCGCTACAACCCGCCGCAGCGCCCCGGCCTCGGCATGCATTCGCCGGGCTGAGGCGCAGTCCTGCTCCGCGGGTTGCTACTTTCAGGTACTTACGTCCAGGGCACCGGGACTCCGACAATCGGGCGCATGCCACCCCGCGCAACGCGGGGAAGAAAAATAAGCTTCGGGGAGTTTCATGTCCAACCACGGCAGCGTGCCTGTGCGCACGCGTTCGTCGTCACCATCCGCTGACCGCAGCGCCCTGTGGGCCGAGCTGAGCCAGACGGCGCGGCTGTACCGCCTTGAAGCGCCGAGCGCGTCGTCGCCCTCCAACAGTGCAGCCCGCGAGAGCATCGATGCCTTGCGCGTGG
The DNA here is from genome assembly GCF_002754375.1 of Variovorax sp. 54. Taxonomy (NCBI): domain Bacteria; kingdom Pseudomonadati; phylum Pseudomonadota; class Betaproteobacteria; order Burkholderiales; family Comamonadaceae; genus Variovorax; species Variovorax sp. 54. The sequence goes on from NZ_PEFF01000001.1 coordinate 4,535,862, forward strand.
AAGGCTGGGTGCAGCGCGAGGCGGTGTCTCAGCTGTTCGAGTTGCGCATCGTGTGCTTGAGCTTGCGTGCGGACCTGGCGCTGTCTTCGCTGATCGATCAGCCGCTGACGCTGGTCACCGTGCTGGCCGATGGCTCGCTCGCAAAGCGCACAGGATTGATCCGCGCAGTCGAATCACTGGGCTCCGACGGCGGCCTGGCGCGCTACCGCCTGACGCTCGTGCCCTGGCTCTGGCTGGCCACCCAGCAGGGCCGCAGCCAGGTCTTCCAGCAACGCAGCGTCGCAGACATCATCGAACGCGTGCTCGCCCCGTATGCCGATGCGGGCAGCTGGGCCTTCTCCTCCGAGGTGAATGGCTTCCTGGCCGATGCGCCCGTTCGCACCTACTGCACCCAATACCGCGAGAGCGACTTCGACTTCTTCTCGCGCCTGCTGGCCGAAGAAGGCCTGGCCTGGCGCACCGAGGAAGACGCCAAGGCCCCGATGGGCCACAAGCTCGTCATCTTTTCGTCGAACGACACCCAGCCCGCCGATGCAGGCTCGCCCGTTCGCTTTCACCGCAAGAGCTCGCAGGAACGCAGCGACGCCGTGCAGGCGCTGGTGCGACGCATGCGCCAGTCGGTCGCTCAGGTTCACCTGAGCGCCTGGAACGTCGACGGCAAGCGCCAGCTCACAGGCAGCGCGCCCGCGCGCTTTCCGATCGGCGGCAAGAACGCCCCGCGCCTGGAGTACGACGATGTGCTCGGCCTGAACGACCGCAGCCGCGGCTGGGACACCAACCGCACGCTGGAGCGCTACGCCGCCCTGATGATGGAAGCGGCCGAATGCCGCGCCGACGTGATGCTGGGCCACAGCACCGTGCGCACCCTGCGCGCGGGCACGCGCATCGAGATCGATGACGCACCTGCATTGGGCCTACAAACCAAGCCTGCGCTGCTGCTGGACACCGTCGAACATGTGGGCATCAATAACCTGCCCAAGGACACGGCGGCGTCGATTGCAGCGCAGCTGGGTGAGCTGACGGAACACCTGGTGTTCGATCAACCGTGCGCACCCGTGACGGCCGAGTCCGATGTGTTCGGGCTCGTGTCTTCAGCAACGGCAACAAACAACGACATCCACCCGCAGCCCCAGAACCTCGCCACTGCGCAGGCCCAGGGCTACGCCAACAGCTTCTCGGGCGTGCACGCCCCGCGCCCCTGGCGCCCCGCACTGACCGCAGCCGACGGCGCACGCCTGCACGCCAGGCCCACGGCCAGCGGCGTGCACAGTGCCATCGTGGTCGGGCCGTCGGGCGAGACCTCGCCCAATGGTGCCGACGAGCTGTACTGCAACGACCGCGGCGATGTGCGCGTACGTTTTCATTGGCAGAACAGTTCCAGCGACAACGGCAGCGACAACGGCAGCAACAACGGCGACAGCGCCCAGGACAACCGCAGCACCCGCTGGATCCGCGTGGCCCAGCGCCAGGCCGGCCCCGGCATGGGCTGGCAATGGCTGCCGCGCATCGGCCAGGAAGTGCTGGTCAAGTTCGTCGACCTCGATGTCGACCAGCCCGTCATCGTCGGCGCGCTGTACAACGGCCGTGGCGACGGTGGCATTGCCCCCACGCCCGGCGGCGCATCGCGAGCCGGTGAAACCAACGAAGACGTCTTCGCCCAAGCGGGCAACGCCTCGCCCAGCGCCCAGGCTAACCTGGCGGCAGGCCACGCCCCGCCCTGGCACGGCGCCAGCGCCGACGACAAGGGTCACCGCAATGCCGCAGCCCTGAGCGGCTTCAAGACCAAGGAGTTCGGCGGCGAGGGCTTCAGCCAGCTGGTGTTCGACGACTCGAACCAGCAGCTGCGCGTGCAACTGCATGCCAGCACCGCCCACAGCCAGTTGAACCTGGGCCACCTGATCCACCAGGCCGACAACTTCCGGGGCAGCTTCCGCGGCCAGGGGCTGGAGCTGCGCACCGATGGCTATGCCGCCCTGCGCGGCGGCAAAGGTGTGCTGCTGAGCACCTACCACGGCGCAGGCGGCCAGAAGCTGGAGCCCGTGGGCGACTTCGCCGCCGGCATGGCGCTTCTCAAGCAGGTGCAGCAGCTGGGGCAGGCCCTGAGTGATGCGGCCAAGACCCACGAGACCGTGCAGCTGGCCGGGCACATCGGTGCGAACCAGGTGGACGAATCGCAACTGGACAAGGAGCGCGCACCCTACGCCGCGATGCAACACACCGCGAGCGGCATGGTGGACAGCGATGCGCTCGATGCCGCCTATTCAGATGCTGGAGACAAGGCGGTAGAAACTGGCAACGACAAGGTGCCGCACACGAGCGACGCCGTGGTCGCGCTCGCCGCACGCGGCGGTTTGGCGATGGTCGCAGGACAGCAGCTGCAGATCGTGAGCGGCGAGACCGCCACGCTGGCCAGCGGCGGCGACATCAACCTGGCGCTGGCCGACGTGCTGCGCGTGCACAGCGGCCAAGCCATCGGGGTGCTGGCCGGCGCGCAGAAGGCCGATGCCGAAGCGGGCCTGTCGGTCATTGCAGGCAACGACGACCTGGACTTCCAGGCGCAGCACGACGAGCTGCGCATCCTAGCCCAGCAGGCACTGAAGATCGCGAGCACCGACCAGGCGGTGGAGTTCGCGGCCAAGAAGAAGATCCGCATTGCGACGGCGCAAGGCGCGTCGATCACGCTGGAGGACGGCAACATCACCTTCGAGGCGCCGGGGAAGATCACGTATCACGCGGTGCAGCGGAAGCTGGCCGGTCCGGTGCAGAAGAGCTATCCGCTGCCGGCGTTTCCCAAGAGCATTTGCGTGGCGTGCCTCTTGAAGTCGCTCAAGTCGGCGCCGGCCTTCACCCAGGTGGAGTAACGCAAGATGAACCTGATCGACAAGCACGCGCCCGGATGGATCGATGCCCTGTTTGCGGACGATGGCCCTCTTGCCTCGGGTCCCGAGGGGTTTCGCTACGCCTTGATCGATTGCGCCTTCGCTCCGCAATGCCATCAGCTGCTCAAGAGTCACCTCGGCTCCGGCTCTTTGCGGTCGCTCTACGAGAACATGCCCGGCGCTTCGGACGAGGCGATCCGGCATTCGCCGGTGCTGCTGAACATCGACGCCGTCGAGCGACCCTTGCTCGATCGTGTGCTGCAGCTGACGAATGGCTTGCCGATGCTCAGCTTCATCTGCTCGGTCGAACCGCTCGAATCGCTGTTCGAACGCCTGAGCCCCTGGTGCATCGTGAATGCGGACGGACAGTATTTCGTGCTGCGCTTTCCCGACACGCGCCGCCTGCCGGATGTGCTGGCCGCGCTGTCACCGTTGCAGCAGACGGCGTTCTGCGGTCCCGGCACCACGTGGCATTTCCGTCGGCGCGACGCGAGCTGGAGCACTTTCCTTGCATCCGGGCAAACGGCCGCTTCCATGTCGCTGCCTCCATGCGCACCGGTACTCGATGGTGATCAATGCGCGGCGCTCATTGCCGGCAGCGAAGCGGACGAGATGGTCGCGAACCTGCTGCAGCTCTCGCCAGCCTACGAAGCGAAGCATTCGCCCTCGGCCTTGCACGCGCTTGCGACATGCGGGATCGCCGAAGCCAACGCCATGCAGTTCGACACGGTGGCGCAACGGATGAGACTGTGCGAGGTGTTTTGGCAGCAGCCCGAACTCAGCCGAAGCGGTCGCCCGGACCATGACGCGCTGCGCGCCTTGATGGCCTAGCGCATCCATAGCAGCAGGAACAACAAACAGATGCTTCTCAAGAACTGGCTTCTTCCTCTCGTACTTCTTGCATCCCTGGCTGTGACAGGGTGTGCCATCGGTCGTGCTGACACGGTTCCAGCGTCGGTCAGCGGCGTCAACTACACCGACCAGGACATTCACTACCGGCTGTTCGACCCCAAGGATCCGAAGCAGACCACACTTGCCTCCGAAGACATTGGCCCATTTGCCGCCGGAGGCGTGATCTGCTGCTACGAAGTACCGAAGAACTGGACGCCTGGCATCCAGGTCGGAGTGATCTTGCAGAGCTACGACAACAACGCGCGCGACTATCGGCCGCGCCAGAACTTCATCGTTGATCTGCCGCCGTACGACAAGAGTGGCAAGGCGGGAGATGTGTGGTTCATCAACTATCCAGATGGAACAGTGGGCGTGGTCTCGACGGCATACCGGCCCAACGGCGACGAGTGGCCTGGGAAGATCAAGGGATGGCCCAAGCCTTCTGTGGCTTTTCAGCGGGAGTTGTGGGAGAGGGATATGAGGTTGGCACAGGAAGGGTTGACGTCGAGCACAAGTTCGCTGCAAAGACTGAAGAATGACCCGAAAAAGTACCTGAGGGAAGAGTGGGATTGGCTCTCAAAGAGCCATGCATTCAGGCACAAACTAAAGCCATTCTCAGGGCCAGACGATCCCGCATTCTTTGCAGAGGAAAAAGAAACGACGGAGAGGCTCGTGGCGTGGCAGCAAGAGAAGATCGACCGCCTAATGAAGATAAAGCCATGACCATGCTTTCCGAACAACACTGCAAAGAAGCGCCTCGCGCTTTTCGTACTTAGCTTGTCGCAACAGGAACGACAGATGATTCTCAGAAATTGGCTACTTCCCTTCGCGCTTCTTGCATCACTGACCACCAGTGGTTGTGCTCTAGGCCGCGCCGACACGGTTCCGGCCTCGGTCAGCGGCGTCAACTACACCGACCAGGACATCCGCTATCGGCTGTTCGATCCTAAGGATCCGAAGCAGACCGCGGTCGCTTCCGAGGAGATCGGTCCGTTTGCCGCAGGAGGCGTGATCTGTTGCTACAACGTGCCGAAGACCTGGGCACCTGGCATCCAGGTGGGCGTGGTCCTGCAGAGCTACGACAACAAGGCGCGCGACTATCGACCGCGCCAGACCTTCATCGTCGATCTACCGCCCTACGACAAGAGTGGCAAGGCGGGGGATGTGTGGTTCATCAACTATCCAGATGGCACGGTGGGGGTGGTTTCGACCGCGTACCGACCCAACGGCGACGAGTGGCCTGGGAAGATCAAGGGTTGGCCCAAGCCTTCTTTGGCCTTTCAACGGGAGTTGTGGGAGCGGGATATGAAGTTGGCGCGAGAGGCTCTGGAAGCTGACCAAAGATCTCTGGATGAACTCCGAAAAGATCCCCAAAGGTACCTTGAGAGAACATGGAATAGGCTAGCAAATAGCTATGCCTTTCGAGAAAAACTCAAGCCGTTTTCTGGACCAGAAGATCCTGCATTCTTCGAGGACCGGAAGACCGCTTTGGAAAAGTTGGTGGCCTGGAATCAAGAGAAGGTTGATCGACTGATGCAGATCAAGCCATGACCGCGCAGCTTGTAAGGCCGATCGACGAGGTGGTATTTTCAGATCCATCGAATCGAGAGATTTTTTTTGGAGCGGAGAGCGAGTCGATTCGAGAAAATTACGAAGTCAAACGCGAGCTTCGGCCTATAGGTCAGCCGGGAAAGTCCTGCGACGTGAACCTCTTCATGGGCTTCTTCTTCGACGGTACGCGAAACAACTACGACCGCAGCACCAAGGAGAAGGACCAAACGTACTCCAACGTCGCGCGCTTGTACGGCGCTTATCCGGGTCAGAGCGTGCCTGGGGTGCCAGCCGACCCCGAGGCGCAGTGGACCACCAACCCCGACAACTACCAGCACTTCTTCAAGGTGTACGTTCCGGGCGTGGGAACGCCCTTCTTGCAGGTGAATGACAGCGGCACTGGCAAGGATGCGCTGCTGGGCAATGCCACGGCACTCTACGGCGAGCGCCGCATCCTGTGGGCGTTGGCGCAGGCGCTCAACTGCGTCTACCGCTATCTCACCCGAAGCGGCAATGGACCAGGACTGTTCTCCTCCGAAGAAGTGCTGAAGTTTTGCGAGGCTTTCGACCTCGGACGCGAGGAACTGCTGGAGGCAGGCAAAGGTCCTGCCGACCGGCGTCAACGCGAGAACAAGAATCGCCGCACGCTAGAGGCGATGCTCAACAAGCTGCACGATTCGGTCAAGCCGCACATGATCGACCCCGAGACCGGCCAGTGCAGCAAGATCGACCCGGGTCGGGTGCAACGCATCTTCGTCAGCGCATTCGGCTTTTCGCGGGGAGCAGCCGAGGCACGGGTCTTCGTCAACTGGTTCCTGGCGATGTGCCAGATTGATGCTGAACTTCGCGGGCAGACTGGGCCGACGCTGGCCTCGTTCCCGGTGACCTTCGACTTCCTGGGATTGTTCGATACGGTCGCGTCGGTCGGTGTAGCGGCCTCGTCGCTGTTCGCCGATGGGCATGGCGGATGGGCCGATGCGGACGCCTCGATGCGCATTCCAGCCGACGTGCATTGTCTGCACATCGTGGCCGCGCACGAGTTTCGCCGCAGCTTTCCGTCTGATTCCGTTCACGTCGGCAATACGTTGCCGACGAGGTGCCGGGAATGGGTGTGTCCGGGCATGCACTCGGACATTGGGGGGGGCTACATGCCGAAGGAGCAAGGAAAGGGCATTGATCCAGCGGGTGATGACATGCTCTCGCGCATTTCCCTGGCAATGATGTATCAAGAGGCTCGAGTGCTGGGCGTGCCCCTCAAACTGGAGCTGGCACGCCCAGTCATCCAGAAGCAATTCATGGTCGCCAAGGACCTGATCCGAGATTTCAACGCCTACCTTGCCGTATGCCGGGTCAAGGAAGGCATGCTGCGCGATGTCATGGCAGAGCAGCGCAAGCTGTTCATCCTGTGGCGCAAGTCCTGGGCTGGTCACGCGGCCACGATGCCGTTCGTCTTGCGCGCTTCGGAGGCAGACCGGGCGGACCTCAAGTCGGCCGACGAGCAGTTCGTCAAGGAAGTGAAGGACTTCGAAGCCTGGCTCAAGAAAAAGAAGCGGATCAGCGGTCGGAACAGCCCGGACGGCACACCGCGCGAAGTCGACAACGTGCCCGGCATCGATTCGGAGCGGGTCGGCGAGTGGGGGCGCATCGAGCCGTACTGGAACGAGCCGGTGCTCACCAGCAAGCTGTTCGAAGACCGTGTGCACGATTCGCATGCATGGTTCAAGCTCACTGGCCCCGAGGCGGCCGAGTTCAAGGCGCAGCTCGAAAAATTGGTGGCCCGCAAGAAAAAGGCGGACGAGGCACGCACGGGGATCGATCCCCCCAGGGGTGGAACACCGGCCGGGCTGACGCGCCGCCAGGAGCGATGGGTCAACCTGTACCTGACCACGGGCGAGTACGCGCCTGATTTCACGGAAGGGCGCGAATGGTACGCATGGGGTGCCGGCTACTTGCGCTATCGCCGTGTGTATGCGGGCGCGGACGAGACACGGCTGACTCAGAACCGTCGACCGGCTGAAAGGGAGTCACCGGAGCCAATGACGGCCTGATGCGAACGGCAGGGCGGTGTCCTGCCGTTCCTTCGTTCAGAACGGATAGTGCCGAGGCGTCGTCTGGACGGTAATCCACCGCAGCTCCGTGAACGCTTCGACCCCGGCCCGCCCCCCAAAGCGCCCGTACCCCGACGACTTGACGCCTCCAAACGGCATCTGCGCCTCGTCATGCACCGTCGGCCCGTTGACATGGCAGATCCCCGCCTCGATGCGTTGCGCCACGTTCCACGCACGCGCCACATCGCGCCCGAACACCGCGGACGACAAGCCGAACTCGTTGTCGTTGGCCACTGCCACGGCCTCTTCAACGCCGTTCACGCGCACGACCGCCTTCACCGGCCCGAACGACTCCTCGCGGTAGATGTCCATGGCAGGCGTGACGTGGTCGAGCACAGTGGCGGGCATCAGCGTGTTCTGCGCCTTGCCCCCGCACACGAGCACCGCGCCCTTGGCGAGCGCATCGTCGATCAGTGCATTGCAGCGCGTAACGGTGCTCATGTCGACCACCGAGCCCAGCACGACAGGGCCTTCACGCGGGTCACCCAGTGGCAGGGCCTTTGCGCGGGCGGCGAACTTGGAAACGAACTCGTCGGCGACGGCGTTGTCGACGACGAGGCGCTCGGTCGACATGCAGATCTGCCCCGAGTTGGCGAAGGCGCCGAAGATCGCGCCGTTCACGGCCGCGTCGATGTCGGCGTCGTCCAGCACCACGAAGGGCGCCTTGCCGCCGAGTTCGAGCACGGCGGGTTTCAGGTACGTGGCACAGGTCTGCGCGATGAGGCGGCCCACGCGCGTGGAGCCGGTGAAGTTGACGCGCCGCACCGCCGGGTGCGCGACCATGACCTCGACCACGGCGCCGGCATCGGCCGGCGCGTTGGTCACGAAGTTGACCGTGCCCTTGGGCAGGCCGGCCTCGGCCAGCGCTTCGATGATGAGCGCGTGCGTCTCGGGGCACAGCTCGGAGCCCTTGAGCACGACGGTGTTGCCGCAGGCCAGCGGCGTGGCGATGGCGCGCGTGGCCAGGATCACGGGGGCGTTCCACGGCGCGATGCCCAGCACCACGCCGGCGGCCTGCCGCACGCCCATGGCAAGGCTGCCGGGCACGTCGGACGGAATGACTTCGCCGGCGATCTGCGTGGTGAGCGACGCGGCCTCGGTGAGGATGCCGGCCGCGAGGTGCACGTTGAAGCCCGCCCACAGCGCCGAGGCGCCGGTCTCGCGGGCCATGGCCTGCACGAAGGCGTCGGCGCGCGCTTCGAGCGCATGTGCGGCCTTCAGCAGCAGGGCACGGCGTTCGTTGGGGCCGGTCTGCGACCAGGTGGCGAAGGCGCGATGGGCGGCGTCGACTGCAGCGACTGCGTCCGCGGGCGTGGCCGCGGGGGCGCGTGTGGCGATGCCGCCGTCCAGCGGGTTGCGGCGCTCGAAGGTCTTGCCGCCGGTGGCGGCGCGGCGTTCGCCGTCGATGAACATGGAGATGTCGGTCATGGGTGTCCTTTGCGAAAGAAGAGGAAGAGGGGTGTTCAGGCCACGCCCAGGTAGGCCTGGCGCACGGCGTCGGAATGCAGCAGCGCCTGCGCCTCGCCCGAGGCGACCACGCGCCCGCGTTCGAGCACGTAGCCGCGGTCGGCGGCCTGCAGCGCCTTGCGCACGTTCTGCTCGACCATCAGCACGGTCACGCCCTGGTCGGCGATGCGGCGCACGATGGCGAGCAGTTCGTCGACCATGCGCGGCGCGAGGCCGAGCGAGGGCTCGTCGAGCATCAGCAGGCGCGGCCCGCTCATCAGGGCGCGCGCCACGGCGACCATCTGCTGTTCGCCGCCGCTCATGGTGCCGGCGAGTTGCGTGGCGCGTTCTTTCAAGCGCGGAAAGTCGTCGAAGGCGCGCGCGAGGCGCTCGGCGCGCAGCCGCGCGGGAATCAGCCAGCCGCCGAGTTCGAGGTTCTCGGTGACGGTCATCTGCGGGAACAGCTGGCGGCCTTCGGCGACGAGTGCCAGGCCGCGCCGCACGCAGGCGGTGGCGTCGGCGGACGGCAGCGCCGCACCGTCGAGCATTGCTTCGCCCGTGCGCGGCAACAGACCTGCGAGCGCCTTGAGCAGCGTGGTCTTGCCCGCGCCGTTGGGCCCGAGCACGACGGTGACGCCGGGCGTCACGTCGAGGTCCAGGCCCTGGATGACCTCGAAGCCGTGGTAGCCGGCCGACAGGCCGCGCACGGTCATGAATGTGCCGCTCATGCCGTGGCCTCCATCTCGTCGCCCAGGTAGGCCTCGACCACCTCGGCATTGCGCACGACCTCGGCCGGCGTGCCGTCGGCGATCTTGCGGCCCTGGTGCAGCACCAGCACGCGTTCGACGTACTTCAGCAGCGTGGTCACGGCATGCTCGATCCACACGACAGTGAGGCCGTGGTCGTCGCGCAGGCGCCGGATGCGCCGTGCCATCGCATCGACCTCTGCCTCGGTGAGGCCGGCCGCCACTTCGTCGAGCAGCAGCACGCGCGGCCGGGTGCCGAGCGCCATGCCGATCTCGAGCAGGCGCTGCTGCGAGGGCGTGACGTCAGCCGCGATCTGCGTCGCGAGGCTGCCCAGGCCCAGCATGTCGAGAATCTCGCCGGTGCTGCCCAGGCCCGCGATGGGCGCGCGGCGGCGTCCGGCGAACTGCATGCCGAAGCGCACGTTGTCTTCGAGCGTCATGTCGGCCATCACGCGCGGCGTCTGGAAGGTGCGTGCGATGCCGTGCGCGGCGTACAGGTGCGGGCCGCGCTGCGTGAGGTCGACATCGCCTTCCACCAGCAGCCGTCCCGACGTTGGCATGACCACGCCCGAGATGGCGTTGAAGAAGGTCGTCTTGCCCGCGCCGTTCGGGCCGATGATGCCGACCAGCTCGCCCGCGTGCAGCGTCGCGCTCACGGCATCGACCGCCGTGAGTCCGCCGAAGCGCACCGTGAGGTCGCGGGCTTCGAGAAGAGGCGTTGCCTTCATGGCGCATGCCTCCGAAGGGCGGCGCGCTTGCGCTGCCACAGCGACGCGAGGCCGTTGGGCAGGTACATCACGCACAGGATCAGCAGCAACCCCAGCACCATCATGTAGCCGTAGGGCAGCTGCAGCCGCAGCGTCTCCGACAGCAGGCTGAACACGATGGCCGCGGCCACCGGTCCGCCGATGCTGGCGGCCCCGCCGATCATCGCGATCAGCACGGTCTGGAAGCCGATGAAGGGGCTGAACACGGCCGCCGGTTCGATGTAGGTCCAGCGCACCGCCATGGCTGAGCCGACCGCGCCGGCGAAGGCGGCGGTGAGTGCGAAGCCGGCGATCTTCACGCGGCGCGTGTCGACGCCCAGCGTCTGCGCACGCTGCTCGTCGGCACCGATGCCGGCCAGTGCCAGGCCGAAGCGGCTGCGCTTCACGAGCAGCGCCGTCGCGATTGCAACTCCCGCAATGGCCAGCACCGTGAGGTACACCGTTTCGTTCGACGGCACGACCGTGAGCACGCGGCCCACCGTGCCCGAGACCTGCTTCTCGACGAAGGTGACCGCATGGCGGATCAGCTCGGTCATGCCGAAGGTCAGCACCGCGAAGTAGGTGCCGCGCAGGTGCAGCACCGCCGCGCCCATCAGCACCGCCACCGCGCTCGCGATGGCTGCGCCGCTCAGGATGACCAGTGGCCAGGGCAGCACCTCGAGCAGCGTCGCGCTCGCATATGCGCCCAGACCGAAGAAGGCCGAAGTGGCGAGCGACAGGTAGCGCGTGGCACCGCAGAACAGCGACCAGCTCGTGGCCAGCGCGATGTACATCAGGCAGCCGAGCGCGACCGACGCGATGAACTCGCTCGCGACCCACGGTATGGCGGCTGCCAGCGCGAGGCCGACGGCGAGCACCCACCAGGGCTTGTTTTGAAAGAGGGAAATCATCTTCTGGAGAACAGTCCGTTGGGCCGCCAGATCAGCACGCCGATGAATACGGCATACGACAGCAGCATCTTGAGCGAGGGGCTCGTGTAGTACATGCCCAGCGCTTCGACCACGCCCAGCAGCAGGCCGCCGACGAGGCTGCCCGCGATGCTGCCGAAGCCGCCGAGGGTGATGACGATCAGCGCCGTCACGGTGTAGGGTTCGCCCATCGAGGGCGAGATCTCGTAGGTCATCGACAGCAGCGCACCGGCCACGCCCGACAGGCCCAGGCCGATGCCGAACATCAGCGGGTGCAGCCGCTTGGTGTTGATGCCCACGAGCTGCGCGCCGGTGGGCGACTGCATCAGCGCGCGCACCGCCTTGCCCAGCAGCGTGAGCTTGAGCAGCGCGATGAGCACGAGGCTCAGCGCCAGCGCCACGCCGAACAGCACGAGCTTGTTGGCGGTGAAGCGCATCTCGCCCAGCTGCACCGGCTCGGCCAGGTAGTCGTAGCCGCGCAGGTCGCCGCCCCACACGAGCAGGGCGGTGTTCTGCACGAAGAACATCAGGCCGAAGCCGACCATCAGGCTGCGCGCCTCGAACACGTCGACGTTCGGCGCGCGCGCCGCCACCTGCCGGAAGCACAGCCAGTGCACCGCCATGCCCAGCGCCATCAGCAGCGCGAAGGCCACCGGCATGAACAGCAGCGGCGAGATGCCCAGCGCCGTGTGCGCCCACCACGTGAGAAAGGCGCCGAGCATCAGGAACTCGCCGTGCGAGATGTTCATGATGCGCATCAGCCCGTACTGCAGGTTCAGTCCGATGGCCACCAGCGCGTAGATGCCGCCCGTGATCAATCCGCCGGCCAGGAGCTCGGCCCATCCAGAGAACGACACGCTGTTATTTCCAGGCCGGCTTGGGCATCAGTTGCGCGGTGGCGCGGTCTTTCGGCCACACCACTTCGAAGTCGCCGCCCTGCCATTGCGACACGGTGCCGGGAATCGACGCGTTCTCGCTGCCCTCGAAGCGGATCGGCCCGAGGATGGTCTTGAACTCGTTCTTCGCGATCTGCTCGCGCAGCGCCTTGCGGTCGAGGCCCACTTTCTCCACCGCCTGCTGCAGGATCTGCAGGCCAGCCCACGCGTGGCCGCTGGCCCAGCGGTCGGGTTCCTTGCCGAACTTCTTGGTGTGCGCATCGAAGTAGGCCTTGGCCTCGGGGCTGGTCTTTCCGTTCCACGAGCCCATGCCGATCACGCCCTCGGTGTTGGCGGCCATCACGTTCTTGTAGAGCTGGAAGGCGGTGCCCACCGACGCGTAGAAGTACTTCGGGTTGAAGCCCACCTCGCGCGCCTGCCGGCTCGCAAGAATGGTGTCTGGCGGGTAGGTGATGCCGATGAAGGCGTCGGGGTTCAGGTCCTTCATGCTGCGCAGCACGGGCGCGAGGTCTTTCACGCCGAGCGGGTAGCTCTTGCGGTCGAGCACCTGGATCTGCGTCTTCTTCAGTGCGTTGTTCAGCGCCGCGAAGTTCTCCAGCCCGAACAGGTCGTCCATGTAGACGATGGTGATCGTCTTCACGTTCTGCGCCACCAGCATGTCGACCAGTGCGCCCATCATCTTGTCGGGCTGCTGCAGCAGCGAGAAGAAGAAGGGCAGGCGCATGTCGATGAGCTTGCGCGACAGGGCGGTGGGCGCGAGCAGCGGGTAGCCGAAGCGGTTGGCCAGCGGCGCGACCGCGAAGTTGGCGCCCGATCCCCAGGGCGGCAGCACGAGGTCGACCTTGTCGCTGCCCATGAGCTTTTCGAACGTGCGCACGCAGGTCTCGGTCTCGCTGCGGTCGTCGTAGCCGATCAGCTCGATGGGCCGCTTGGCGCCCTTCACCGACAGGCCGCCCGCGGCGTTGACCTGCTCGGCCCACAGCAGGTAGTTGGGTTCCTGGCTCACCTGCGCGCCCGCGGCCCAGGGGCCGGTGCGGGCGATGGCGTAGCCGATGCGAACGGGGGCGCTTTGCGCGAACAGCTGCGGCGCGACGGCGGCCGCGCCCAGCGCGGTGGCCGTGCCCTGAATCCAGTGGCGGCGGGTGGGGTGAAGCATGAGGGTCTCCTTCCGGGCGTCGGTATGCGCCCGCTGACCGGGATCGTAGAAACGCACGCCCTTCGCCGCTGTGCCCGCCGCGCACAAAGCACTTGACGCAGCGTGCAGGCGCCTAGTGGTTAACCCGGAATTCCCTGGGCCGCGAAGGCGCTTCACGCTGTGCGGCACCCCGGCTTCGTGTTGAAATCTTTCGTCCTCACTGCTTTCACCCCATGACCGCGTCCTTGCTCCTGTCCACCGACGAGATCCCGCCGAAGGAGCGCGGGCCGCTGTGGTGCGAGTGGGTGTGGCGCCACTTCGGCGGTCTGGGCTCCGACCTGTACGGCGACAGCGATTTCGACGGCCACCTCGCGTCGTCGCACGCGGGCGACGTGATCCTCACGCGGCTCGAGGCGAATCGCCACCGCGTGCTGCGCACGCCGCAGATGGCGCGCTTGAGCGATGCGCCCTACCTGAAGATCGTCGCGCCCTGGCAGGGCTCGGCCGAGGTCACGCAGCGCGGGCGCGCGGCGGCGGTGCGCGCCGGTGGCTGGACGCTGTACGACACCACGCTCGACTACACCGTGGCCAACCCCGAGCGCAGCGACCACCTCATCGTGATGCTGCCGAAAGACCAGATCGCCTCGCCCGCGTTGCCGCTGGGCGACCTCGTGGCGCGGCGCATCGGCGGCGACAGCGGCATCTCGCGCGTGGCGCTGGAGACCATGCGCAACACCTACCTGGAGCTGCCCTACATGAGCGAAGCCGCCGCGCGCGGCGCGGGCGAGCTGCTGATCCAGCTGGTGCGCCTGTCGCTCATGGAGCTCGCAGGCCAGAGCACGACGCAGACCCAGCGCGAGGCGCTCAAAGACCGCATCCACCGCCACGTGGCGCAGAACCTGCGCGACCCCGCGCTGTCGATCGACGGCATGGCGCTGGCCCTGCGTTGCAGCAAGCGCCTGCTGCACCAGGCCTTCGCGGGCGACGACGACACGCTCACCGGCTACATCCAGCACCAGCGGCTGGCCGCCAGCATCCGCGACCTGATCGACCCCGCGAACGCTGCGCGCTCGATCACCGACATCGCGCTGGGCGCGGGCTTCGGCAACCTCTCGCACTTCAGCCGCGTGTTCCGCGCGCACACGGGCGGCAGCCCGAGCGAGTTCAGGCGGCAGGCGACGCCGCGTTAGCCTGCTGTCGCGACGTGCCGGCCTCGACGGCGTCGTCCACGCTCCACGGCGCATACACCTCGGCGTGCAGGTCGGGCGAATCGACCTTGGCCAGCAGGTCGCGCACGCCGTCCTTCACGCGCGCCAGCGACAGGCGCGCGCCACGCACGCGCACATAGGCCGCGAAGTCGCACAGCGCCTCGATGCTGGTGGCGTCGAGGTCGGGCGATTCCTCCAGGCTCAGCACCATGCGCTGCAGGCCCGGCGTGGCGTCGATGCGCGCGCGGATCGACGCGAACACCGCGTCCGCATTGCCGAAGAACAGCGGCACCTCGGGCCGCGCGATCAGCACGCCCGGCGGCACCACCGCCTCGGGGTGGCGGCCGGTGTCGACGTAGTCGTGGCTCTGGCCCAACCGGCCGAGCCAGCTCACGGTGGTGCGCGAGAAGCCGCGCAGCAACAGCAGCAGGCTCACGCCGATGGCGGCCAACAGGCCGTCGAGCACGCCCAGCAACAGCACGGCGGCCACGGCCACCAGCGCCACCAGCCGGTCGCGCCGCCAATGGAAGTACGGCCGCAGCGACGAGGGGTTCAGCGAATGGCTCACGGCATTGATCACGATGGCCGCCAGCAGCGGCTCGGGCGTGTGCGCGATCCACGGCAGCAGCGTGAGCACCGCCACCAGCACCACCGCCCCCGCCACGAGGCCCGCCGCGCGGCTGTGCGCGCCGGCCGATTCGTTGGCCGAGGTGGCCGAGTAGCCCGCGCCCACGGGCATGCCCTGGAACAGCGCCGACAGCAGGTTGGCGCCGCCCAGCGCCAGCAGGTCGCGGTTGGCCGACACGTTGTCGCCGTGGCGCATCGCGAAGGTGCGGATCGAGCCGTAGGACTCGGCATAGAGGATCAGCGCCATCGCGAAGGCCAGTTCGCCCAGCCCCAGCCATTGCGCGCGGTCGAGCGAAGGCACGCCGGGGTGCGAGAAGTCCAGCGAGATCGGCCCCACCGCCGCCACGCCCCAGGCCTGGCACAGGCCGCTCACGTCGAGCGCGATGCCGCCCACGATCACCAGCAGCGCCGCCGGCACCGCGCGCCAGCGCGCCAGGCCGCGCAGCAGCACCAGCGCCACGAGCGCCATCGCCGCGCCTGCCAGGTTCCAGTGCCGCCATTCGGTTGCGAGCCCTGCAACGAGCCGGAAGAAATCGCTGTGTGCCGGCTGCACCGCCAGCACCTTCGGCAACTGCTTGACCACGATGGTCAGCGCCAGCCCGAGCGCAAAGCCGCGCAGCACCGGCTTGGCGATCAGGCTCGACACCGCGCCGAGCCTGGCCAGGCCCGCCAGCACGAAGAACACCCCCGTCAGCAGCACGAGCCCGGCGCCCAGCGCCAGCCGCGTGGCGGCATCGACACCCGGCATCGCGGTGGTGGCCGCGAACAGCACGGCGGCCGATGACGACGTGGCCGAGACGATCGCGAAGCGGCTGCTGCCGAAGAGGCCGTAGACCAGCAGCCCGGCGAAGAGCGCGATCACGCCGGCTTGCGGCGGCAGCCCCGCAATGCCCGAATAGGCCACCGCCTCGGGCAGCAGCAGGCCTGCGATGGACACGCCCGCGACGAGGTCGGCGATGCCGGGGCGGCGGGCGGCGCCGTCGTTCACTTCGCGGGCGTGGCGTTCGTCACGCCGGTCCAGCCCGGCAGGTAGCGCGCGTTCGCGGTGCGTGCGAGCGCCACGGCCTTGTCGATGGTGGCCTGCGGCAGCGGCTCGGTGGCCGAGGGCTGCAGCTTCTTCGCCGGCACCAGCGGGCGGAAATGGTCGGCCCACAGGAACTCCGCGTACGGCGCCGCGTCCTTCGCGTAGCCGCCGGCCTTGCGTACGAAACCGGCCAGCGCGCGGTACGGGTCGTCGCGCAGCTTGGCGACGCTGGAGGGAATGGCGCTGAACGCCCGCCGCTTGCCTTTCTCGTCGAAGGGGTGCGCCCAGCGGTGGAACTCCATGAGCCGCCAGAACTGCTCGCCGCGGACCTCGGAGAGGTCGTCCAGTTGCATCACCCACACCGTGCCGACCGACTCCTCATGCAGCGCGCGCCCCAGGTGGTGGTGATCGACGATGTAGTAGTGCCCGCCCGGCCCGCGCACGGCGGGAAACCAGTGCGCGGCCAGCGTGTGCTCGCGCTCCTTGCGCTTGAGCTGCTTCCACTGCGCGCGTTTGGTGGCCACTTCGGCGCCGCCGACCGTGATCTGGGTCGGTCGCAGCGCATCGAGGGACACGGGGATGAGGTTCGGCTTGGCGGTCATGCGGGGACGCTCCGTGGTGACGAGGGAACCTTGCGGCGGCGGGCGCCGGCGATCATCGCCACCCGCGCGCCACACCGCAAGTCGACCGCACGCTACCAGCGTCAGGCGGACCGGAAGCTGACGACGCGCGCGACGTGCGCGGCGCCGGCGGGCCGCAGGCCGTTGAGGCCCGCGGGGTCGTAGCGCGCCAGCGCCTGGTGGCCGTCGAGGTCTTCCTGGAGCGCGAAGCCCGTGTCCCGCAGCAGCGCACCCAGCGTCGCCGGATCGAAGCCCGACAGGAAGTCTTCGCCGACGGACGACACATCGCTGCGCAGCCGCTGGAACGCAGCGTTGCCTGCCGCATCGGGGCGCAGCGCGGCCTCGTCGATGTAGGTGAAGACCAGTTCGCTGCCGTCCGGCGCGCAGGTGGCAATGGCGCGCAGCGCCGCCAGGTTGGCCTCGCGCGTCAGGTACACCGTCACGCCGAGCCACGAGAAGAAGGTCGGCCGCGCGGCGTCGAAAGGCGAACGCGCGAGCGCCGCGCCGAGGCTCTCGGTCGACAGGTCCGCTTCGATGAAATGCACCGACGCGGAAGGCGGCACGCCGCAGGCCGCAAGGCGCTGGCGTTTCAGCTGCTGCGTGGCGGGGTGGTCGACTTCGTAGATGTCCAGGCCCTGCGCCCAGGCGGGGGTGCGGCACACGAAGCTGTCGAAGCCCGCACCGATGAGCACGTACTGGGTGATGCCGCGCGCGACCGCGTCCTTCAGCGCGTCTTCCGTGTAGCGCGAGCGCAGGAGCACGTCGGGGTAGGCGGCGTTGGCGCGCATCGCGTCGTCGAGCGCGGCCTCGGGCGAGTCGGACGATGCAGGGTCACGTCGTGCCAGCGCGCGTTCGCGAAAGGCGGTGCGCACAGAGTCCGGCACGAGGCGCTCGCCCCAGCTGTCGTCCAGCAGCGGCGCGGGCGCACTGCGCGAATGGATGGACCGCATGAGCGCGGTGGCGAGGGCGGTGCGGCTGGCTTGCGAAGAAGGATTCAAGGGCGGGGCTCCGGTGGTGCAAGGGGACAAGGGCGCGAAGTTTCAACCCGCGCGAGGTGTCTGTACAGTGCATTGTTCAAAGCAATGACCTGCACCAAATGAATTCCATGGACCTGAACCTGCTGGCCGCACTCGATGCCCTGTTGAGCACTGGCAGCGTGAGCGCGGCGGCCGAGCGCATGCACCTGAGCGCGCCGGCCATGAGCCACACGCTCGCGCGCATCCGCGAGGCGCTGGGCGATCCGATCCTCGTGCGGGCCGGCCGCAAGCTGGTGCCGACGCCGCGTGCGGTGGCGCTGCGCGATCCGGTGCGTCGCCTGATCGCCGACGCGCGCCTGCTGATGCAGCCCGACGGCGGCGTGCCGCTGGCGCGTGTGACGCGCGAGTTCACGGTGCGCGCGCCCGAAGGCATGGGCATCGTCTACGGCGCCACCTTGCTGGCCGCGCTGCGGCGCGACATGCCGTTGGCGCGCCTGCGCTTCGTGCCCGAAAGCGACAGCGATGCGATGGCCCTGCGCGAAGGGCGCATCGATCTCGACGTGGGCACGCTGCCCGACAAGGGGCCGGAGATTCAGACCGCGCTGCTGTACGAGCAACGCATCGTCGGCGTGGTCGGGGCGGGGCACGAACTGCTGAAGGCGCGCGTCACGCCCAAGCGCCTGGCGGCCCAGCAGCATGTGGCGGTCACGCGGCGCGCCAGGTCGGTCGAACCCCTCGACAGCCTGCTCGCGGCACAAGGTTGTGCGCGGCAGATCGCATTGACCGTGCCCAGCGCCTATGGCGCGCTGATGGCCGCCGCGCGCTCGTCACTGGTGGCCTGCGTGCCCGAGCCGCTGGCGCGCACCGTGGCCGCGAGCCTCGGCCTGGCGATGTTCAAGCTGCCGGTGGCCGTGCCGCCCGAGCAGGTGCTGCAGGCCTGGCATCCGCGCGACGAGGTGGACCCGGCGCACCGTTGTCTTCGCGAGGCGGTGGCGGCCGTGTCGAAAGATGCGCGCTTCGGCCCACTCACGGGCCGCGACGCGCAGGCCCCGATGCGCGGGCGCGCACTGGCGGCACACCGCGCGCTGCTTGCAGAGTTGCCATGAATGCTTAAGCAGCGGTTGTGTCGAAGCGGGCATCAAACTTAAATCTTCTCGGTTAATGGGCTTCGCGATGCGCGTTGTTTGTTCAAAAAAAAGATGCCTTAAGGCTCGCGCAGCCTCAAGAGCGACGCTTCCCGCTGGTATGGTCGTGCGCGCAATTCAGCTCCACGCCATCACGCCCGTTGTCGACGCATTGGGTATTTGCTTCACATGTCCCTTCGTCACGACCGCATCTTTCCGCGCTACGCGTTCTACTGTGTGCTGGCCGGCCTGGCCGCGATCTATGTCTTCTGCGCCATGGTGCTGGTGCCGGCAAAGATCTACATCCTTCCGTACCTCATCACGCCGGACTTCGTGCGCTACAAGGGCGCGTTCTTCGTACTGGTGCTGGCGATTCCGGCTGCGATCTATTTGATCTGCTGGAAGGGCAGCGACTTCTTTGCGTGGCTGCGCAGCCCGCAGGTGCTGACGCTGAACGCGCAGGGCCTGCAGCTCGGCACGCAGACCGTCGCGTTTGCCGACGTGACACGGCTGCGCCATCGCCACAACCGCAACCACCTGCTGCTCACCACCCGCGACGGAAAGACGCTGCGCCTGCGGCTCGACCTGTGGGACGACGCCTTCGAGTTGCTCGCCGAAGTGGAAGAAGCCGTCGGCGAGGTGCTGCGGCACGACGTCGAGCGGCGCCTGCATGCGGGCGACACCGTGCCCTTCGGCGCACTGGCGCTCAACGCGGAAGGGCTGGTGCACAAGGGTCAGCTCATCGCGTGGTCGAGCATCGACACGATCCGCACGCAGTCGGACGCCGAAGCGATGGATGTCGACGAGCACCTGCTCATCGTCGCCAACGGCAAGACCCGCAAGATCGATCGCTCGAAGATCGACAACGAGCCGGTGCTGATGGTGTGCCTCATGCAGCGCCTGCCGTCGGCCTGACCCTCCTTCTTTTTCTTTCTTTCAATCTCCAAAGTACAGCGACTCAAAAAAATGGAAATCTACAGCTCCGCCAACCAACAGGAAAAAACCCGCCAGGACCGCCCCGTCTTCTACTCCCGCACGCGGCTGATCGCCGGCGCCACGCTCTGGGTGGTGGTCGCGGTCGTGCTGGCCGTGCTGTGCCTCCGCGCGCAGGACAAGAACATCGGCATCCTCATTGCGGCGGGCTTCGGCCTGCTGGCCGCGTGGCTGGCGGTCAAGTGCATCCGCACGCTGGCCAACATCGGAACGCCCGCCTTCGTCATCGGCCGGCAGGGCCTGACCTTCGAGAACGGCCTGCTGCTGCCGTGGGGCAACATCGTCGAGAACACCTGGGTCAACCAGGACTACATGGGCATTCCCATCGGCAAGCAGATCCAGATCAAGACCGACCTGCCCAAGCCGAAGGCCCGCGTGCTGCGCCGCGCGACCGCGCTGGAGATTTCGGGCGACGAGTACCTCGCCCTGTGCGACGCCTACGCGGCGTGACGGGCCACGGCACCTGCTGGTAGGCTGGCGGGCCTCCATCTTCCGGGCTCGCCTGCGCGGGCCCCATGCGCATGAACGCCTCTCACCGCCGGCCGGTTCCGTTGAACAAGGCCTACCGTCTCCTGAACCACGGACCGACCGTCCTCGTGAGCGCCGCGCACGATGGCCGGCGCAACATCATGGCTGCGGCCTGGGCGATGCCGCTGGATTTCGATCCGCCCAAGGTGGCGGTCGTGCTCGACAAGAGCACCTGGACGCGCGTGCTGCTCGAAGGCGCGGGCACCTTCGCGCTGCAGGTGCCCACGCGCGCGCAGCTCGACCTGACCGAGGCGCTGGGCAACAGCTCGGGCCGCGAGATTGCCGGGCGCGACGGCAGCGACAAGTTCGCCGCCTACGGCCTCTCGACCTTCGCGGGCGAGGCCACCGGCGCGCCGCTGCTCGAAGGCTGCGCGGCCTGGCTCGAATGCCGGCTGCTGCCCGAGCCGCCGATCCAGCAGCGCTACGACCTGTTCCTGGGCGAGGTGATCGCGGCGCAGGCCGATGCGCGCGTGTTCTCCGAAGGGCGCTGGCATTTCGAGGGGCATGACGAGTTGCGCACGCTGCACCATGTGGCGGGCGGGCACTTCATCGTCGACGGCGAGGCGGTCGATGCGAAGGCGCTGCCGCGCGTGACACCGTAACCTGCATGCCGGCGTTGAGCCAGGTCATCACCGTCGTCGCCTACAGCCTCATGGGGTTGCTGGCGGCCATGATGGGCTCGCTGGGCCTGGCCGCGCTGTGGACCTGGCGTGACTGGCCCGGCGCGGACCGCCTGACCGGCCTGGCCGCGCGGCTCGCGATCCTGACGTGGATGGTGGGCGGCGTGATGCTGATCGTCGGCGGACTGGCGATGGCCGGGCTGGCGACCTGGGTCATCTTCTGGGCGTCCAAGCCGCTGCCGGCCACGCTGCTCGGCATCGTGGGCTACGTGGCCTCGCGGGCCGTGCTCGTGGTCATGGCGGTGCTGCTGGTGCGCAAGGGCGGGCTGGTCCTTGCGGCCTGGTGGGGCGCGCGCGGCGAGGACGCCGGGACGACGCCAGACAAGCCGTAGCCGTTCAGGCCGCTGCGCGGTGCGGCACTTCGACCGGGGTCGTGCCGAGCCACCGCGACAGCGGCGCCGGCACCACCTCGCCGTCACCGTCGACACCCTGCATGGGAAACACCAGGTCGCGCAGCACCGCGTATTCGCGCAGCCGCGCGGGGCCGATCGGGTCGCCCGGCGTCAGGCCGGCGGAGGGGTGGCACATGAGCACGTCGCCCGTCTCGCTTGCTGCGATCCATGCGGTGAGGCGCTGCCGATGGTCTTCCATGTCGCCCGCGAAGTCGTACACGCCGAGCAGGCGACGGCTCGTGGGAATGCCGTGGCGGCGGGCCAGCGCCGACAGGCCTGCGGCGCCCAGCGCATGGATGAGGCCGGCCTTCAGCCGCTCGGCGCCCCGGCCCGGGCCCGGCGCCGTGTGGCGCAGCCAGGGCGGCGACGCGCCGTAGCGCCGCACGATTTCTTCCACCAGCAGCTCGCGCACCATCGGCAGCTGGTGCACGTGGCGGTGCCCGTCGACGAAGGCGGGCGCGCGGTGCATGGCGTCCTCGAAGCGGCTGAACTGGTCGCGGATGTCGGCGCGCAGGCCCGGGGCGAAAGCCGTGTGCGTCCAGGTGCGTGCCACCAGCCCGGTCAGGGCCGGCTCGGGGCCGCCGGAGACCTCGGGCCGCGTGAGGTCCAGGTGCAGGCCGGCGTCGAAGGCGCCGGCGTCGATGCGCAGCAGTGCCCGCGCACCGGCCAGCCAGGCGCGGCGGCGCACCATGCAGCTGGTGGCCGAGGCGATGCCTCGCTCCGCCAGGTCGATGACGGCCGCGTTCACGCCGGCGCTCAGGCCGAAGTCGTCGGCGCAGATGCACAGGCTGCGGGAGGGGGGCGTGGTGGTGGTGCGCATGTCAGTCATTGGCGCTGGCCGGGGTCGCCGGTGGCAGGTCGAGGCACTGCGCGTCGCCGGTCGCGCTGCCCGTGAAGCGCCAGGCCGCGACGGCCGGCGTGAAGGCGACCAGCTGCGCCCGCGCGAGCCACGGGTGGGCCAGCTGCGCGTTGCTCGGCCCCACCAGCCAGGTGGTGCGCGGCATGCACAGCGCGGCGGCGAGCTGCGTGCGGTCGAGCAGCAGCTCGGCGGCGCGCGCGGGGTCGAAACGCGCCGCGTCCGAGATCTCCTTGCGCCAGTTGTCGCGCGTGTCGGTGGCGGCGGCTTGCCAGTCGTCCACGATCCGCACCGGCGTGCGCAGCTTCCAGTAGAACGGGATCTCGTAGAGGTAGCTGTCGAGCATCAGCACCTGGTCGCTGGCCGCCACGGCCTGGCCTTCGGACAGCCGCAGCAGCGTGCCCGGCGGCCGTGCGTAGAGCGCCAGGCCGGCCACGCAGGCGACGCACACGAGGGCCGACGCGACAGCCGTCACGCGGACCTTGGGCAGCAGCGTGTCGAGCACGCGGCCCGCGAGCACGCGCTGCGCGATCAGGCAGGCCAGCGGCGGCAGCGCGGGCAGCACGTAGCCGACCAGCTTGGAGCGCGGCAGCGAGAAGAAGCCCACGATCACCGCGAGCCAGATCCACATGAGCCAGTCGATGTCCGAGAAGCGCGTGCGCGGCGCCGCCGCGTCGCGGCCGCGCGGCACCAGGGCCCAGGCGAACCACGGCAGCGTGAGGGCCGCCAGCACCGGCAGGTAGAACCACATGCCGTGTTCGTTGTTGAAGCCCGAGGACGCAAAGCGGCGGAAGTGCTGGGTGATCACGAAGTAGTCGAAGAACTCGGGAAACTTCATCTGCATCGCGACGAACCACGGCCCGGCCACCGCCAGCAGGATCGCCCAGCCCGGCAGCCACACGGCCAGGCGCAGCACGACGGCCTTGCGCGTCACCGCGCACCAGGCCAGCAGCACCAGCGCGGGCAGCAGCAGGCCGATGAGGCCCTTGGCCAGCAGCCCTGCCGCCGCGAGCAGGTAGGCGCCCGCCAGCAGGGCGCGCCACGGTTCCTCGTGCTCGCGCGCCAGCACGGCGCCGGCCCCGAGCAGCACGGTGGCCGAGATGCAGCCGGCCACCAGCATGTCCAGGTTGGCGAACTGCGCACCCAGGAAGAAGAAGGGCGTGGTGAGCAGCACCACGGTGGACAGCAGCGCCAGCCGCACCGTCGACCAGCGGCGCAGGAACAGGTACAGCGCCGCCGCCGCCACGCTCGCTCCCAGCACCGAGGGCAGCCGCGCGGCCCATTCCACCGGCCCGGCCACCGCCATCGCGGCGGCGCCGATCCAGTAGAACAGCGGCGGCTTGTGGAAGAAGGGCAGGCCATCGAGCCGAGGCACCAGCCAGTCGCCGGAATGCAGCATGCCCAGCGCGACGCCGACGTAGCGACCTTCGTCGGGCGCCATCAGCGGCCGGGCCCAGGCCGTGACGAGCAGCCAGGCGACGATGCCCGCGATGAGCCACACCGGCTGCGGCGCGGTCCACCAGGCGGGCGTGGTCGTGGTCGTGCGCGGTGTCATGGCTGCCCGGCCCCGAGGCCGGTCCCGCGCTCTTGCCGCACCACGTACAGCGGCCGGCCCTTGGCTTCCTCGTAGATGCGCGCGATGTACTCGCCCACGATGCCGGTCGAGATCATCTGGATGCCGATGAAGAACATCAGGCTCACGACGATGGTGGTCCAGCCGGAGACGGCGTTGCCGAACAGCAGGTGGTCGATGGCCACGAAGATGCCGTACGACAGCGCCGGCACCGCGAACAACAGGCCGACCACGCTCACCATGCGCAGCGGCCAGGTGGTGAAGGCGGTGAGCCCGTCGATCGCCAGGCTCACGAGCCGCCGTGCGTTGAAGCTGCTGGCGCCCTGCGTGCGCGGGGCCGGCGTGTAGGGCAGCGCCACGGCGCGGAACCCGACCCATGCGTAGAGGCCCTTCATGAAGCGGCTGCGCTCGGGCAGGCTCTTCAGCGCGTCGACCACCTTGCGGTCCATCAGTCGGAAGTCGCCCGCGTCCTTCGGCACCGAGAAGCGGTCGGAGTCGTTCATGAGCCGGTAGAACAGGCGGCTGCCGAGCTGCTTGAAGCGGCTCTCGTCGTGGCGCGCCTCGCGCACCGCGTAGACCACCTCGGCGCCGGCCTGCCACTGCGCGAGCATGGCGTGGATGAGTTCGGGCGAGTGCTGCAGGTCGCCGTCGAGCAGCACCACCGCATCGCCGCCGGCCGCCGCCAGGCCCGCGGTGAGCGCGGCCTCCTTGCCGAAGTTGCGCGACAGCGAGATGCAGCGAAAGCCCGACAGGTCGCACCAAGCCTCGGCCACGGCGGCGGTGTCGTCGGTGCTGCCGTCGTCGACCACGATGATCTCCCAGTGCATCCGCGTGGCCCACAGCACGTCTTCGAGCAGAGGCAGCAGGTGGCGCAGGTTGGCGCCCTCGTTGAAGCAGGGAATCACGCACGAGAGGCTGCGCGCGCCGGGCGGCGGCGTGTCGGGGTCGACGCTGCGCGGCGAGGGGGCGGCCATGGCATCGGTGTCCGGGCGCAGGGTGGAGGTGGTGATCATGAGGGTCTCCAGGCGGAAGCCGTGGCACGGGTGGCGGCACGCACGGCCGCGCGGTGGGTCAGCCATTGCGCGGTGCCCAGTGCACCGACGAGCGTGCCGGCCAGCAGCAGGCCGGCCGCGATGTCGAACGGAAAGTGAACCCCGGTGTAGACGCGGCCCCAGCCGGTCGCGGCGGCCAGCACGAGCAGCGGCACGCCGATGGCGCGCAGGCCGCTGCGCGCCAGGAAGGCCAGCGCGACGGTGAACATCACGCTGGCGTGCGTGCTCGGCAGCGAGCCGTTGACCGCGTGCGTGATGTAGGCCGGCACCAGCCCCTGCGCAAAGGGACGCGGCACGTTCAACCGCAGCGCAATGGCATGCGACAGCATCGAGGCCAGCCCGGCCAGCAGCGCGACTGCGACCAGGTAGGCGCGGTCGTCGGGCCGGCGCCATAGCGTGGCGAGGGCAACGGCGGCGCACAGCCAGCTGCCGCCCAGCGCCAGCGTCCGGGCGCACATCAGCACCCACGGCGTGGGCTGCGCGCCGGCGGCGAGCCATTGAAGCAGGGCGAGGTTCAGCGCGTGCATGGCGGCGCCTCGCGCAGTGCGAGTGTGAAGGGGCACGCGCAGAAGTGGAAAGCGGACATGGTCGGACCTTTCGAGGAAGACGAGGGAGAGCCGGCCGCGCGCAGGCGCAACACAGCCGCTCGGCGCGCAAGGCGCCGCTTCTCAGGTCGCGAAAGGGGGGGCGGCGGAGGGAGGCAGGCGCCGCCAGGGGGCGGACGGTGGGGGGGCGCCGGCGTGCAGCGGCACGGGCTCGGGTGCGCTGCGGCCGACGGGTTCGGTTCGCCGCATCAGCACCACGGCCAGCGGCAGCAGCGTGAGCAGCAGGGCCAGCAGCGTGTCCAGCCCCAGGTTCAATGTGTCGGGCAGATGAATGCCCGCAGGGCCTTGGGCGAACACCGTGGTCTCGCGGTCGGACGCGTGGTCCGCGCGGTCGTCGGCTTCGAACTGCGTCGTCTCGCCGATGCCGCGCAGCCGCAGCATCGGTTCGTCCTCGATCCCGTCGCAGTTGAAATGCACCGCGATGAAGGGCTGAAGCACGCTCAACAACAGGGCCGCGATCCACCACGCCCGGCGATGGGCGTGGGCAAGACGGCGGATGCGTGTGAGCAACATGCGCGAATGCTAGGAGCCTCGCATGAACGGAACCTGATCGTGCAGGTCAGCGTCCCGCAAGGTTGCGGGCCGCGTGCAGGAGGGGAAAGGGGCGGGCCGGCGCTACCGGGCCGGCGCCGCGCTCACAGCAGGAACGGAATGAAGCGCCGCGTGCCGCGCATGTACTCGCGGTAGGCGTCGCCGAAATGCGCGAGGCATTCCTTTTCGTCGCGCAGCGCCGTCAGGAACAGGAACAGCGTGGCCGCCAGCACCAGCGCCAGCGTGAGCCAGGTGAACTGCTTGAGGAACGCGCCCCAGGCCAGCAGCATCAGCGCCGTGTACATCGGGTGGCGGATGTAGCGGAAGGCGCCGGTCGTCACCAGTGCCGAGGTCTTTTCGAAACCGTACAGCGCCGGATCATCGCTGCGCGCTTCGCTCGGCTTGCCGTGTGCCTTGAGCAGCCGCACCGCATGGATGGGCAGCCAGATCGACAGCGCCAGCAGCACGCACGAGATCAGTTGCGTGGCCGAGAGCGGATCGACATGCCACACCGGCAGGTTCAGCACGATCAGCACCAGCATGCACTCCCACGCGAAGAAGCGGAAGAAGCCGTGGGAGCCGGGCTGGCTGAGCGGGCCGCGCGACACGTACAGCAGCGCGGCCGTGCCGGCGACAAAAAGAAAGAGCTGGAACCAGAAGAGCATGGCGGCCGAATTTACACGGCCCGCACGGCTCAACCGGAGATCGAAAACCCGCCGTCGACGGGAATGGCGGTACCAGTCACGTAGTCGGACGCGGCGCTCGCCAGGAACACGGCTGTGCCCGCGATGTCCGAGGGCTGGCCCCAGCGGCCGGCGGCGGCGCGCGTCTTCACGCGTTCGTACAGGCCCGGAATCTGGTTGCGTGCGCCGTCGGTCAGCTCGGTCTCGAACCAGCCCGGAAGGATGGCGTTGACCTGGATCTGGTCGGCCGCCCACGAGAGCGCGGTCGACTTGGTGAGCTGCACGATGCCGGCCTTGCTCGCGGCATAGGCCGGGGCGTAGGGCGCGCCGAAGATCGACATCATCGAGCCGATGTTGATGATCTTGCCGCCGCCCGCGGCCTTCAGGTGCGGGTGCGCGGCGCGGCTGCACAGGAAGGCGCTGGTGAGGTTGGTGTCCATCACCTGGTGCCACTCGGCCAGCGCGAGCTGGTCGACCGGCTTGCGCACCGTGGTGCCGGCGTTGTTCACGAGGATGTCGAGGCGGCCGCAGCGCGCGACGACCTCGTCGAAGGCCTTCTGCACCGAGGCTTCGTCGGTCACGTCGAGTGCGAGCGCGAAGCTGTCGCTGCCCAATGCCTTCAGCGATTCGACCGCGGCGGCCGACTTCTGTGCATTGCGCGCCGCGACGATGACGCGGGCGCCGGCCTTGGCTAGGCCCTGCGCCATGCCGAGGCCGATGCCGCCGTTGCCGCCGGTGACGAGCGCGACTTTTCCTGTGAGATCGAACATCAGGTGGTTTCTGGTTTCTTGGAGACGAGCGTCAGGATATCGTAGCTCGCGACCAGCTCGCCGAGCTGGTTGGTCACCTCCACGTCCCAGGCCACCACGCCCTGGCCCTGGCCGCTCGCGTCCTTCTTGTTGCGGTCGATCTTGCGCTTGCAGGTCAGGCGCGCCTGGATGGTGTCGCCGATGCCCACGGGCTTGACGAAGCGCAGCGTGTCCAGGCCGTAGTTGGCCAGCACCGGGCCCGGCGAGGGCGAGACGAACAGGCCCGCGGCCGCCGACAGCACGAAGTAGCCGTGCGCAATGCGCTTGCCGAAGGGCGAAGCCTTGGCCGCCTCTTCGTCGAAGTGCATGTAGAAGTAGTCGCCCGAGATGCCGCCGAAGGCGACGATGTCGGCCTCGCCCACGGTGCGGCGATGCGTGAGCAGCGAGTCGCCGATGCGCAGCTCTTCGAAGTAGCGGCGGAAGGGATGCACCTCGCTCTCGCGCAGCGCGGCGCCGCGCACGTGCTCGCCGGTGACGGCCGCGAGCATGGTGGGCGAGCCCTGCAGCGCGGCGCGCTGCAGGTAGTGCTTCACGGCGCGCAGGCCGCCGAGCTCTTCGCCGCCGCCCGCGCGGCCCGGGCCGCCGTGCTTGAGCTGCGGCAGCGGCGAGCCGTGGCCGGTCGATTCGGCGGCGGCCTCGCGGTCGAGCACCAGCAGGCGGCCGTGCCAGGCGGCAGCGACCGGAATGGCCTTGGCCGCGATGGCCGGGTCGCGTGTGACGAGCGTGCCCACGAGGCTGCCCTTGCCGCGCGCGGCCAGCGCAAGTGCTTCGTCGATGCCGTCGTAGGGCATGAGCGTGCTGACGGGGCCGAAGGCCTCGATGTCGTGCGCCGCATCGTGTTCGAGCGGCTTGCGGCTCAAGAGCAGCGTGGGCGCAAAGAACGCGCCTTCGCTCACGCCGTCGCCCACGGGCGAGAAGCCGTCGCGTGCGCCGTACACCAGCTCCGCGCCCTGCAGCAGCGTGGCGACGCGTTCGGCCACGTCGGCCTGCTGGTCGCGCGAGGCGAGGGCGCCCATGCGCACGTCTTCGCGCGACGGGTCGCCGATGACGGTCTTGGCCAGGCGGGCGCGCAGCTTCTCGGCCACCGCGTCGAGGTGCTGGCGCGGCACGATCGCGCGGCGGATGGCCGTGCACTTCTGGCCGGCCTTGGTGGTCATCTCGCGCGCCACTTCTTTCACGAAGAGATCGAACTCTTCGTCGTCGGGCGTCACGTCGGGCGCGAGGATCGCGCAGTTGAGCGAGTCGGCCTCGGCGTTGAACGGGATCGACTGGCGCACCAGGTTCGCGTTCACGCGCAGCTTGGCGGCGGTGTCGGCCGAGCCGGTGAAGGTGACCACGTCGGGCCCTTCGAGGCGGTCGAGCAGGTCGCCCGTGCTGCCGATCACGAGCTGCAGGCTGCCCTCGGGCAGGATGCCCGACTGCACGATGAGCTTCATCAGCGCCTCGGTGAGGTAGCTGGTGGCCGTGGCCGGCTTGCCGATGCAGGGCATGCCCGCGAGGAAGCTGGGCGCGAACTTCTCGAGCAGGCCCCACACCGGGAAGTTGAAGGCGTTGATGTGCACCGCCACGCCGCCGCGCGGCACCAGGATGTGCGTGCCCGCGAAGCCGCCCTTCTTGCCGAGCGGGAAGGCCGGGCCTTCGTGCACGAGGTTGCCCGAGGGCAGCTCGTTGGTGCCGATGCTGGCGTAGGCGCTCAGCGTGCCGGCGCCGCCTTCGATGTCGATCCAGCCGTCGGCGCGCGTGGCGCCGGTGTGGGCCGACACGGCATACAGTGCTTCCTTGTTCGCGGCGAGGTACTTGGCCAGCGCCTTCAGTCGCTCGGCGCGCTGCTGGAAGTCGAGCTTCATGAGCGCGGGAATGCCGACGCGGCGTGCATGCGCCAGCGCCTCGGCGAAGTCGATGGCCTCGGCGTGCGTGCTCGCCACGGCCTGGCCGTTGACGGCGCTGCGCAGCGATTGCGCGGCTTCCTGGCCGATCCAGCGGCCGGCGATGTAGCTTTGAAGGGTGGTCATGCGGATGTCCTTTCGAGGTGTTGCTCCTTCCCCCGCTGGGGGAAGGTTGGGATGGGGGCAAGCGGCTTTCGTTCGGCGCAGTGCGCTATCAAACGCCGCTTGCCCCCACCCCTACCCTCCCCCGGAAGGGGAGGGAGAAAAACAGGGTCATTTCTTGTTCCCGATGCCCAGGTAGGTATCGATGATTCTTTGGTCGTGCAGCAGGTCGCCGGCATTGCCTTCGAGCGCCACTGCGCCCATCTCGAGCACGTAGGCGCGGTCGGCCACCTGCAGGGCGGCGCGGGCGTTCTGTTCCACCAGCAGCACCGAGACGCCGTGCTTGCGCAGTTGCGACACCACGCGCAGCACCTCGCGCACCACCAGCGGGGCCAGGCCCAGCGAAGGTTCGTCGAGCATCAGCAGGCGCGGGCGCGCCATGAGCGCACGGCCGATGGCCAGCATCTGGCGCTCGCCGCCGGAGAGCGTGGAGGCCATCTGCGGACGGCGTTCCTTCAGGCGCGGAAAGATCTCGAAGATCTCGTCCATGCGCGCGCGCTGGTCGCGCTTGCCCTTGCGCCACTGGTAGAAGCCGCCGAGCAGCAGGTTGTCTTCGACCGACATCTCGCCGAACAGCTCGCGTCGCTCGGGCACCAGCGCCACGCCGCGCGCGACCATGGTCTCGACGCCGGGGCGCGCGATGCGCTCGCCGTCGAGCGACAGCTTGCCGCTCGACACCAGCAGGCCCATGGCCGCGCACAGCAGCGTGGTCTTGCCGGCGCCGTTGGGGCCGATCACGGTGACGATCTCGCCTTCGTTCACGTGCAGGCGCACGCTGTGCACTGCCTCGACGGTGCGGTAGGCGACGCAGAAGTCTTCCAGTTGAAGAATAGGGTGACTCATCGGGCGTCTTCCAGCAGTTCGTCGTCGGCGCCGCCCAGGTAGGCCTCGAGCACGCGCGGGTTGGCCTGCACTTCGGCCGGCGTGCCGGTGGCGATCACGGTGCCGAACTCGAGCACGGTGATGCGATCGGCGAGGTTCATCACGAACTCCATGTCGTGCTCCACCACGAGGATGCCCAGGCCTTCGGCGCGCAGCTGGCCCAGCAGTTCGGAGAGCGCACGCTTTTCGAGGTGGCGCAGGCCGGCGGCAGGTTCGTCGAGCAACAGCACCGACGGCTGGCCGGCGAGCGCGCGTGCGATCTCGACCACGCGCTGCTGTCCCAGCGAGAGCGACGCGGCCGGCGTGTCGGCGTGCGCGCCGAGGCCGCAGCGTTCGATCTGCTTGCGGGCTTCGGCCATCAGCGCGGCCTCTTCGGCGCGGTCCAGCCGCAGCATGGCCGCAAGCCAGCCGCGCCTGGCGCGCAGGTGCGCACCGAGCGCCACGTTCTCGACCACGCTGCGCTGGCCCAGCAGGCGCACGTGCTGGAAGGTGCGGCCCAGGCCGCGCGCCGCGAAGGCGCGCGAGGGGCGGCCCGACATGGCATCGCCTTCGAGCCGCACCTGGCCCGAACTGGGGTCGTCCACGCCCGAGATCATGTTGAAGAAGGTGCTCTTGCCCGCGCCGTTCGGACCGATCAGCGCGTGGATCTCGCCGGCCTTCAGCGTCATCGAGATGTCGTTGTTGGCGATGAGGCCGCCGAAGCGCTTGCTGACCGCGTCGGCCTGCAAGAGCATCGTGCCCGCCGCCGGCAGCACGCGCTGCGCGAGCTGCGCCGCCGGGGCCGTGGCCGAACCGGCCGCCGGGGCCTTGGCCACCGGCCGCACCCAGCGGCTCACCAGCCGCGCCAGCGTGGGCCACAGGCCGTCGGCGAAGCGCTGCAGGACGAACAGCATCAGCAGGCCGAACACCACCACCTCGAAGTTGCCGCTGGTGCCCAGCAGCGCGGGCAGGATGTCCTGCAGCTTCTCTTTCAGCAGGGTGATCAGCGTGGCGCCGAGCACCGCGCCCCACAGGTGGCCTGCGCCGCCGACCACCGCCATGAACAGCATCTCGATGCCGATGTTCAGGTTGAAGGGCGTCGGGTTCACGAAGCGCTGCATGTGCGCGTAGAGCCAGCCCGACACGGCCGCCAGCAGCGCGGCCAGCACGAACAGCTTGATGCGGTGGCGCGCCGTGTCGACGCCCATCGACTCGGCCATGAGCCGCCCGCCCTTGAGCGCGCGGATGGCGCGGCCTTCGCGCGAGTCGAGCAGGTTGTGCAGCGCCCACAGCGCCAGCAGCAGCACGGCCCAGATCACCACGCCGAGTGCGCGCGGCGAGGCCAGCGAGATGCCCGCGATCACCAGCGGCGGCACGCCCGTGATGCCGGTCTGGCCGCCCAGGAACTCCATGTTGCCGAGCAGGAAGTACAGGCTCAGGCCCCAGGCGATGGTGCACAGCGGCAGGTAGTGGCCCGACAGCTTGAGCGTGACCGCGCCGAGCGCCCAGGCCAGTGCGAAGGTCAGCACCAGCCCGAGCAGCAGGCCGAGCCACGGCACCAGCGCCGAACCGGCGATGCCGCCGAGCCAGCCTGCGGCCGTGGGCGAGGTGCAGATCCATGCGGTGGCATAGGCACCCATGCCGACGAACGCGGCCTGGCCGAAGGAGGTCATGCCGCCCACGCCGGTCAGCATGACGAGCCCGGCGGCCACCAGCGCGTACAGGCCGATGTTGCTGAGCACCGCGACCGTGAAGTCGGGCAGCCAGCCCCAGGCCAGCGCGAGCGCGACGATGCACGCCAGCGTGAGCGTGCGCGGCGTGACCAGCGGACGGCCCGCGTGTGCCGTGGCGGAAGAGGTGCTGGGCGACGCGCTCATTCCTCGTCCTCCACGTGGTGGCTGCGCAGCGAACGCCACCACAGCACTGGAATGATCAACGTGAACACCAGCACTTCCTTGTAGGCGCTGGCCCAGAACGAAGAGAAAGCTTCCAGCAGGCCGACCAGCAGCGCGCCCGCGAGCGCCAGCGGGTAGCTCGCGAGCCCGCCGACGATGGCGGCCACGAAGCCCTTGAGGCCGATGAGAAAACCGGTGTCGTAGTAGACCGTGGTGATCGGTGCGATCAGCAGGCCCGACACCGCGCCGATGAGCGCCGCGAGCGCAAAGCTCAGGTCGCCCGACAGCTCGGTGGGAATGCCCGACAGCCGTGCGCCCACGCGGTTGATGGCGGTGGCGCGCAGCGCCTTGCCGACCATGGAGCGGCCGAAGAACCAGAACATCGCAATCACCAGCAGCAGCGTGACGCCCACCACCACGATCGACTGGCCGCTCACGGGGATGCCGCCGATGTCGAAGCGCACGTCGGAGAACGGCGTGGTGCGCGACCCTTCGGCACCGAAGAAGAACAGGCCCAGGCCGACCAGCACGCCGTGCAGCGCGACCGAGACGATCAGCAGCATCAGCACCGTGGCGTCGGCCAGCGGACGGTACGCCAGGCGATAGAGCAGCGGGCCCAGCGGTGCGATCAGCACCAGCGTGGTGATGGCCTGCAGGGTCATCGACGTGGGCTTGACGCCCAGCACCAGCACCGCGGCGACGGCCGGGAAGGCGACGCACCACGTGAAGGCCGAGCGCCAGTCGATCGTCGCGCCGCGCTTCCAGCGCCACACCTCCACGACCAGTGCCATGGCGCCCAGCGCCACCAGCAGCCACAGCGTGGCCGGCGTGCGCCCGCCCTGCAGCGCGGCCATCGAGAGCGCACCGAAGGCGACGAACTCGCCCTGCGGAATGAAGATCACGCGCGTGACCGAAAACACCAGCACCAGCGCGAGCGCCATCAGTCCGTAGACCGCGCCGTTCACGATGCCGTCCTGCCCCAGCAACAGGGCAATCTGCAAGTCCATATGAAAACCTTCGGGCGGGGCCCGTGTGTCGAAATCAGTGTCTGTTGCCAGCGCCGTCGGTCGCGCGCGCTGCTGTCTGTCTGCGTCTGTATTGCTCCTTCCCCTCCCGGGGGAAGGTTGGGATGGGGGCTGCCCCCGCGTTCAAGGCCGCGCGGCATTCAACGCCGTCGTGCCCCCGCCCCCGCCCTCCCCCGGAAGGGGAGGGCGCAAGGCAGGAAGACTTCAGGGCTGGTATTTCCAGGCGCCGTTTTCGATCTTCACCATCACGCGTGCGCGCTGGTCCAGGCCCAGGTGGTCGGCGGCCGTCATGTTGAACACGCCATGCGCGCCCGACACGTCCTTGGTCTGCTCGAGCGCATCGCGCAGCGCGGCGCGGAACTCGGGCGTGCCCGGCTGGGCCTTCTTCAGTGCGACCGGCACGGCCGAGCTCATCAAGAGGCCCGCGTCCCAGGCGTGTGCGCCGAAGGTCGAGACCGTGCCCTTGCCGTAGGCGGCTTCATAGGCGGCGACGTAGGCGAGCGCAGACTTCTTCACCGGGTTGCT
Organism: Variovorax sp. 54; assembly: GCF_002754375.1. NCBI lineage: Bacteria > Pseudomonadati > Pseudomonadota > Betaproteobacteria > Burkholderiales > Comamonadaceae > Variovorax > Variovorax sp. 54. The sequence goes on from NZ_PEFF01000001.1 coordinate 4,569,825, forward strand.
GGCCGGCAGCTGGTCGGCCACGAGCACCGGGCCGGCCGGCAGGAAGGTGCCGTCGACGTCCTTGCCACCCACGCGCAGGAAGTCGGCATTGGCCACGCCGTGCGTCTGGTACATCTTGCCGGTGTAGCCGCGCTCCTTGAGCGTCTTCTGCGGCAGCGCGGCCGGCGTGCCGGAGCCGGCGACCAGCACCGCGTCGGGCTTGGCCGACATGAGCTTCAGCGCCTGGCCGGTGACCGAGGTGTCGGAGCGCGCATAGCGTTCGTTGGCCACGATCTTGATCTTCTTCAGCTCGGCGGCTTTGGCGAACTCTTGCGACCAGCCTTCGCCGTACGCGTCGGAGAAGCCGATGAAGCCGACCGTCTTCACGCCGTTGGCGGCCATGTGCTCGGCGATGGCCAGCGACATCATGATGTCGTTCTGCGGCGTCTTGAAGACCCACTTCTTCTTGGCGTCCATCGGCTCGATGATGCGGGCCGAGGCGGCCACCGAGATCATCGGCGTCTGCGCTTCGCTGGCCACGTCGATCATCGCGAGCGAGGCCGGCGTGGTGGTCGAGCCCAGGATCACGTCGACCTTGTTCTCGGCGATCAGCTTGCGCGTGTTGTTCACGGCGGCCGTGGTGTCGGAGGCATCGTCCAGCACGATGTAGTTGATCTTCTGCCCGCCGATGGTCTTGGGCATCAGCGAGATGGTGTTCTTCTCGGGGATGCCGAGCGACGCCGCCGGCCCGGTGGCCGAGATGGTCACGCCGACGTTGACGTCGGCCCAGGCCGAGAGGGCCGTGGCGCACAGGGCAGCGATCAGCAGGGGCTTGAAGAAAGTCATGGTTGGTTTGTCTCCGGGTTGATATAGGAAAGGCCGAGGGAAAAGCGGGCGTTCAACGCTCGTCGAAAGACAGCGTGACGCGTTCGGTCAGGGGGTGGGCCTGGCAGGTGAGCACGAAGCCCGCGGCCACTTCATTCTTGTCGAGCGCAAAGTTTCTTTCCATGCGGACTTCCCCGTCCACGCACTTCGCGCGGCAGGTGCCGCACACGCCCGAGGTGCACGAGAACGGCACTTCGAGCCCGGCCGCCGACGCCGCATCGAGGATGCTGGGCTGGCCCTCGGTGTAGGTGATCTCGCGCTGCAGGCCGTCGCGCACGATGGTCACGCGCGCCTGCTTGGCGTCGCCAGGCTGCGCCTCGTGCACCACGGCGCCGACCTGGTTGGCCGACGTGGCCGAGGGCAGCGCGACGCCGAAGCGCTCGATGTGGATGCGGTCTTCGGGCACGCCCGCGGCCAGCAGCGCGGCCTCGGCCTCGTCGTTCATCTGGAACGGGCCGCACACGTACACCTGGTCGATCTGCGCGGCGGGCACCACCGAGCTCAGGAACTCGCCGATCTTCTCGCGGTTCATCACGCCGAAGCCCAGCGGCGAATCGGTGTGCTCGTCGGAGAACACATGCTGCAGCACGAGGCGCGTCATGTAGCGGTTCTTCAGGTCCTCGATCTCTTCCTTGAACATCGTGGACTGCAGCTGGCGGTTGCCGTAGATCAGCGTGAAGCGGCTCATCGGCTCGCGCGCCAGCACGGTCTTCATGATCGACAGGATCGGCGTGATGCCGCTGCCGCCCGCAATGCCCACATGATGGCGCGCGGCCTCGGGCTCGATGGGCACGAAGAAGCGGCCTTGCGGCGCCATCACCTGCAGGCTGTCGCCGGGTTGCAGGTGGGCGTTGATCCAGTTGGAGAACACGCCGCCACGCACCTTGCGCACGCCGACGCGCAGCTCGCCGTCGTCGATGCCGGCGCAGATCGAATAGGAACGGCGCAGGTCCTGGCCGTCGATGTCATGGCGCAGCGTGAGGTACTGGCCCTGCGTGAAGCCGAAGACTTGCTGCAGGTCGGCCGGCACCTCGAACGAGACGATGACGGCCTCGTGCGTGTCGGGCTCGATGGCCTTCACGCGCAGGGGATGGAAGAGGGTGCTCATCGTGGGCGTGCCTCAAATAGGCTTGAAGTGTTCGAAGGGTTCGCGGCAGGCCATGCAGCGGTACAGGGCCTTGCACGCCGTGGAGCCGAAGGCCGAGAGCCGCTCGGTGCGCTCGCTGGCGCAGCGCGGACAGGCGATGCGTTCGCCGGCCATGCGGCCGAAGAGCTTGATCGGCACGGCGGTGGTGGAGGCCTGCTCGGGCGTGAGGTGCGCGGGCGGCGCAATGCCGTAGGCCTTGAGCTTGTCGCGGCCTTCGTCGCTGATCCAGTCGCTGGTCCAGGCGGGTGCGCGGCGCAGCGTGGCGCGCGCGCGGCCCAGGCCGGCCTGTTCGATGGCGGCCAGCACGTCGTGTTCGATGGCTTCGGTGGCGGGGCAGCCGGAGTAGGTCGGCGTGAGCACGATCTCGAGGCCGTCGTCGTGCTCGATCACCTCGCGCACGATGCCCAGGTCGCAGACCGACACGGCCGGCACCTCGGGGTCGGACACGGTGTGCAGCACGGCCCAGGCGGCCTCGACACGCGATGCGACGTCGGTGGTCACCACACGCCTCCGGGGAAGCTGCGCTGCAGATGCTGCATCTCGGCCAGGATGTAGCCCATGTGCTCGCTGTGCACGCCATGCTTGCCGGTGCTGCGGAAGGCGGTTTCCTTCGGCATGGCGAGGCCGGCCGCGTCGAGCACCTGCTGCATGTCGGCAAGCCAGGGCTCGCGCAGCTCGCTCCATGCGGGGCCGAGGCCACTGGCGCTGGCTTGCGCATCGACGTCGTCGCTCTCGAACAGCTCGGGCACATAGAGCCACAGCTGCTTGAGCGCCTTCTCGGTGCGGCGGCGCGATTCGTCGGTGCCGTCGCCCAGGCGCACGACCCAGTCGGCCGAGTGCTGCTGGTGGTAGCGCGCTTCCTTCAGCGCCTTGCCGGCGATGGCGGCCACCTCGGCGTCGCTCGATGCGGCCAGGCGCTGCCACAGCAGCTTGAGCAGCGTGGCGACCATGGTGTTGCGCAGCACGGCAAACGCGAAGTCGCCGCGCGGCAGCTCGACCAGCGTGAGGTTGAAGTAGTCGCGCTCGTCGCGCAGGTAGGCGAGCTGGTCTTCGTCGTGCGCGCGGTCAGCCCCTTCGAGCTTGCCGGCGTGCGTGAGCACGGCGCGGGCCTGGCCGACGAGGTCGAGCGCGATGTTGGCCATCGCGATGTCTTCTTCGAGCACCGGTGCGTGGCCGCACCATTCGCCCAGGCGCTGCGCGAGCACCAGGCAGGTGTCGCCGATGCGCAGCAGGTAGTGCACGGCGGGCGTGCGGTTCAGTTCGATCGAGGCTTGCATGTCAGTGGCTCTGTCTTGCTCCCTCTCCCCTTGGGGAGAGGGCTGGGGTGAGGGCATGGGCGGTGGATAAAGCCTGTCGGTGGTGAAGGCCGGCGGCCCTCACCCCAACCCTCTCCCAGAGGGAGAGGGAGCAACACGGGGTCCGTTCGCAAGTGCGCATCGGGGCCTCACATGTGGTCCACGGACTTGGGCAGTGCGTAGAAGGTGGGGTGGCGGTAGACCTTGTCTTCGGCCGGGTCGAAGAACATGTCCTTGTCGCCCGGGTCGCTGGCCACGATCTGGTCGGAGCGCACCACCCAGATGCTGCTGCCTTCCTGGCGGCGCGTGTAGACGTCGCGCGCCATCTGGATCGCCATCTTCGGATCGACCGCGTGCAGGCTGCCGCAGTGCTTGTGGTCCAGGCCGGCCTTGCTGCGCACGAACACTTCCCACAGGGGCCACTCTTGTTTCACTTCGGTGCTCATGCTGCTTCCTTCAGAGGTTGTTTGTTGGCGTGGGCCATCGCGGCTTCGCGCACCCAGGCGCCGTCGTCCCAGGCGTCCACGCGGGCCTGCAGGCGTTCGCGGTTGCAGGGGCCGTCGCCGGCGATCACGCGCCAGAATTCGCTCCAGTCGATGACGCCGAAGTCGTGCGACTGGCGTTCTTCGTTCCACTTGAGGTCGGGGTCGGGCAGCGTCACACCGAGGATCGCGGCCTGTTCGACGGTGGCGTCGATGAACTTCTGGCGCAGCTCGTCGTTGCTGAAGCGCTTGATGCCCCAGCGCATCGACTGCGCCGAGTTGGGCGACTGGTCGTCGGGCGGGCCGAACATCATGATCGAGGGCCACCACCAGCGGTTGACCGCGTCCTGCACCATGGCCTTCTGCGCGTCGGTGCCTTGCTTCATCATGGTCAGCAGTGCTTCGTAGCCTTGGCGCTGGTGAAAGCTCTCTTCGCGGCAGATGCGGATCATGGCGCGTGCATACGGTGCGTACGAACAGCGGCAGATCGGCACCTGGTTCATGATGGCCGCGCCGTCGACCAGCCAGCCGATGGTGCCCATGTCGGCCCAGCTCAGCGTGGGGTAGTTGAAGATCGAGCTGTACTTGGCCTTGCCCGTGTGCAGCGCGTCGAACATCTGGTCGCGCGAGGTGCCCAGCGTTTCGGCGGCGGCGTACAGGTAGAGGCCGTGGCCGCCTTCGTCCTGCACCTTGGCCAGCAGGATGGCCTTGCGCTTGAGCGTGGGCGCGCGGCTGATCCAGTTGCCCTCGGGCAGCATGCCGACGATTTCGGAGTGCGCGTGCTGGCTGATCTGGCGCACCAGCGTCTTGCGGTAGTGCTCGGGCATCCAGTCTTTCGCCTCGATGAAGTCGCCGGCGTCGATGCGGGCGTCGAAGCGTTCCTCGAGACGCAGCTCGTCGGCGGAGCGCACGGCCTTCTGCTTGCCGTCGCCTGCGTCCTTGCCCATCGTGTCCATGGCCTGGGTGTACATGTGCGTGTCCTTTCGGTGCGGTGTGTGGGGCGCGCGGGTGGCTCAGCGCGGGCGCGTGTCGATCACGCGGCGGGCCTTGCCGGTCTGCGTGCGTTCCATTTCGTCGGGGCCGTGCACGACCACGCGGGTGGAGATGCCGATGAGCGTCTTCACGCGGTGCTGCACCCAGTCGGAGATGGCCGTGCGGTCGGCCGCGGCGGCCTCGTGCGGTGTGAGTTCGCAGTGCACCTCGACCTGGTCGAGCAGGCCTTCGCGGCTCACGCGCACCTGGTACAGGCCGGTGAGGGCGCTGTGTGCGAGCACGATCTCTTCCACCTGCGTGGGGAAGACGTTCACGCCGCGGATGATCATCATGTCGTCGCTGCGCCCGACGATCTTGCCCATGCGGCGGAACGCGCGCGAGGTGGGCGGCAACAGGCGCGTGAGGTCGCGCGTGCGGTAGCGCACGATCGGCATGGCCTCCTTGCTCAGCGAGGTGAAGACGAGTTCGCCTTCTTCGCCGTCGGCCTTCAGCGCGCCCGTTTCGGGGTCGATGATCTCGGGGTAGAAGTGGTCTTCCCAGATGACGGGGCCGTCCTTGCTCTCGACGCATTCGCTGGCCACGCCCGGGCCCATCACTTCGGAGAGGCCGTAGATGTCGACGGCGTCGATGCCGGCCTTGGTCTCGATGTCGCGGCGCATGGCCTCGGTCCACGGCTCGGCGCCGAAGATGCCGAGCTTGAGTGAGCTGTCTTTGGCATCAAGGCCCTGGCGCTCGAACTGCTCGATGATCACCTGCATGTAGCTGGGCGTGACCATGATGATGTCCGGCTTGAAATCTTGAATCAGCTGCACCTGCTTCTCGGTCTGGCCACCTGACATCGGGATGACGGTGCAGCCCGCGCGCTCGGCGCCGTAATGCGCACCGAGGCCGCCGGTGAAGAGGCCGTAGCCGTAGGCGACGTGGATCATGTCGCCCGGCCGTCCGCCTGCTGCGCGGATCGAGCGCGCAACGAGGTCGGCCCAGGTGTCGATGTCGTTCTTGGTGTAGCCCACCACGGTCGGCTTGCCGGTGGTGCCCGACGACGCGTGGATGCGCGCCACCTGCGTGCGCGGCACGGCGAACATGCCGAAGGGGTAGTTGTCGCGCAGGTCGGTCTTCACCGTGAACGGGAACTTCGACAGGTCGGCCAGCGACTTCAGGTCGTCGGGGTGTACGCCCTTCGCATCGAAGGCCTGGCGGTAGTGCGGCACGTTGTCATAGGCGTTGCGCAGCGTGGCGCGCAGGCGCGTGAGCTGCAGCGCGGCGATCTCGTCGCGGCTGGCGGTTTCGATCGGGTCGAGGTCGCCGGGGGCGGGGCGTTTCACGGTCATGGTGTCTTGTCTCCTCAGGCGGCGGGTACGGCGGGCCGGCCCTTGGCGGTGTACGAGCGGCCGCGGAACATCGCGATGCGCTCGCCGCGCTGGTTGGTGATTTCGGTGTCGTACACGCCGGTGCGGCCGGCCTTCGACACCTCGAAGCAGCGCGCGGTGAGCACGTCGTCCTCGCGCGCCGGCGCGAGGAAGTCGATGGCGAAGCCCGAGGCCACGGTCAGCTCGTTGTACGAGTTGCAGGCGAAGGCGAAGGTGGAATCGGCCAGCGTGGCCATGAAGCCGCCGTGGCAGATGGCGTGGCCGTTGAGCATGTCGGGGCGCACGCGCATTTCGAGCGTGGCCTGGCCGGGGCCGACCTCGACGATGCGCATGCCCAGGCCCTTGCTGGCGTTGTCGTTCGCGAACATGCCGTCGCGCACGTACTCGGCGGTCTGTTGCGGGGTGCGGGAGGAAGCGTCGGTCATCTCAGCGGTCCTTGAACACCGGGGCGCGCTTGGCGCGGAAAGCCTCGACACCTTCGCGGTAGTCGTCGGCATTGCCCATCTCACGTTGGATGCGCGCTTCTTCGGCGAGTGCCGCGCCGAGGTCGAGGTTCTGCGCGGCGGCCATGGCCTCGCGGGTGGCGACCAGTGCGCGCGTCGGCATGCCGGCCAGGCGCGCCGCCAGCGCGGCGGCGGTGTCGGCCAGGGCTGCGTCGTCCACGCACTGCCAGATCAGGCCGATGCGCGCGGCTTCTTCGGCGGGCAGCTTGTCGCCCAGCATCGCGATGCCCAGCGCGCGGGCCGGGCCCACGAGGCGCGGCAGCAGCCAGGTGCCGCCGGTGTCGGGCACGAGGCCGATCTTGGTGAAGGCCTGGATGAAGCTGGCCGAGCGGCCGGCCACGACGAGGTCGCAGCACAGCGCGAGGTTGGCGCCCGCGCCGGCCGCCACGCCGTTGACGGCGGCAACCACCGGCACCGGCATCGAGCGCAGGCGTGCGACCAGCGGGCCGTAATAAGCAGAGATGACGTGGCCCAGGTCCTTGGGCGCGGCGCCCGGCGTGGGGTCGGGCGCGACCGACGGGTCGGCCAGGTCCTGCCCCGCGCAGAAGGCGCGGCCGGCGCCGGTGAGCACCACGCAGCGCACGCTGCTGTCGGCGGCCGCGGCTTCGAGCGCGGCCAGCAGCTCGGCGTGCAGCCCGGTCGTGAAGCTGTTGAGCGCCGCGGGGCGATTCAGGCTCAGCGTGCGGACGGCGCCGCTGTCGCTGATGAGTACCAAAGGCTCAGTCATGCGTGTCTCTTTCATCCTTTGTGGGGCCGTATCGGCAGGCAAACACTATTGACCGACCGTTCGGTTGATTTTAGGATCGACCTCGATTCCGGCACAAGCGGGGTGCATTCAGGGCAAACCCTGAGACTCGCAAAAAACAAGGAGACCGAATGCCCAGCTATTCCATCGACGGCGTGATTCCTGTCGTCGACCCGAGCGCCTACGTGCATCCCACGGCCGTGCTGATCGGCGACGTGGTCGTCGGCCCGCACTGTTATGTGGGCCCCTGCGCCAGCCTGCGCGGCGACTTCGGCCGCATCGTGCTGCAGGAGGGCTCCAACGTGCAGGACCATTGCTGCATCCACGGCTTTCCCGACAACGACACGGTGGTGGAGGTCAACGGCCACATCGGTCACGGCGCGATCCTGCACAGCTGCATCGTGCGGCGCGACGCGCTGGTCGGCATGAACGCGGTGGTGATGGACGAGGCCGAGGTGGGCGAGCAAGCCATCGTCGCGGCTTGCGCCTTCGTGCCCGCCGGCATGAAGGTGCCCGCGCGCTCGCTCGCAGCGGGCATTCCGGCCAAGGTGCGGCGCGAGCTCAGCGACGAAGAGATCGCCTGGAAGCTCGAAGGCACCCACACCTACCAGGCGCTGACCGTGCGCAGCCTCGCGAGCCTGCACGAGGTGACGCCGCTCGCCGAGGTCGAAAAAGACCGGCCGCGCCTGCCCGCCACCGACGTGAAATCCCTGATCGCTACCCGCCGCGGGTAGCCCTGCGGCTTCATGCAAGATCGAGCCTGCTGCATGCCAGCAACCGACAGATAACCCAGGAAGAAGACCCGATGCCGCGTGGAAGATCCGCCACCTACGACGACCAGCGCGAACTGATCCTTGCGCAGGCCGCCCAGCTGTTCGCCCGCCGTGGCTACCCCGCGACCTCGATGAACCAGGTCGCCGAGGCCTGCAACCTGTCGAAGGCCACGCTCTACCACTACTACAAGGACAAGAGCAGCCTGCTCATCAGCATCGCCGAGACGCACGTCTCGAAGCTGGCGGCGCTGGTGGCCGAGGAAGAAGCCAACCCGCACACCGACGAGGAGCGGCTGCGCCGCTTCATCTACCGCATCGTCGAGGAGTACGCCGGCGCGCAGGACGCGCACCGCGTGCTCACCGACGACGTGCGTTTTCTCGCAGACGAAGACCGCGAGCGCGTGCTCGACCAGGAGCGCGCCGTGGTCGCGGGCTTTGCGCGTGCCGTGTCGGCGCTGCGCCCCGGCGCACCGAGCGACGAGCTCGCCAAGCCGCTGACCATGCTGCTGTTCGGCATGATCAACTGGATGTTCACCTGGATGAAGCCCGGCGGCCGGCTCGACCACGCGGCCATCGCGCCGATCGTGGCCGACCTGTTTTTGGGCGGGGTGGGGGCGGTGAAGCTGCCGCCCGCTGCCCCTTCGGAGAGCGCTAAAGAATCCGGTTGAACCAGAGCAGCGACAGCCCCGCCGACAGCAGCGTGAGCACCGCAGCGCCCAGCGCGAACAGGGCCGAGATCTCGGTTTCTTTCTTCTCCACGGTGAGCTTGGAGCTCAGCGTTTCGTAGACCTTCTTCAGGTCGCTCGCGGTGCCGGCGTAGAAGTACTCGGCGCTGGTCTTGTTGGCGATGGCCTTGAGGGTTTCTTCGTCCAGCCGCACGCGCATCGACCAGCCTTCGAAGCCGATGGTTTCGCCGTCGACCGTGCCCACGCCCACCGTGTAGATGCGCACGCCGCGGTCGGCCGCGGCCTTGGCGGCGTCGAGCGGGTCGACACCGGTGGTGCGCTGGCCGTCGGTCAGCATGATGATCGCGGCCGAGGTGAACGAGCCGGGTGCCACGGGCGTGAACTCTTTCAGCTGCTTCTCGTTCTGGTCGATCGGAATGCCGCGCTGTCGGCTCGGTGCGCTGAACTGCGAGATGTCGATGCCCGCGTCGGGGAACAGCGTGGCCAGCGACACCACGATGGCGTTGCCCGTCGCCGTGGCGCGCTGCAGCTGGAAGCTGTCGATGGCCGTCACGAGGTCGTCGTGGTTGGTGGTGGGCAACTGCGCCACCTGCGCGCTGCCCGCGAAGGCGACGATGCCCACCTTCACGTGGCGCGGCAGGTCCTTGATGAAGCTCTTGGCCGCCTCCTGCGCCGCCACCAGGCGGTTGGGCAGCACGTCGGCCGCGCGCATGCTGCCCGACACGTCCATCGCCAGGATGATGGTCTGCTGGTTCGACGGCAGCACCACCACCGCCATCGGCCGCGCCGCCGCCACGAGCATGGCGGCCATGGCCACCAGGAACAGCAGCGGCGGAATGTGGCGCCGCAGGCTCTGGCCCGGGCCCATGGCCTCGCGCACGATCGACAGGCTGGCGTAGCGCACCGCCATCTTCTTCTTGCGGCGGATCAGCCAGACATAGAGCAGCACCAGCAGCGGCAAGGCCGCCAGCAGCCAGAGGAATTGAGGCCAGAGGAATGTCATGCCGCCACCACCGCCTTCCCGCCACCCGCTGCGACGCCACGAACCCGGCGCTTGCGCAGGTCCGCGAATCGCACGATGGCTTCGACCAGGTCGTCATTGGTCGAGAGTTCGAGGGCGTCGACGCCGGCCCGGGCCAGCGTGGTGCGCAGGGTGGTTTCGCGCTCGGCGGCCAGCCGCGCAAAGCGTTTGCGGAACCCCGCGTCATGGGTGTCGACCCACAGCTGCTCGCCGGTCTCGGCGTCGCGCAGCGGCACCAGGCCGAGGTCGGGCAGCTCGAGTTCGAGCGGATCGAACAGGCGCACGGCAATCACTTCATGCCGCTGCACCAATTGGCCCAGCGGGCGCTCCCAGCCGGGCTCGCTGAGAAAGTCGGACACCACGAACACGGTCGAGCGGCGCGGCATGAGCGAGGCGGCCGAGGTCAGCAGGTCGGCCAGGCGCGTCATGCCTTTCTGCGTGGGCGCGGCCTCGGCCTGGTTCGCGCGCTTTTCCATCGCGTGCAGCAGGTGCAGCACGTGGCGGCGGCCGGTGCGCGGCGGAATCACGGCCTCGAGGTCGCGGCCGTAGACCAGCGCGCCGACCCGGTTGCCGTGTCGCGTGAGCAGCCGCGCAAGCACGCCGACGAAGCCGGCCGAGATTTCGCGCTTGGCCTTCAGGCCCGAGCCGAAATCGACCGAGCGGCTCAGGTCGAGCACGAACCACGCGGACATCTCGCGGTCTTCGGTGAACACGCGCACGTGCGGCGTCTGCAGGCGGGCGGTGACGTTCCAGTCGATGTGGCGCACGTCGTCGTGGTGCTGGTACTCGCGCAGGTCGGCCAGGTCGAGGCCGGTGCCGCGCATCAGCGTGCGGTAGTCGCCCTGCAGCAGGCCGTCGAGGCGGCGGATCACGGTCCATTCGAGCCGGCGCAGCGCGCGTTCGGCCCCGCCGGCTTCGATCGCGAGCCGGTCGTCGTTCGCGGCCTCGGGGGCCTTACGCCACCAGCTTTTCATGTTCCAACGGCTTGGGGGGTGCAGGCACGGCCTTCATGATCTTTTCGATCAGCCCGTCGGGCGTGAGCCCTTCGGACAGGCCTTCGTAGGACAGCGTCACGCGGTGGCGCAGCACGTCGGGCACCAGCGCGCTCATGTCTTCGGGCAGTGCGTAGCTGCGACCGCGCAGCAGCGCCAGGGCGCGCGCGCCTTCGGTGAGGCTGATGCTCGCGCGCGGGCTGGCGCCGAAGGTGATGAAGCGGCGCAGGTCTTTCAGGCCGTGCTTCTCGGGCGTTCGCGTGGCCGACACCAGCTTCACGGCGTATTGAATGAGCGAGGGGTCGACGTACACGCGCCGCGCCTCGGCCTGCAGCTCGGCCAGCTGTTCGGTGGTGGCGACCGGCGTGGCCGAGACGGCCGGGCCGATCACGCGCTGCACGATCACGAATTCTTCTTCGTCGCTCGGGTAATCAACCATCACCTTCATCATGAAGCGGTCGACCTGCGCCTCGGGCAGCGGGTAGGTGCCCTCGGTCTCGATCGGGTTCTGCGTGGCCATCACGAGAAAGGGGCGCGGCACCTTGTGCGTTTCGCCGGCGATGGTGACCTGGCGCTCCTGCATCACTTCGAGCAGCGCGCTCTGCACCTTGGCCGGCGCGCGGTTGATCTCGTCGGCCAGCAGCAGGTTGGCGAACACCGGGCCCAGCGAGGTGCTGAACTCGCCCGTCTTCTGGTTGTAGATGCGCGTGCCCACGAGGTCGGCCGGCACCAGGTCGGGCGTGAACTGGATGCGCTTGAACTGGCCGCGCACGGTGTCGGCCAGCGTCTTGATGGTGAGCGTCTTGGCCAGCCCCGGCACGCCCTCGACCAGCAGGTGGCCGCCCGCGAGCATCGCGACCATCACGCGCTCGAGAAAGCGGTCTTGCCCCACGACCACGCGCTTCACCTCGTAGAGGATCTGCTCCATCAGCTCGGCGGTGGCGGGGGCCGTGGAAAAGGTCGACGAGGTCGGGTTTTCTGTGCTCATGCGAAGGGCTTTCTTTCGAAAAAATCAGAAAGGCGGCGAGCCGGCCGCAGAGGCGGCGTTCTCGATCGGCACCGCGAAGGCGATGCCGATGAAGGTGCGCTGCTGCGTCGGGTTGAGGATGGCGGTGACGATGCCGAGCACCTCGCCGTCCATGTTGATGAGCGGCCCGCCGGAGTTGCCGGGATTGGCGGCGGCGTCGAACTGGATCAGGTTACCCAGCTCCTGCTTGCCCTCGGGCGAGCGAAAGGAGCGCTTCAGGCCCGACACCACGCCGGCCGACACCGAGGGCCCGATGCCGAACGGAAAGCCCACGGCGGCCACCTGGTCGCCGGGGCGCAGGTCGGCGGTGGAGCGCATCACGGCGGGAATCAGGTCGTCGGGAATCTTCTGCGCCTGCAGCACCGCGAGGTCGTTCTCGGGCTGCACGCCGGTGATGACGGCGATGGCTTCCAGGCCGTCGGCGAAGGTGACCTTGATCTTCTCGGCGCCGGCAACCACGTGCAGGTTGGTGAGGATCACGCCCTTGTCGACGATCACCACGCCCGTGCCCACGCCGCGTTCGACCTCGCCCGGCGTGCCGCCATCGGCGGGCGCCTCGGGCGGCTTGCCCTTGGCCATGTTGCGGCCACGCTTCTGGGTCTTGGCCTCGGGCGTGGCCTTCTCGGGGCCGTAGCCGACCACGCGCACGACCGAGGGCCGCACGATGTCGGCGGCCCTGGCAGCGGGTGAGGGGAGGGTGTTGGTCTGCAGCGTGCGCAGCACGGCGGCGTCGATGTCTTTTTGCGTGAGCGCCTTGCCGGCGTGGCGCGGTGCCCAGTAGGCGCCGCCCGCGGCGAGGGCCATGAAGGCGACGGTGAGCAGTGCGAAGGCGCGGCGTCCGGGCTGCCAGCGTGCGCGAGGGGGTGGGGCTTGCACGGCCTCGGCCACAGCCGCGGCATCCGCCGGCGACCCGGCCGCCGGTTCTGCGGCCGGCGGCAGCGTGCGGGGCGAGCGGCTGTAGAAAGCGGGCCTGCGCATCGGAGCACCTCCGGCAAAAAGGGACGCGTGAAGGAGTTCACAGTAGCACGCTTTCCGCGCCTGTGCATCCCTTCGGGCATCATCGCGCGATGGCTGCGTTTGTCGATACCCACTGTCACCTCGATGCGCCCGAATTCGGGGCGGAGATGCCTGTCATCCGCGCCCGCGCCGCCGCGCAGGGCGTGGTGCTGTGCGTCATTCCGGCGGTGGCGGCCTTCAACTTCGCCACCGTGCGCGAACTGGCGCACAAGCAGGGCGACGCCTACGCGCTGGGCATCCACCCGCTGTGCACGGGCGAGGCGAGCGACGCCGACCTGCAGACGCTCGACGCCGAACTGCACGCACGCCGCGACGACCCGCGCCTGGTGGCGGTCGGCGAGATCGGGCTCGACTACTTCGTCGAAGGCCTGGACGCCGACAAACAGGAACGCTTCTTTCACACTCAGTTGCAACTGGCGCGCAAGCACGGGCTGCCCGTGCTCATCCATGTGCGGCGCTCGGTCGACAAGGTGCTCAAGCACCTGCGCCAGACCGCGGGCGGGCGGCCGTGGCAGGGCATCGCGCATGCATTCAACGGCAGCGAGCAGCAGGCGCAGGCCTGCATCGAGATCGGGCTCAAACTGGGTTTCGGCGGCGCCGTGACCTTCGAGCGCGCGCTGCAACTGCGCCGCCTCGCGGCCACGCTGCCGATGGACGCGTTGGTGATGGAAACCGACGCGCCCGACATCCAGCCGCATTGGCTCTACCGCACGCAGGCACAGCGCGAGGCCGGGCAGCCGCAGGGCCGCAACGAGCCCGGCGAGCTGCCGCGCATTGCGGAAGTGGTGGCGCAATTGCGGGGCATCGACATCGCGTCGCTGGCTGAAAACACGACGCGCAATGCGGTGGCGGCCCTGCCGAAGCTCCAAAGTCTGCTGAACGTGTCGGAGGGGCGTCCGCCTGCCGCGTAGGTCAAGTTCCCGACTTGCGCCAGCGCAGGCCATCGGGCCGTTTTTGCTGTCATCCTTGAAGTTCGAAGTGACGTTGGTTGTCCAGTGGCACTGTCGTCACTCCGCACTTCACTCAAAAAAGGAGTCTTTCATGACCACATCTTTTGTTCGCACCCTGCCCGTCGCGCTCGCTTTGGCGCTGGCCTCCATCGGCGTGTCGGCCGTCGCGCAGACCACCGCGGCACCCGCCACGGCCGAGCCCTCCACGGTCGAGAAGGTGAAGGAAGCCGGCAAGGATGCCGTCGATGCGACCGCACGCGGCACCGAGAAGGCCTGGGACGCCACCAAGAGCACGACCAAGAAGGCCGTGAACGCGACCGAGAACGGCGCCGAGAAGGCCTGGGATGCCACCAAGAGCGGCACCAAGAAGGCGGCCAACGCCACCGAGCGCGGCACCAAGAAGGCCTGGAAGGCCACCAAGCACACGACCAAGAAGGCCACCACCGCCACCAAGAACGTGGCCGTGAAGACCGGTGACGCGGTCGAGAACGCCGGCCACAAGACGGCCGACGGCATGCGCAGCGCCGGCAAGGCGATCGGCGAGAAGGTGCCGGGCACGGCCGAGAACGAAGCGGCCAAGAAGCCGTAACTTCCCTCCCTCGGGGCTTCGGTCCCGTCCTCGAAAGAACCCGCTTCGGCGGGTTTTTTCATGGGCGTTCGTGCACACCGTGTGGCAATGCCAAGATACCGCCCATGACACCGACCGCCGTCCCGTCCCCGACTGTTGCCGCCGCCACCGTCGGCACGGTGCTGACCGGCCTCGCGCCCCTCGTCTCTTCGAACACACGTGTGCTCATTCTCGGCAGCTTCCCGGGCGTCAAGTCGCTCGTGCAGCAGCAGTACTATGCGCATCCCCAAAATCAGTTCTGGAAGATCTTGCACGCCCTCTGGCCCGACCCCCCGCTTCCGACGGGCGCAGACAGCTACCGCGCGCGCTGCGACTGGCTGCTCGATCGCGGCCTCGGCGTGTGGGACGTGTACGGCGCCTGCGAGCGCGAGGGCAGCCTCGACACAGCCATCCGCTCACCGGTCGTGAACGACATCGCCGGCCTGCAGTTGCCGAAGCTCGCAGCCATCGCCCACAACGGCGGCGAGAGCTTCAAGCACGCACGCCACACGCGCGCCCTCGGCGTGCCGGTCTATTCATTGCCATCCACCAGCCCCGCCAACGCGTCATGGTCCTTCGAGCGCAAGCTCGCGGCCTGGCGCGAGGTCTTCGTTGCCCACCACCTTCTCTGATGGCTTCCACCGCACACAAGAAAACCCTCGTTCTCCCTGAAGTCAACTTTTCCGACTGGGGCGACATCCGCTACCTGCACCTGGGCACCGAATGGGTCCAGGGCTCGATGAAGCTCGACGCACCCTTCGAGATCGAGCTCGAGTACGTGCAGCGCATGATGGCCTGGCTGCTGTTCGTCGACAGCAAGGGCGTGGGCAACCGCCACGCGATGCAGCTCGGCCTGGGCGCGGCCACGCTCACCAAGTTCAGCCGCAAGACGCTGCGCATGCGCACCACCGCGGTCGAGCTGAACCCGCAGGTGGTGGCGGCCTGCCGCGGCTGGTTCAAGCTGCCGGCCGACGACCTGAAGCTGCGCGTGGTGATCGCCGATGCGGCCGAGGAAATCCGCAAGCCCGAATGGCAAGGCACGGTCGACGCGCTGCAGGTCGACCTGTACGACCACGAGGCCGCCGCGCCGGTGCTCGACAGCGAAGACTTCTATGCCGACTGCCGCGCGCTGCTCACCGAAGACGGCTGCATGACGGTCAACTTGTTCGGCCGCTCGTCGAGCTACGAGCGCAGCCTCGAGAAAATCGCCGCCGCCTTCGGTGCCGATGCGGTGTGGGCCTTCAAGCCGACGCGCGAAGGCAACACGGTGGTGCTGGCCCAGCGCACACCGTCGCGCCCGAAGCGCGAGGTGCTTGCCGAGCGCGCCCAAACCATCCAGACTCGCTGGGGCCTGCCTGCGCCGAAATGGCTGCGGGTGTTCAAGCCGATGACGCTTTCCCTCACCACCTGATCACCTGACCTCTGGTTCATGAGCGCTGTACCCGCCGCCGCTTCCGCCCCCGCCGCCCGCCACGAAGGTCCGCTCGACCTGCGTCGCCTGATCGAATGGCTCGCCACCGATGGCGTGATCTCGCCGATGGAGGCCAAGCGCACCATCGCGCGCTGCGCCCAGGCCGAGAGCCGGCAGGCACCGCTGGTGCGCCTGGCCAATGTCGCCATGACGCGCGAGGCCGACGGCAAGCCGCTCGACCTCGAAGCGCTCACGCAGTGGCTCGCCGGCCGTGCCGGCCTGACCTACCTGCGCATCGATCCGCTCAAGGTCGACGTGGGCAAGGTGGCCGACACCATGAGCGCCGGGTATGCCGAGCGCCACAAGGTGCTGCCCGTGCAAGTTTTGCCGAACGAGGTGGTGGTGGCCACGGCCGAACCGTTTCTCACCGACTGGATCGCCGAGGTCGAGCGCCAGTCGAAGCGCACGGTGCGCCGCGTGGTGGCCAACCCGTCGGACATCCAGCGCTACACGGCTGAATTTTTCGCGCTCGCCAAGTCGGTGCGCGCCGCGCAGAAGGCCGGCGGCAACACCGGCGGCGCGAGCTTCGAGCAGCTGGTCGAGCTGGGCAAGAGCACCAAGCAGCTCGACGCCAACGACCAGAGCGTGGTGCAGGTGGTCGACTGGCTGTGGCAGTACGCCTTCGACCAGCGCGCCAGCGACATCCACCTGGAGCCGCGCCGCGAGCAGGGCGTGATCCGTTTCCGCATCGACGGCATCCTGCACCCCGCCTACCAGATGCCCATGGGCGTGATGAACGCGATGGTCGCGCGCATCAAGCTGCTGGGCCGCATGGACGTGGTCGAAAAGCGCCGTCCGCTCGACGGCCGCATCAAGACCCGCAACATGCGCGGCGACGAAGTCGAGATGCGTCTGTCCACCTTGCCGACCGCCTTCGGCGAGAAGATGGTCATGCGGATCTTCGACCCCGACACCGCGGTGAAAGACCTCGACGCGCTGGGCTTCGCGCAGCACGACGCGCAGCGCTGGGAACAGCTTGTCACGCGGCCGAACGGCATCATCCTGGTGACCGGGCCCACGGGTTCGGGCAAGACCACCACGCTGTATTCCACGCTCAAGCGCGTGGCGACCGAAGAGGTCAACGTGAGCACGGTCGAAGACCCGATCGAAATGATCGAGCCCTCGTTCAACCAGACGCAGGTGCAGCCGCAGCTCGACTTCGGTTTCACCGAAGGCCTGCGTGCGCTGATGCGGCAGGACCCGGACATCATCATGGTCGGCGAAATTCGCGACCTTGCCACCGCCGAGATGGCGGTGCAGGCCGCGCTCACCGGCCACCTCGTGTTCAGCACGCTGCACACCAACGACGCGCCGAGCGCCATCACGCGGATGATGGAACTGGGCGTGCCCTCGTACCTCATCACCGCCGTGATGCTGGGCGTGCTCGCGCAGCGGCTGGTGCGCACGCTGTGCCCGCATTGCAAGCAGCCCGACGACACGGTCACGCGCGAAAGCCTCGAGGCCATCGTCAAGCCGTGGCAGATCACCGGCCCCGTGCGAGCCTACAAGCCGGTGGGCTGCGTCGATTGCCGCATGACGGGCTACATGGGCCGCATGGGCCTGTACGAACTGCTGAGCGTGACCGAGCCTTTCAAGGACCAGGTCACGAAGGAGCCCAACCTCACCGGGCTGCGGCGCCAGGCCGTGATCGACGGCATGCGGCCGCTGCGATTGGCCGGCGCACTGCGCGTGGCCGAAGGCGTGACGACCATCGAGGAAGTGCTCAGCGCGACCCCTCCACTCGAGTAGAAACAGGTGCCTCGGTCCGACGAGGCATGAGTCATTTCGGGTTATCCCTACCCCCTCGGTTAGTGGAATCCACATCAGCCTGACCGGAGGCTGACTCGACAATCCCGCATCGAAATTGTTCGAGGAGACTGTTCGTGAAAATCAAAAGTCAGAAAGACTTTTTCTCGGGACTGATGTTCACCGTCGTGGGCGTGGCGTTCGCATGGGGCGCCACCACCTACAGCGTGGGCAGCGGCGCCCGCATGGGTCCGGGTTACTTCCCGTTGATGCTCGGCATCCTGATGGCCCTCATCGGTCTGGGCATCATGTTCAGCGGGCTCACCGTTGAAACGACCGACGGCGAAAAGATCGGCAAGTGGGCCTGGAAGCAAGTGGTGTTCATCCTGGGCGCCAACCTGGCCTTCGGCGTGCTGCTCGGCGGCCTGCCGAGCATCGGCGTGCCGGCCATGGGCATGATCATCGCGATCTACGCGCTCGTGATCATCTCGAGCCTCGCCGGCCACGAGTTCAAGCTGCCTACCGTGCTGGTCCTGGCCACCATCCTGGCCATCGGCAGCTACGTCGCATTCATCTGGGCGCTCAAGCTGCAGATCCAGGTCTGGCCGACCTTCATCACCGGTTGAGACGAAGAAAGCTGCTCACACCATGGAACTGTTTGAACACCTCTCGATGGGTTTTGGCGTTGCCTTTACCTTCACGAACCTGCTGTACTGCCTGGTCGGCTGCATTCTGGGCACGCTGATCGGCGTGCTCCCGGGCATCGGCCCGGTCGCGACCATCGCGATGCTGCTGCCCGCCACGTACGCGCTGCCGCCCGTGTCGGCGCTGATCATGCTGGCCGGTATCTATTACGGCGCGCAATACGGTGGCTCGACCACCGCGATTCTGGTAAACCTGCCGGGCGAATCGTCGTCGGTGGTGACCGTGATCGACGGCTACCAGATGGCGCGCAAGGGCCGAGCAGGTCCGGCGCTCGCCGCGGCCGGCCTGGGCTCGTTCTTCGCAGGTTGCGTCGGCACGCTGATTCTTGCCGCCTTCGCTCCGCCGCTGACCGAGCTGGCCTTCAAGTTCGGCCCGGCCGAATACTTCTCGCTGATGATCCTGGGCCTGATCGGCGCCGTGGTGCTGGCATCGGGTTCGCTGCTCAAGGCGATCGCGATGATCGTGCTGGGCCTGCTGATGGGCCTGGTCGGTACCGACGTGAACTCGGGTGTCGCACGCTACAGCTTCGACATTCCTGAACTCACCGACGGCATCGGCTTCGTGGCCATCGCCATGGGCGTGTTCGGCTACGGCGAAATCATTGCCAACCTCTCGCGTCCGGACGACGAGCGCGAAGTGTTCACCGCCAAGGTCTCGGGCCTGTTCCCGACCAAGGAAGACTTCAAGCGCATGGTGCCTGCCGTGCTGCGCGGCACGGCGCTGGGTTCTGCCCTGGGCATCCTGCCCGGCGGCGGTGCACTGCTGGCGGCTTTCGCGGCCTACACCATCGAGAAGAAGACCAAGCTGAAGCCGGGCGAAGTGCCGTTCGGCAAGGGCAACATCCGCGGCGTGGCAGCACCCGAGTCGGCCAACAACGCCGGCGCGCAGACCTCCTTCATTCCGCTGCTGACGCTGGGCATTCCGCCCAACGCCGTGATGGCGCTGATGGTGGGCGCAATGACCATCCACAACATCCAGCCGGGCCCGCAGGTGATGACCAGCAACCCCGAGCTGTTCTGGGGCCTGATCGCCTCGATGTGGCTGGGCAACGCGATGCTGATCATCCTGAACCTGCCGCTGATCGGCATGTGGATCAAGCTGCTGTCGGTGCCTTACAAGTTCCTGTTCCCGGCGATCGTGCTGTTCTGCGCGATCGGCGTGTACTCGACCAACAACAACACCTTCGACATCTGGATGGTGGGCATCTTCGGTCTGGTGGGCTACACCTTCTTCAAGCTGGGTTGCGAACCTGCGCCGCTGCTGCTGGGCTTCATCCTGGGCCCGATGATGGAAGAGAACCTGCGCCGTTCGCTGCTGCTGTCGCGTGGCGACTGGAGCGTGTTCGTGACGCGTCCGATCTCGGCCAGCCTGCTGGCGGCCGCGGCCCTGCTGCTCATCATCGTGCTGTTGCCGGCCGTGAAGTCCAAACGCGAAGAGGCCTTCGTCGAAGAGTGATCGACGGGCTTTCTCTGAACGCACAAACGGCGCCTTCGGGCGCCGTTTTTCGTTGGGGCTTCGCAGTGGCACGATTGATGCAATGGATTCATATATCTATCCGATAAATCCATTTCCCTTTTCAATGCCCGGCGTGTCCAATCCTGCGGCCACGTCGGACAAGGCGCGCCCTCGACACACCACCTCGGACACAATGAATTCCATGAAACGAACCACCCGTATCGCGCTCGCCGCGGCCGCGCTGGTGCTGGCCGCGGTGCCTGCCCTGGCCCAGAATTATCCGAACCGTCCGATTCGCCTGATCGTGCCGTTCCCGGCGGCCGGTGCCACCGACCTCTTCGCCCGCACGCTGGGCCAGAAGATGAGCGAGAAGCTCGGCGCCCAGCTGGTCATCGACAACAAGCCCGGCGCGGGCGGTGCGATCGGTTCCGACCAGGCCGCCAAGGCGCCGCCCGACGGCTACACGCTGCTGCTCGCAACCACGAGCACGCACGCCATCGGCCCGGCCATCACGCCCAGGCTGCCCTACGACACGGTGCGCGACTTCACGCCCATCGCCCACGTGGGCGATGCGCCGAGCATCATGCTGGTGCCGGTCAACACGCCCGCGAAGACGGTGCGCGAGTGGATCGACCACGCGAAGAAGAACCCCGGCAAGCTCAACTACGCATCGAGCGGCAACGGCACCATCGTGCAGCTCACGGCGGAGCTGTTCAAGGCACAGGCCGGCGTGTTCGTCACGCACATTCCCTACCGCGGCACGGCCCTCGCGGTGCCCGACCTCATCAGCGGCAAGGTCGACGTGCTGTTCGACTCGCTGCCCACCGGCATGCCGCACGTGCGCGACGGCCGGCTGCGCGCACTGGGCGTCACATCGCTCAAGCGCAGCCCGCTGGCGCCCGAGCTGCCGCCCATCGCCGACACGTTGCCCGGCTTCGAGTCGAACACCTGGTTCGGCTTCTACGGTCCGAAGGGGCTGCCGGCCGACATCGTGGCGCGCGTGAACAAGGCCGCCAACGAGGCGCTGGCCGACCCTGAAGTGAAAGACAAGCTCGCCCGCCTGGGCATCGAGCCGGCGAACGCGGGCACGCCCGAGCAGTTCGCAAAGATGGTGGCCGTTGACGCCGCCAAGTGGAAAAAGATCGTCGTCGATCGCAAGATCACCAACGACTAACTAGGCTCGCCCCCAGGCTGCGCGCACTTCGTGTCGCTTCGCCAACCCCCTACCGGGGGCAACACCTGCGGCCCGGCAAAGCCGGTTCCGCGGTGTTTCTGAATGGTTCATGTCGCCCTTGAAAGCACTGTATGAAGTTTGATTACGCCAACCCCTACCTCTCGACCCGCCTCCCGGTCTTCGCACGCAACGTGGTCGCGACCTCGCATCCGCTGGCCGCGCAGGCGGGCCTGCGCATTCTTCAGCAGGGCGGCAACGCGGTCGACGCGGCCATTGCCACGGCCGCCGTGATGACGCTGGTCGAGCCCGTGAGCAACGGCCTGGGCAGCGACGCCTTCTGCATCCTGTGGGACGGCAAGGAACTGCACGGCCTCAACGCCTCGGGTCCCGCGCCGAAGGCCTGGACGCCCGAGTACTTCAAGGCCAAGTACGGCGCCGACGCCGTCACGCCGCCGATGCGCGGCATCGACTCGGTCACGGTACCGGGCGCGGTGCGCGGCTGGGTCGCGATGAGCGACCGTTTCGGCAAGCTACCTTTCGCCGACCTGATGGCGCCCGCCATCGACATCGCCGAGCGCGGCTACCTCGTGCCGCCGGTGGTGCAGGGCAAGTGGGCGGCGGCCACGCCGATCCTGCAATCGCAGCCCGGCTTTGCGCAGGCCTTCCTGCCCTGGGGCCGCGCGCCCGAGATCGGCGAGCTGTTCCGCTTCACCGCGGCGGCACGCGCGCTCAAGGCCATCGCACGCACCAAGGGCGAGGCCTACTACAGCGGCGAGATCGCCGAAGCCATCGCCAAGTTTTCGAAGGAACACGGCGGCGCGCTCACCGTGGCCGACATGGCGGCCTACCAGCCCGAGTGGGTGGCGCCCATCTCGCGCGACTACCGCGGCCACACGCTGCACGAGATCCCGCCGAACGGCCAGGGCATCGCGGCGCTGATCGCGCTGGGCATCCTCGAGAAGTTCGACATCGCCTCGCTGCCGGTCGACTCGGTGCAGTCGCAGCACTTGCAGATCGAAGCGATGAAGCTGGCCTTCGCCGACGTGTACCGCTACGTGTCGGAGCCATCGTCGATGACGGTGACCCCCGCGCAAATGCTCGATGACGCCTACCTGGCTTCGCGTGCGAGACTCATCGACGTGAACAAGGCGCAGGACTTCAAGGCCGGCAACCCGGTCAAGGGCGGCACCATCTACCTCACCGCGGCGGACGAGAGCGGCATGATGGTGAGCTTCATCCAGAGCAACTACATGGGCTTCGGCTCGGGTTGCGTCGAACCCGAGTTCGGCATCAGCCTGCAGAACCGCGGCCACGGCTTCAGCCTCAAGGCCGAGAGCCCGAACGTGGTGGCGCCGGGCAAGCGCCCGTTCCACACCATCATCCCGGCCTTCCTCACCAAGGACGGCCAGCCGGTGATGAGCTTCGGCGTGATGGGCGGCAACATGCAGCCGCAAGGCCACATGCAGACGCTGGTGCGCATGCTCGACTACGGCCAGAACCCGCAGGCCGCGTGCGACGCACCGCGCTGGCGCTTCAATGCGGGGCTCGAGATCAACGTCGAGGCCGCGATGAATGCCGACACGCTGCAGGGCCTGCGCGACCTGGGCCATCACCTGGACGTGATCAACGACTCCTACCAGGACTTCGGCGCCGGCCAGTTCATCTGGCGCGCGGGCGAGCCTTCGGTCGAAGGCTATGTCGCGGCAAGCGATCCGCGCCGCGACGGCCTCGCTGCAGGCTACTGAGGATCAAGGGATGATCGGGGGATGAACAAAGCAGCCGCATCGGCCGGCACTCCCCCGCACGCACACGAGGCCGCTCGCAAGGGCTACGCCACCGGCCTCGTCCTTGCCACGCTGGGCGCCATCGCCTTCAGCGGCAAGGCCATCATCGTCAAGCTGGCGTACCGCTACGGCGTCGACGCCATCACGCTCATCATGCTGCGCATGCTTTTTGCGCTGCCGCTGTTCGCGCTGATGGCGTGGTGGGCCGGCCGCGGCAAGCCCGCACTCACGACGCGCGACTGGCTCGGCATTTTGGGGCTCGGCTTCTCGGGCTACTACCTCGCGAGCTTTCTCGACTTTGCCGGGCTGGCCTACATCTCGGCCAGCTTCGAGCGGCTGATCCTGTACCTCAACCCCACGCTGGTGCTGTTCTTCGGCTGGCTGCTGTACCGGCGCCGCCCGACGCGCCCGCAGGTGTTCGGCATGGTCGTGAGCTATGCCGGCGTGTTGCTGGTGTTCGGCCACGAACTCTGGACCGGCGGCGACGGCAAGGGCGGCGGCGCTGCGGCATGGGGCGCGTTCCTCGTGTTCCTGAGCGCGGTGAGCTATGCGGGCTACCTCGTGTACAGCGGCGAGTTCGTCAAGCGGCTGGGCTCGCTGCGGCTCGTGGGGCTGGCGACCACTGTGGCCTGCCTGCTGTGCATCCTGCAGTTCGTGCTCACGCGGCCGATGAGCGCGGCGATGGCGGTCGCGCCCGAGGTGATCTGGCTGTCGGTGCTCAACGCCACGCTCTGCACCGCTGTGCCTGTCCTCATGGTGATGATGGCCATCGAGCGCATCGGGCCCGCCATTGCGGCGCAAACCGGCATGATCGGACCCCTGTCGACCATCCTCATGGGGGTGGTCATATTGGGTGAGCCGTTCACCGCGTGGATCGCGGCCGGCACGGTGCTCGTCATTGCGGGCATCTTCGTTTTCACACGCAAGGGGCGTTAGCTAGCCGCGCAGCGGTTCGCCGCCCCTGCACGATCAATCGATCGATCGACTGGAGCAAACACATGGATCTGGGCATTGCAGGCAAGACCGCGCTGGTGTGCGGCGCGAGCAAGGGGTTGGGCTACGGCTGTGCCGAGGCGCTGGTGCGCGAGGGCGTCAACGTGGTGATCGTGGCGCGCGGCGCCGAGGCGCTCGACGCTGCAGCCAAGCAGCTGGTGGCAGCGGCCGGCCCGTCGGGTCCGTTCGTCAAGCACGTGGCGGCCGACATCACCACCGAAGCCGGCCGCGCGGCCGTGTTCGCGCTGGGCCACGACTTCGACATCGTCGTCACCAACGCCGGCGGCCCGCCGCCCGGCGATTTCCGCAACTGGGACCGCGAGGCGTGGATCAAGGCGGTCGACGCCAACATGCTCACGCCCATCGAGCTCATCAAGGCCACGGTGGACGGCATGGCCAAGCGCGGCTTCGGTCGCATCGTCAACATCACGTCGAGCTCGGTGAAGTCGCCGATCGACATCCTGGGCTTGTCGAACGGCGCACGCAGCGGCCTCACGGGCTTCGTGGCCGGCGTGGCGCGCACGTCGGTGGCGGCGCAGGGCGTGACCATCAACAACCTGCTGCCGGGCTCCTTCGAGACCGACCGCCTCAAGGGCACGATGGCCGGTGCCGCGCAGAAGTCGGGCCAGGATTTCGACACCGTGTGGGAAGCGCGCAAGAAGAACATTCCGGCCAAGCGCTTCGGCAACCCGGCGGAGTTCGGCGCGATCTGCGCGTTCCTGTGCAGCATGCAGGCCGGCTACATGACCGGCCAGAACGTCCTGGCCGACGGCGGCGCGTACCCCGGAACGTACTGACCCGCGCCGCGGCGCGCGTTCAGCGCCGCGAGGACACCACGATCCCACCAACGATCAGCACGAAGGCGGCGCCGTGGTACCAGTGCGGCGCCTCACCGAGGAAGGCCGCCGACAGCACGGCCGCGAACAGCGGCGTGAGGTTCATGAAGATGCTCGCCGCCTGCGGCCCCGCGCGTTGCACGCCGGTGCCCCAGCAGCGGTAGGCCAGCACGGCGGGGCCGATGCCGATGAACAGCATCGCTGCAATGAGCGGCCAGCCGAGGTCGATGTGGGCGTCGGTCAGCGTCCATTCGCCGGCGGCCAGTGCGCCCGACCACGCGAGGCCGAACACCAGTTGCGCCATGAGGAAGGCGGCCCAGTCTGCGCGCACATTGGCAGGCTCGTTCGTGCGAGCCAGCAGCCAGCTGTAGAAGGCCCAGGTGATGGTGCCCACGATCATGTACAGGTCGCCCGGCACCAACCGCAGCGCGAGCAGTTGCTGCCATTCGCCGCGGCTGAGCACCAGCAGCACGCCGAGCATCGACAGCAGCGCGCCGCCCACCGTGCGCCGGCTGGCGCGCGCGCCGAAGCACAGCGTGCCCACGGCCAGCATCCACAGCGGCAGGCTCGAGCCCACCAGCGTGACGTTGATCGGCGTGGAGGTCTGCAGCGCCAGGTATTGAAACGCGTTGTACAGGCCGATGCCCAGCAGGCCCAGCAGCGCGTAGCGCTTCCAGTGCGCCCACAGCGGGCTGTCCTGCCGCAGCACCCAGGCCGCCAGCGGCAGCAGCAGCACGAACGCGATCACCCAGCGCACGAAGTTCAGCGTCAGCGGTGACACCAGCGCGCGCACCAGCCGGCCGACCACGGCATTGCCGGCCCACAGCAGCGGTGGCACGGTGAGGAGCAGGGCGGTGAGGGGCGTGAGACGGTGGTGCGATGCGGAAGACATGGCCGCCGACTCTACCGGGCCCGCGCAGTGCCCGTGGCTCCTCGCGAAAAGGCCAAACGTGGCACGATGCCCGTCCCATTCTTTTTTCCCTGCGTGGAGACAGCAACGATGTTGAGCAAAGCCGTCCGTATCGACCGCCATGGCGGTCCCGAGGAACTGAAGGTCGTCGAGGTCGAGGTGGGCGAGCCCGGCCCCGGCGAGATCCGCATCCGCCACAAGGCCGTGGGCCTGAACTTCATCGACACCTACCAGCGCACGGGCCTGTACCCGTTCCAGATGCCGCTGCAGCTGGGCATGGAGGCATCCGGCATCGTCGAGGCGGTGGGCGAGGGCGTGACGCACCTGAAGGCCGGCGATCGTGCCGCCTACGCGAGCCAGCCGCCCGGCGCGTATTGCGAGCTGCGCGTGATGCCCGCCAAGTGCGTGTGCAAGCTGCCCGACGACATCTCCTTCGAGACCGGCGCGGCCATGATGCTCAAGGGCCTCACCGCGCAGTACCTGCTGAAGAAGACGCTGCCCGCCGAAGGCCTGCAGCCCGGCGACTTCGTGCTGTTCCATGCGGCGGCCGGCGGCGTCGGCCTCATTGCCTGCCAGTGGGCCAAGGCGCTCGGCCTGCAGCTCATCGGCACGGCCGGCAGCGATGCCAAGTGCAAGCTCGCGCTGGCGCACGGCGCGGCGCATGCCATCAACTACAGCACCGAGAACTTCGCGGCGCGCGTGAAGGAGATCACCGGCGGCAAGGGCGTGAAGGTGGTGTACGACTCGGTGGGTAAGGACACCTTCGAAGGCTCCGTCGACAGCCTGCGCCCCTTCGGCCTGCTGGCGATCTTCGGCAACGGCTCGGGCCCGGTGCCGCCGATCAACCTCGGCCTGCTGGCCTCGAAGGGCTCGCTCTACGTGACGCGCCCGACGCTGTTCACGCACATCGCCACGCGCGAGAGCACGCAGGCGATGGCCGGCGACCTGTTCGCCGTGGTGCAAAGCGGCGCGGTGAAGATCCCCATCGACCAGCGCTACGCCCTGGCCGACGTGCAGCAGGCGCACCGCGACCTCGAGGCGCGCAAGACCACGGGCTGCACCATCCTCACGCTCTGAGGCGAAGCGGCGGGCCGGCGGGTGATGTCCTACGCGCGGTGGGGTGTCACACCTTCGACTTGTGGCGGGCGCAATTTGTAGCCTCACTTGTCCCCCCGCAAAAGCCCGCCATGACCACCGTCCGCGCCTTCATCGTCGAAGACAACCCCGCCCAGCGCGCGAGCCTGGTGGGCACGCTGCGCGAAATGGCGCGCATCGATCCGGTCGGCCAGGCCGAGTCACAGGCCGAGGGCACGCGCTGGCTCACGCACAACCCGGCGCTGTGGGACCTGGCCATCGTCGACCTGTTTCTGGGTGACGGCACGGGCTACAGCGTGCTTGAGGCCTGCCGCAACCGCGATCCGAAACAGAAGATGGTGGTGCTGAGCAACCACGCCACGCCCGAGACGCGCCGCAAGTGCGCGCAGCTCGGTGCCGACGCCGTGTTCGACAAGGCCACCGAGGTCGAGGACCTGATCGACTTCTGCGTGCGCCAGCGGCAGGAGCGTTTCTTCAGCGCGCCTTTGTCGCCGACGCGGCCGGCGCCTCACTGAGCGCGGCCGTCTCGCGCACCATGCGCCAGACCCGCTGGGCGAGCGGCGACAGTTCGCGGTTGCGGCGCCGGATCAGCATGATCGCGCGCTGCACATTCGGCACCAGCGGGCGCACCACCAACCGCGCCAGTCCCTCGGGCGGCAACGACAGCCCCGGCATCACGCTGATGCCGATGCCGGCCTCGACCATGCGGAACACGGTGGTCGCATGGCCCAGCTGCTGCTTCACGTCGCAGCGCGCGCCGTGCCGCTCCAGCGCCTGGTCGATGAGACGCCGGCTGCCCGAGGCGTGATCGAGCAGCACCAGCGGCTGGCCGTCGAGCGCCGACCAGTTCACCGAGGCCTTTTTTTGCGTCAGCCGATGGCCGGGCAGCGTGACCACCATGAAGGGGTCGGCGAGGATCGATTCGCAGTGCAGGTCGTCGGCTTCCGAGGGCTCGATCACCACGCCGAAATCGACCTCGCCGCTGCGCACGCTGTCGAGCACGTCCTGCTGGATGCGGTCGAGCAGCAGAAACTGGATGCCCGGCGCCTGCACCGCACAGGCCGCAATGCAGTCGGGCATGAGGTTGGCCGACAGTGTGGGGCTGCTTGCCACGCGCACCTTGCCGCCACGCGCGCTGGCCAGGCCCGCCACGTCCTGCAGGGTCTGGTCGAGTTCGTCGAGCACGCGGTCGAGCCGGGCCGCGAACGAGTGGCCGGCTTCGGTCAGCACCACCTCGCGCGTGGTGCGGTCCAGCAGCTTGAGGCCGAGCTGGGCCTCGAGTTCCGAGATCGACCGGCTCACCGCCGGCTGGCTCAGGCCCACCTGGTCGCCGGCGCGGCTGAAGTTGCGGCCCTCGGCCACCGAGCGGAAGACGCGGAGTTGGCGCAGCGTGACGTTCATGCGCTCAAATCATATATCCATCCGATAAATCCATTTCTCTTTTGAATGGGCGAAAGGTCCAATGCAGGCCATGGCACGTTCACGCTTTCTCCCCGACAACTTCACGCTCACGCTCGTCGCGGTCGTCACCCTGGCCAGCCTGCTGCCCGCAAGTGGCCGCGTGGCGCATTTCTTCGAGGGCCTGACCACGGTCGCGATCGGGCTGCTGTTCTTTTTGCACGGCGCCAAGCTGTCGCGCGAGGCGATCCTTGCGGGCATCACGCATTGGCGGCTGCACCTGCTGGTGTTCGCCTGCACCTTCGTCCTGTTTCCGCTGCTGGGGCTCGCGCTGCGGCCCGTGCTGGGGCCGCTGGTGACGCCGCAGCTGTACACGGGCGTGCTGTTCCTGTGCGTGCTGCCGGCGACGGTGCAGTCGGCGATTGCGTTCACGGCGATGGCGCGGGGGAACATGCCGGCTGCGATCTGCAGCGCTTCGGCCTCGACGCTGCTGGGCGTGTTCATCACGCCGGTGCTGGTGAGCCTGGTGGTGTTGCCTGAAGGCGGCGCGGTGGCGTCGTCTTCGTCGCTCGATGCGATCGGGCGGATTCTGTTGCAGCTGTTGGTGCCGTTCGTGATCGGGCACCTGTCGCGTCCGTTGATCGGCAAGTGGATTCAGAAGCGAGCTGCGGTGCTGAAGTTTGTGGACCAGGGGTCGATTCTTTTGGTGGTCTATACGGCGTTCAGCGCGGCTGTGATCGAAGGGCTTTGGAAGCAGATTCCTGTGAGTGCGTTGTTGGGGCTGCTGTTGGTTTGTGGGGTGTTGCTGGCGTTGGCGCTGGGGCTCACGACGGTCATGGCGCGGCGCTTTGGGTTCAACATTGAGGACGAGATCACCATCGTCTTTTGCGGCTCGAAGAAGAGCTTGGCGAGCGGGATTCCGATGGCGAAGGTGCTGTTTGCATCGCACGCCGTTGGTGCGATCGTGCTGCCGCTGATGCTGTTTCATCAGATGCAGTTGATGGTTTGTGCGGTGCTTGCTCAGCGGTATGCGCGTCGGGCTGCTGCCTCCGCTGCGCATGGGTTGAGAACTGCTGAGTAGTTTTTTCCCGAGGCCGGGACTCGCCCCGGCGGGCGACTCACTTTCTTTTGCTTCGCCAAAAGAAAGTAAGCAAAGAAAAGGCGACCCCACTGTCTGCGACCCTCCGCTTCGCTGCGGGCAACCTGCGGTGCTCACGTTTCGCGGGGTCTCGCAGAACTCGCCTTCGGCTCAAACAGCTGCGAGCCCTGATCCGCGAAACGCTGCGCTCCTCGGCGCATACAGAGGGGATTGGGTGCCGGGCGGGCCGTCGCTTCGCTCGGCCCGGGAACTTCCAACAGCCGGATGCCACGGCTTTGCTCGTGCTCGTGCTCGTGCTCGTGCTCGTGCTCGTGCTCGTGCTCGTGCTTGTGCTTGTGACAGCGATAACGCCCATGTCGAGGCCATCGCCCCTACAAACCCCGCCGCCGCAGGCGCGAAGCGCCTGCGGCGGCCCACTGGCCGAGCGCAGCGATGGCCCGTGAGGTATCCAAAACCCTTCTGTATGCGCCGAGGAGCGCAGCGTTTCGCGGATCAGGGCTCGCCCTTGTTTGAGCGAAGCGAGTTTGGGCGAGACCCCGCGAAACGTGAGCACCGCAGGTTGCCCGTAGCGAAGCGGAGGGACGCAGACAGCAGGGTCGCCTTTCTTTTGCCTACGTTTCTTTGGCGAAGCAAAGAAACGTAGGTCGCCTGCCGGGGCGAGTCCCGGCCTCAGGCAAACAAACGATCAGCCCTCGATCTTCCCGAGCCGAGACTCCCGCAGCCGGCTAGGCGCCAAAGCCCCCGCAGTCTCAAGAATCGGATAAGCAATAGAACAGATATGCGAATTGATCCGCTTCAAATCACTGATCAAGTCGATGTGCAGCGAACTCGTCTCGATGCTCAGAGTCGTCTGGTCCGACAGCCGATCCAAATGGGTCGTGGCATAAGCCCGCTCCAAATCCCGAAACCGCGCCTTCTCTTCAAGCAGCTTCTGCGCATCCCGCACATTGCCATTCAAGAACACGCTCATGCTCAACCGCAGATTGGCAATCAACCGCCCATGCAGCTCCACAATCTCAGCCATCCCCGCAGCTGAAAAGTTGCGCTGCGGCTTGATCTTCTTGTCCTCGATATCGATGATCACCCGCTCGATGATGTCCCCGATCTGCTCCATGTTGATCGTGAAGCTGATGATGTCCGTCCAGCGCCGGCTTTCCTCTTCGCCCAGCGCCTCGCGCGAGATGCGCGTCATGTAGTACTTGATCGCCGAGTACAGCTCGTCCACCGTGTCGTCGAGCTGCCGCAGCTCCTGCGCCAGCCGCAGGTCGTTGTTGCGGATCACGTCGAGCGTGCCGATGAGCATGGTCTCCACGATGTCGGCCTGGTGCAGCGCCTCGCGCGCGGCGTTCGAAATGGCGAGCGAAGGCGTCGACAACGCCGAGGGGTCGAGGTGGTGCGGTCGGCTGGTGCCCACGGGCTGCGGCGGCACGGGCAGCATGCGCGTCACCAGCTTGGCGACCCATTGCGTGAGGCCGATGAAACCGATGCTGATCACGACATTGAACGCCAGGTGGAACAGCACCACGCCGTGCGTCTGGTTCGGCAGCTCGGGCTGCACATAGCGCACCCACAAGCCGACGAACGGCGTGACCAGTGCCACGCCGAGCGCCTTGAACAGCAGGTTGCCGACGGTCACCTGCCGCACCGACACCGCCGAGCGCGCGGTGGTCAGCACCGCCAGCAGGCCGCTGCCGAGGTTGGCGCCGAGCACCAGACCGAGCGCCACGTCGAGCGGCACCACGTTCGAACTCGCCATGGCCGCCACCAGCAGCACCACCGCCAGGCTTGAATACGCCACGATGGCCAGCGCGGCGCCGAGGGTGATCTCCAACAGCACGTCGCTGGTGATGGACGTGAGCAGCGCGCGCACGGCCGGCGACGAAAACAGCGGCTCGGTGGCCGCGACCACCAGCTGCAGCGCCAGCAGCATCAGCCCCAACCCGATCAGCACCCGCCCCACGCGGCCCGCCACGGTGGCCGAGCGCGTGATGAACAGCACCACGCCCACGAAGATGAACATCGGCGAGAGCCACGAGAGGTCGGCCGAGAAGAGCACCGAGATCAGCGCCGTGCCCACGTCGGCGCCCCGCATCACCGCCAGCGCAGCCGGCAGCGTGACCAGGCCCTGCCCGACGAAGGACGAGGTCATGAGCGACGTGGCCGTGCTCGACTGCACGAGCGCCGTGACGCCGATGCCCGAGAGCGCGGCCGTGAAGCGGTTGCGCATGCTCTGCACGAGGATCTTGCGCAGGTTGGCGCCGAAGACGCGCAGCACGCCGGTGCGCACGAGGTGCGTGCCCCACACCAGCAGGGCGACGGCCGCAAGCAGATTCAGAAGGTGCTTCATGGAGGGCGGGGGCTGACCTTTCTCTTGTTTTCGTTTTGGTTCGTTTCAGCCCCATTTTCCACAAGTGGACGCTTCAGTCGATCAGGGCTCCGTTGTCGTGGAAAGGATAAGGGCCTTCGAAGCTGCCGGAGGCCGCCAGGTGGGTGACGAGCCGGCCCCCGGCCGGCGACCAGGCATGCACGCGGAACGAGGGCGGCTCCAGCGTCCAGGCCGAGGCGGCGTCGGGCGCGAGGTCGAGGCAGACCTGGTGGGCCTGCGCCGGCGAGGTCGAGGCGATGGTGCCGCCGAAGCGCACGTCGATGGCGCGGTGCAGGTGGCCGCAGATCACGCGCTCGACGTTGGTGTAGCGGCGCAGCAGGGCCTCGAGTGCGTCGGCGCCCTCGAGCAGGCCGATCTCGTCCATGTGGCCGATCAGCGTCTCGAAGGGCGGGTGGTGCATGGCGACCACCACGGGCTCGTGGCGGCAGGCGTCGAGCTGGGCTTCGAGCCAGGCCAGGCGTTTGTCGCACAGCGTGCCGTGGCTGGCGCCGGGCACGCAGGTGTCGAGCGTGAGCAGCCGCAGGTCGCCGACGCGCACCGAATACTGGACGAAGCCGTGCGTGTCGGCGCCGGTGCCCAGGTAGGCGTGGTCGGGGAAGCTGCGGCGCAGCTGGTCGCGGTCGTCGTGGTTGCCGGGCAGCAGGTAGACGGGCATCGCGAGCGGCGCGAGCAGGGCGGCCAGATGCTCGTACTCGGCGGCGCGGCCGAAGTCGGTCAGGTCGCCGGTGATCACCACGGCGTCGGGCGGCTGGCGCAGCGCGAGCACCGACTGCACGGCACGCGCGAGGTACGGTGCGGTGTCGATGCGGCCATAGGCGAGCCGGCCGGGCTCGCGGATGTGCAGGTCGGTCAGCTGGACCAGGAAGGTGTTGGGGTTCGCGGTTGTCGTGGTCATGCGCTGGCTTCCTGCGAGGTCATCAGGCGCTCGGCGGGGATGCGCAGGCCCACCGCGTCGCCCGGCCCGAAGGGGTTGTCGCGCCCCACGTCGGCCACCAGCACGGGCTGGTCCTGCACGCGCAGGTGCAACTGCACGCGGTCGCCGAGGAAGGTGCGGCGTTCGACCGTGGCGCGGCCCCAGCCGGGCGTGTCGTCGGGCGGGGGCGCGCCGATCTCGATGTCTTCGGGCCGCACCAGCAGCGTCGCATGCTGCTGCCAGGGTGCGGGGCAGGGCAGGTACGACCCTCCGAGTCGGACAACGCCCTGCGCGATGGCGTCGGCGGCGCGTTCCAGCCGGTTGACCCGGCCCAGGAACTCGGCCACGAAGGGGTGCGCGGGTGCGCGGTACAGGTCTTCGCCGCGGCCGACCTGCACGATGCGCCCGGCGCGCATCACCGCGAGGCGGTCGGCGATGGCCAGCGCTTCCTGCTGGTCGTGCGTGACGTGGATGGCTGTGATGTGCAGGCGGCGCAGCAGCTCGGCGAGTTCGTCGCGCAGCGATTCCTTGAGCTTGGCGTCGAGCGCGGCCAGCGGTTCGTCGAGCAGCAGCACGCGCGGGCGCACGGCCACGGCGCGCGCCAGGGCCACGCGCTGGCGCTGGCCGCCCGAGAGTTCGGCGGGGCGCTTGTTCTCCAGGCCGCCCAGGCGCACGAGGTCGACCAGCTCGCCGACGGCGCGTTTCTCTTCTGCGGGCGACATGCCGCGGATGCGCAGGCCATAGCCGATGTTGGCCGCCACCGTCATCTGCGGAAAGAGCGCGTAGCTCTGGAACACCATGCCCACGCCGCGGTGTTCGACCGGGCGCTGCGTGACGTCCTGGTCGCCGAAGACGATGCGGCTGCCGTCGTCGGGCGCTTCCAACCCGGCGATGAGGCGCAGCAGGGTGGTCTTGCCGCAGCCCGAGGGGCCGAGCAGTGCGAGCACCTCACCCGCTTCCACCTTGAGGTGGGTGGGCTGCAGGCCGCGCGTGCCGTCGGCGTACGTCTTCGCGCAGTTCGAGATGTCGACGGGGATGCGTTCAAGTTCCATGGCGTTTCTGCATCAGGTTGGCGAGATATTGAAGGCCCCACAGCACGGGAAGGATCACGGCGAAGAAGACCAGCGTGTAGGCCGACCCGATCTCGATGCGCATCGAGGCATAGCTGTCGGCCAGGCCGACGGGCAGCGTGCGCGTGAGCGGCGTGTGCAGCATCCAGGTGAGGTTGAACTCGCCCACCGACAGCGTGAACACCATCAGGCTGCCGGCCACGATGGCGGGGAACACAGCAGGCACCAGGATGCCCATGAAGCGCTGGCGGAAGTTCGCGCCCAGCGAGCGCGCCGCTTCTTCGAGTGCGAGCAGATCGTCTCGCTGGAAGGCCGAACTCACGGTGCGCACCATGAAGGGCAGCGTGAACACGATGTGGCCCACGAGGATGAAGGCGAAGCTGGTGCGAAAGGCCGTGAGCTGGCCGTAGGCGAGGATGAGCGCGAGTGCCGTTGCCAGGCCCGGAACCGCGACCGGAAGCGTCAGCAGCTCTTCGAAGATGCGCGCCGCACGCGAGCGGCTGCGCGCCAGCGCATAGGCGCAGGGCACGCCGAGCAGCACGGTGCACACGACGCAAGCCACGGCCAGCGCGAGCGACCAGCCGACGGTGCCGCCGTAGTTCTCCCACACCTCGCCGAGCCAGCGCAGCGTGAGGCCGCTTTTGAGCCCCACGCTGTAGTTGTTGACGAGGCCCGCCATCACCGACAGCAGCATCGGCGCGATCATGAAGAGGCTCACGATCACCGTGATGGCGAGCAGGAAAGGCGCGCGGGGTTGTGACGGTGTCTTCATCATCATCGGGCGACCGGGTTGGCGCCGAAGCGGCGCGCCACGAAGAGCACCAGCCAGGTCACGACACCCAGCGAGATCGACAGCGACGCGGCGAGCGCGAAGTTGGCGTAGTTGGTGAACTCGTTGTAGATGGTGATCGGGATCACCTCGAACTTGCTGGCCAGCGTGAAGGCCGTGCCGAAGGCGCCCATCGAGGTGGCGAACAAAATGGCGGCGCAGGCCAGCGTGGTGGGCGCGAGCTCGGGCATCCACACGTCGCGCGCCACGCGCAGCTTCGAGGCGCCGAGCGAGCGTGCCGCTTCCTCGAGCTGCGTGTTCATCGACTCGGCCGCGGCGGCATAGGTGGCAATGGCGCGCGGCAGCGAGAAATACAGGTACGCCAGGAACAGGCCGAGCAGGCCGTAGGCGAAGGTGATGCGCTCGCCGATCAGCGTGTCGCTCAGGTCGGCCACCACGCCCTGGCGCCCGCCGAGCAGGATCACGAAGAAACCGATGATCACGCCCGGGAACGACAGCGGCAGCGTGAGCAGCGACAGCAGCATGCGCTTGCCGGGGAATGCATGGCGCGCGAGGTAGATGCCCACCGCCGCGCCCAGCACCAGCGTGGCCAGCGTCACCGCCACCGACAGCGCGACGGTGTTGGCCATGCTTTGCAGGTAGCGCGCGTCGGTCAGCACCGCGAAGTAGGTGGCGGCGCCCTTGTCGGCCGGCAGCGCCAGCAGGCGCACCACCGGCAGCAGCCAGAAGGCCGCGAAGAAGACGGCCGCCGGCGCGACGCAGGCCAGCAATCGCCAGCGCGGGTTCCAGGCGTTGGAAGTGGTGGTGCTGCGTGTCATCGCGCGCGGCGCCGGGTCAGCGCACTTCCTTCAGGTACTGGTCGGAGAAGGCGCGTTGTGCCTCGGCCATGCGGGCGTAGTCGACGGTCTTGGCGCGCGCGTAGTCGCTCGCGGGCAGGAACTGCGCCTCGATCTCCTTGGGCAAGGCGCTGGCGCGCACCGGGCGCAGGTAGGCCTTGGCCCAGATCGCCTGGCCTTCGTCGGACAGCGTGAAGTCGAGCACCTTCTTCGCGTCGGCCGCGTGCGGCGCCTTGGCGACCAGGCTCATCACGTAGGGCACGGCCAGCGTGCCTTCGCTGGGAATGACGAAGGCGACGTTGGCCTTGTCCTTGTACTTGGCGCGGTAGGCGTTGAAGTCGTAGTCGAGCAGGATCGCGATCTCGCCCGACAGCACGCGCGCGTACGAGGTCTGCTTGGGCACGATGGGCTCGTTCTTCTGCAGCGCCTTGAAGTAGTCGATGCCCGGCTTGAAGTTGTCGAGCGTGCCGCCGCGTGCCTGGTTCACGGCCACGGCGCCCACGTAGCCCACGAAGGCCGAGGCGGGGTCGAGATAACCGATGAGGCCCTTGTATTCGGGCTTGAGCAGGTCGGCCCACGACTTGGGCACCGGCTTGCCCTTGAGCGCGTCGACGTTGACCATGAAGCCGAGCGTGCCCGAGTGGATGGTGAACCAGTGGCCGGCCGGGTCCTTCAGGCCGTCGGGGATGTCTTTCCAGGCGGCCGGCTTGTAGGGCTCGACCACGCCGTCTTTCGCGGCTTGCACCGCGAAGGTCACGCCGAGGTAGGTCACGTCGGCCACGGGGCTGGCCTTTTCGGCGACCAGCTGTGCGAGCGACTGGCCCGAGTTCTTGTTGTCGGCCGGCACGGTGATGCCGGTCTTCGCCTTGATGGCTTTGAGCTGGGTGCCCCAGTCGGCCCATTCGGTTGGGCAGTTGTAGCAAATGGCGGTCTGGGCCATGGCGCCGCCGGCGGCGACGAGGGCGGCGGCCAGCACGCCGAGGCGGGCGAGTCGGTGAAAGCGTAGGGACATGGAAGAACTCCTGGGAGGGGTGGTGAGGTCAGGACACTGCGGCGTCGTTGTCTTCGCGCGCACTTGCGCACGACTCGCCGTCTCGGAAGGCATGGGGGAGCAGCAGGCTCGCGTCGGCCTGCAGCGCGCGGCCGCCGGCGATCGCCTGCACCAGCAGTTCGACGCTGTGGCGGCCGATGTCGCTGTTGGGCTGCGCGATGGTGGTGAGTGCGGGCGTGAGGTCTTCGCCGAGCGCGATGCCGTCGAAGCCGACCACGCTGAGGTCGTCGGGCACCGCCAGGCCGCTCAGGTGCGCGGCGCGGATGCTGCGGATGGCGAGCAGGTCGTTCGAGCAGACCAGCGCGGTGGGGCGACTGTGCGGGCGCAGCTCGGCGCACAGCGCATCGACGGCGGTCTCGACGAAGGGCACTTCGATCAGCGGCGGCGGCACGAGGCCGGCCTCGGCCATGCCGCGCTGGTAGCCGCGGTAGCGCTGCTGCGCGCGGTCCGACGCGGCCAGCGTGCCGCTGACCATCGCGATGCGCCGGTGGCCCAGCAGCACGAGGCGCGTGACCGCATCGGCCACCGCGCCTTCGCTGTCGACCGACACGCAGGGGTGGTCGGCGTGCCGGTTGTAGGCCAGCACGTAAGGCACGGCGGCGGCCTGCAGGCGCTGCAGCGCGGCCGACGTGGACGGGTTCGACACCACGAGGATCAGCCCGTCGACGTTGCCCGCCAGCAGCAGCTGGACGGCGCGCTCTTCCTCGTCGAGCCGGTAGCCCGTGGTGACCGGCAGGATCGCGTAGCCGCCCGCGACGGCCGCGCGCGCAATGCCCTGCAGGCATTCGGCAAAAGTCGGGTTCAGCAGCGTGGGCAGCACCACGCCGAGCGTGCGGCTGCGCTGGGTGCGCAAGGTGCGGGCGCTGGCGTTGGGCAGGTAGTTGAGCTCGCGCGCCACGCGCTCGACCAGTTCACGCGTGGCCGGCGTCACCTTGTCGGGGAAATTGAAGGCGCGCGAGACCGTGGCCACGGAGACCCCGGCTTGGGCGGCTACGGCTTGAATGCTCATCGTGCGGGGTCTGTGGCGTGTTTCATGTAATCGATTACATTGGACCGGCGCAGTATGACTTCGCGATGACAGGGTGGGGAAGTGGGGAGAACCCCGGGGCCGCCGGCGCAGCGTGCGGCCCAAAGAGAAAGGGGCCCGAAGGCCCCTTGAGAAACTGACTTACTTGCCGCGCCGGACCCGCCGGATCTCGTCGACGATCAGGCAGATGGCCCCGAGCGTGATGGCGCTGTCCGCCGCGTTGAACGCCGGGAAGTACCAGTTGCCCCAGTGGAAGCTCAGGAAGTCGACGACGTAGCCGTGCATCATGCGGTCGACCACGTTGCCGATCGCGCCGCCCAGAATGCAGGCCATCGCGAACGAGAAGAGCTTCTGGCCCGCGTGCGACCGCAGCATCCAGACGATGAAGATCGCCGCCGCCACGCCGATGGCCGTGAAGAACCAGCGCTGCCAGCCCGAGTGGTCGGCCAGGAACGAGAAGGCGGCGCCCGTGTTGTGCGCGCGCACGACGTTGAAGAAGCTCGTCACGTAGGTCGCGTCGCCGAGCTTGTAGTAGCCCAGGATCAGCGTTTTCGTGAACTGGTCGATGATCACGATGATCGTCGCCAGCCCGAGCCAGGGCCAGATGCTGGCCCCGCGCGAACGCGAGGCCGACGAGGCGGAGCGTGCGGTCGCCATCAGGCCACGCTGCGCGATTCGCCCGCGCCGAACAGGTTGCTCGTGCAGCGGCTGCAGAGGGTCGGGTGCGCCGCGTCGTGGCCCACGTCCTCGCGGTAGTGCCAGCAGCGTTCGCACTTCTGCGCGGTGCTCGGCGTGACCACGGTCGACAGGGTGTCGCCCGCCGCCAGCGCCACGGCCGAGGCGATGAACACGAACTTCAGGTCGTCGCCCAGCGAGCCCAGCAGCGCGAGGTCGTCGGCCGGTGCGTTCAGCTGCAGGGTGGCCTGCAGCGACGAACCGACCTTGCCCTCGGCGCGCACCGTCTCGATGTCCTTGTTGACGCCGTCGCGGATCTCGCGGATGCGGCTCCACTTGGCGAGCAGTGCTTCGTCGGGTGCGGCGAACTGGCTGTAGGTCTGCGTGAAGATCGACTCGCCGGCCTTGCCGGTGCCCACGATCTTCCAGGCCTCTTCGGCCGTGAAGCTCAGGAACGGCGCCATCCAGCGCAGCATCGCCTGCGAGATGTGCCACAGCGCAGTCTGCGCGCTGCGGCGCGCGAGCGAGCCCGGGGCCGTCGTGTAGAGGCGGTCCTTCAGGATGTCGAGGTAGAAACCGCCCAGGTCTTCCGAGCAGTAGATCTGCAGCTTGGCCACCACCGGATGGAACTCGTACACCTGGTAGTGCGCAAGGATCTCGGCCTGGAACTGCGCCGCGCGCGACAGGGCGTAGCGGTCGATCTCGAACAGCTGGTCGAGCGGCACCGCGTCTTTCGCGATGTCGAAGTCGCTGGTGTTCGCGAGCAGGAAGCGCAGCGTGTTGCGGATGCGGCGGTAGGCGTCGACGACGCGCGCGAGGATCTTGTCGTCGCCCGCGATGTCGCCCGAGTAGTCGCTCGCGGCCACCCACAGGCGGATGATTTCCGAGCCCAGCTTGTTGCTGATTTCCTGCGGGTCGATGCCGTTCTTGAGCGACTTGCTCATCTTGATGCCCTTGGCATCCACCGTGAAGCCGTGCGTGAGCAGGCCCTTGTACGGTGCGCGGTCTTCCAGCATGCAGGCGATGAGAAGCGACGAGTGGAACCACCCGCGGTGCTGGTCGTGGCCTTCGAGGTACAGGTCGGCTTCGGGGCCGGTCTCGTGGTGCACGTTGGGGTGCGTGCCGCGCAGCACGTGCGAGAAGGTCGAGCCCGAGTCGAACCACACCTCGAGGATGTCGGTGCTCTTGGTGTAGCTCGGTGCATCTTCGGCGCCCAGGATCTCTTCGACGGTGACGCGGCTCCAGGCCTCGATGCCGCCCTTCTCGACGATGTCGGCGGCCTGGTCGAGGATCTCCATGGTGCGCGGGTGCAGCTCGCCCGAATCCTTGTGCAGGAAGAACGGGATCGGCACGCCCCAGCTGCGCTGGCGGCTGATGCACCAGTCGGGCCGGCCGGCGATCATGTCGTGCAGGCGGGCCTTGCCGTTCTCGGGGTAGAAGCTGGTCTGTTCGATGGCGTCGAGCGCGGTCTGGCGCAGCGTCTTGGGCGCCTTGTCCTTGGTGAACACGCCTTCGCCCTCGTCCATGCGCACGAACCACTGCGCGGCCGCGCGGTAGATCACCGGCGTCTTGTGACGCCAGCAGTGCGGGTAGCTGTGGGTGATGGTCTCGGTGGTCAGCAGGCGGTTGGCGTCGCGCAGCGCGGCGATGATCACCGGCACGGCCTTCCAGATGTTCTGGCCGCCGAACAGCGGGAAGTCGGGCGCGTAGCTGCCGTTGCCCTGCACCGGGTTCAGGATGTCGTCGTACGCCACGCCGTGCGCGATGCAGGAGTTGAAGTCGTCCACGCCGTAGGCAGGCGAGGAGTGCACGAGGCCGGTGCCGTCGGTGGCCGTGGCGTAGTCGGCCAGGTACACCGGCGACAGGCGCTGGTAGCCGGCGTCCACGTCGTACAGCGGGTGCTCGAACTCCAGGCCGCCGAGCTTCTCGCCCTTGACCGTGGCCAGCACCTTGCCGTCGAGCGCGTAGCGCGTCATGCACATCTCGACCAGCGAGTTGGCCAGGATCAGCAGGCCGCGCTCGGTGTCGACCAGCGAGTACTCGAGCTCGGGGTTGAGGTTGATCGCCTGGTTGGCCGGGATGGTCCACGCGGTGGTGGTCCAGATCACGGCAAAGATGTCGCCGAGGATCGTGTGGTCGGTCTCGAAGGCCTTGAGCACCTTCTCGCGCTCGTGCGCCTTGAAGGCCACGTCGATGGTCTGGCTCTTCTTGTCGGCGTATTCGATCTCGAACTCGGCCAGCGAGGAGCCGCAGTCGAAGCACCAGTACACGGGCTTGAGGCCCCGGTACACGAAGCCGCGCTCGATCACGCGCTTGAATGCGCGCAGCTCGCCGGCTTCATTGGCGAAGTCCATCGTCTTGTAGGGATGGTCCCATTCGCCCAGCACGCCCAGGCGCTGGAAGTCGACCATCTGCTGGGCGATCTGCTCCGTGGCGTAGGCGCGGCTCTTGGCCTGCATCTCGTCGCGGCTCAGGTTGCGGCCGAACTGCTTTTCGATGGCGTTCTCGATCGGCAGGCCGTGGCAGTCCCAGCCGGGCACGTACAGCGCGTCGAAGCCTTCGAGCTGGCGCGCCTTGGTGATCATGTCCTTGAGGATCTTGTTCACCGCGTGACCCATGTGGATCTGGCCGTTGGCGTACGGCGGGCCGTCGTGCAGGATGAACTTGGGCGCGCCGTGGCGGGCGTCGCGCAGGCGGTGGTAGCGGCCTTCGTCGTTCCATTCTTTCACCCAGCCCGGTTCGCGCTTGGGCAGGTCGCCGCGCATCGGGAAGGGGGTGTCGGGCAGGTTCAGCGTGGAACGGTAATCTTTGGGGGAAGCAGCGTCAGACATGTTGGGTGCGGCGAAACAGAGGGGGCTTCGACAGGCTCAGCCCGAACTGCATTGAGCGGTCGGTGCGGAAGATATAGCCGTTCGCCCTGAGCTTGTCGAAGGGCGGCAGCACGGGGCGTGCAGGGCTAAATTCGGTCGCGCGTGGTCTGGCGGTGGGTCTCGGCGTGGGTCGATGCGAAGAACGCGCGTGCGTCGCGGCCATCCTTCGCGATGCCCGCAGTGAGGGCTTCGAGGCTGGTGTAGCGCAATTCGTCGTGCAGTTTGTGCAGGAGTTCCACGCGCACGATTTTACCGTAGGCCCCTTCGGCCCCCAGATGCGAGGGCCACTCCAGGCAATGCGTCTCGAGCAACACGCGCCCGGCGTTGACGTCGTTGGCGTCCAGCGAGGGCCGCACGCCGAGGTTGGCCACCCCGGGCAGCGGCTGGTCGGCCAGGCCGTGGACCAGCACCGCGAAGATGCCGCTGGCGGCCGGTTTCCAGTGCTTGAAGCGCAGGTTGAGGGTGCGAAAACCGTCGTCCTTGCCCGGTAACGAGGCGCCCAGCGCCCGGCCCAGCTTGCGGCCGTGGACCACGTGGCCCGAGATCGTGTACGGGCGGCCCAGCAGGGTGTGGGCGTCGGCCATGCGGCCTTCGGCCAGCGCCTCGCGCACGGCCGAGCTGGACACCCGCAGGCCGTGCACCTCGTAGCTGTTCATGCGGGCGACGTCGAAGCCTTGGGCTTCACCGGCGGCATCGAGCATGGCGTAGTCGCCGGCGCGCTTGGCGCCGAAGCGGAAGTCGTCGCCCACCAGCACGTAGCGCGCGCCCAGGCCGTCGATCAGCACGTTCTGGATGAAGGCCTCGGGCGACTGGGACGCCAGCCGGCCGTCGAAGGGCAGCACGATGGTCTGGTCGACGCCGCAGGACGCCAGCTCGGTCAGCTTGTCGCGCAGCGTGCCGATGCGGGCCGGGGCCAGGTCGGGTTTCTTGGTGACGGCGGCGAAATAGTCGCGCGGGTGCGGCTCGAAGGTCAGCACGCAACTGGGCAGCCCGCGATGGCGGGCCTCGGTCTGCAACAGCGCCAGCATGGCCTGGTGGCCGCGATGGACGCCGTCGAAATTGCCGATCGTGAGGGCGCAGGCCGGAGCTACGCCCGGGTGTCGGAAGCCGCGGAAAACCTGCATGGGAGAGTATCTTTTTGATAGCGCCTGATGCCCGTCGAATGGGCAAATCAGGCCGATTTGTCACAAAGCCGGTATATTGTGACGCAGTGCGTGGGTTGGCGTGAGTCGCCGATGCACCCCGAGTCTCTGGTCTCTGCGTGGTTTTCTCGTTCGAGGAGGCGTGTGTGAAGGTCTTGAAGCTGTCGGCCCAAGGGCTGCCCCAGTCATGGATATCGCTGGAAC
This sequence comes from Variovorax sp. 54, assembly GCF_002754375.1. NCBI lineage: Bacteria > Pseudomonadati > Pseudomonadota > Betaproteobacteria > Burkholderiales > Comamonadaceae > Variovorax > Variovorax sp. 54. Next base: position 4,611,927 of record NZ_PEFF01000001.1, read on the forward strand.
AGGCGGTGATCCACTACGCAGCGGACGAAGTTCGCTGGGAAGTGGGCGCGCAGGTGGCCGTGTTCCGTGGCGGCCACAACGCGGTCACGGGCGAACAGTCGCAGATCGCGATCAACAGCATCATCGGCACCAAGGGCGTGCCGCGCATCAACCCCTTCGCGCAACGCCCGGGCCTCACCAACAGCAAACTGTTCTCGCGCGACCGCAACGTCTGCGCCTACTGCGGCGGCCATTTCCACGAAGACGAACTCACGCGCGAGCACATCATTCCGTTCGCGCAGCGCGGCATCGACACCTGGATGAACGTGGTCACGGCCTGCAAGCCCTGCAACCACCGCAAGAGCAGCCGCACGCCCGAGCAGGCGAACATGCCGCTGCTGTACGCGCCGTATGTGCCCAGCCTGTGGGAAGACTTCATCCTGCGCAACCGCCGCATCCTGGCGGACCAGATGGAATTTTTGATGGCGCATTTGCCGCAGTCGTCCCGGTTGCACGACATCTAAAAAAAGAGGCTTCGAGCCTCTTTTTTGATTCAGCCCTTCCAGGCCGGCGGCCGTTTCTCGATGAAGGCCTGCACGCCTTCCAGCGCACTCTCGTCCATCATGTTGCAGGCCATGGTCTGGCTGGCGTCGGCCAGCGCGGCCTCGATGCCGGTCTCGAGCTGGCGATAGAACAGTGCCTTGCCCAGTGCGAGCGCCGTGCGGGGCTTGGCGACGATGCTGGCCACCAGCGCCTCGACCGCGGCATCGAGCCCTTCGGGTGGCGCGACCCGGTTGACCAGGCCTTTCTCGCGCGCTTCCTCAGCGCTGATGAATTCGCCCGTCACCAGCATCTCGAAGGCTTCCTTGCGCCCCAGGTTGCGCGACAGCGTGACGCCGGGTGTGGCGCAGAACAGCCCCACGTTGACGCCGCTGACCGCAAAGCGCGCGTCGCTGGCGGCCACCGCGAGGTCGCACACGGCCACAAGCTGGCAGCCCGCCGCGGTCGCAATGCCGTGCACGCGCGCGATCACCGGCACGGGCAACCGCTGGATCGACAGCATCATCGCGCCGCACCGGTCGAACAGCTGCTGGTAGTAGCCGAGCGAGGGCTCGGCGCGCATCTCTTTCAGGTCGTGGCCCGCGCAGAAGGCCTTGCCTGCTGCAGCGATGACGACGGCGCGCACCGTGTCATCGGCGGCGACGGAACCGAGCGCTTGTTCGAGCGCGCCCAGCATGCCTTCGGAGAGCGCGTTGAAGGCGGCGGGGCGGTTCAGCGTGAGCGTGACCACGCCGCGCGCGTCGCGTGCCGTCAGGACAAAGGGGGACGTGTCATTCATGGCCGTTCAGTACGTCAGCTCGAGCACCGTCGTGTGCCCTTGCGCGGCGGGCCAGCTCTGGCCGGTGAGGCGCTCGCCGTTGAACTCCGCGCTGACCGTGCGCTGCGGCGCGCCGGCCGCGATGCGCAGCCGCGAGGTCGACTGTCCCGCGCCCTGGGCCGGCACGCCGGCGGGCGGGCTCTGGCCGTCGAATTGCATCGTGTCGCGCTGCGCATCGAAGTAGCCGCGCGGGCGCGTGAAAACGACCACCGCACCCGCACCACTCTCGGCCGGCGCCAGGCGTTCGGGCCGCAGGTTGACGAGGCCGCTGCTGCGCACGAACGGGCTGCGGTAGAGGTGCGTGGTGCCCTGGCCGGGCACGTCGAGCACGAACTCGTAGCGCGCTGCCGGTTGCGCGCTGAACGGCCCCCAGCGGCCGTCGGCGCCGACCGTCTGCTGGTGCGCCGCCTCGCCGCGCCGCGTGCCCGAGGCCGGATCGACCGCAAAGACCGTGACACGTGCGCCGGCCAGCGCGAGGTTGTCCGCGCCGATCGCGCGGCCGTCGAGCACGACCTTCGATTCCGGCACCACCGTCGTGCTGGCCGGCGCCTGGCCGGTCAGGAAGTGCCAGGTCGCCGCGAAGGCAGCGGGCGAAAACGAGGTCTCGCGGTGGTCCACGCGTGGCAGCACGAGGTTGGTCGCGCCCTTGAGCGCCGGCCCGTCGAAGCCGATGTTCGTCGGCTGGCCCGGTGCGCCGATCCACAGGCCGTCGGGCTGGGCGTACTTGTCATTGGTGTCGGAGCGCAGCGTCAGCCACTGCACGCCGGGCGTGACCTCGTCGCCGTTCGGTCCCTTGGGCGCATTGAGCTGCTGCATGAAAGTCGAGAGCCCCGAGAACTCGTTGTTCTCGCGCAGGCCCTTCACCTTCCAGATGCCATGCGCCGGGTTGCCGCCGAGCACCACGTGGCTCACCACGGCCGCGCCGCCGCCGTTCTGCACGTAGTTGCGGATGGTGTTGCCGCCGCGCGAGTTGCCGATCAGCACCACCTTGGGCGCGCCCGTGGCTTTCAGCACTTTCTCGACCTCGGCGCGCAGGAACGCGGCCGACTCGGCGGTGGAACTGCGCCCCGGCTGGGCCACGGCGTCGTCGTCGCGGGCCAGGGGATTTGGTTGGTCGACGGCAAACAACCGCTCGCGCGGCCAGCCGTTCGACTCGAAGCGCCAGACCGTGGTCTGCCACAGCGCCGCCGAGTCGCCGTTGCCGTGCATGAAGACGATCGGCGGGCGCTCGGTGGAAGAGGGGGTGGAGCTGGCGCAGGCGGTCAGCAAGGTGACGGCGGCGGTTCCGGCAAGGGCCGAGGCAAGCAGGGTGCGGCGGGAAGGCATGTCTGTCTCTCTCCTGGCAGGGGGCTCGGGCCCCGCAAGTGAAAACGCCCGCCGGCGCAAGGCGGGCGGGCGTTGGATGCTATCGACAAACAGCCGTCAGGCGAAGACGCCGGCCGTGTCCTGCATGCGTGCCGACACTTCACCCAGGTGGTGCAAGGTGTCGCCGAAGGTGAGCTCGAGCTGCGTGAGCTTGCGGAAGTAGTGGCTGCCGATGTACTCGTCGGTCACGCCGATGCCGCCATGCAGCTGCACCGAGTTCGCTGCCACGTAGCGCATCGACGTGCCCAGCTGGTACTTGGCGCGGGCCAGCGCCTGGCGGCGTTCGTCGGCCGGGGCGTTGAGCTTGAGCGTTGCGTAGTAGCTCATCGAACGTGCCAGTTCCAGCTGCATCTTCATGTCGGCGATGCGGTGGCGCAGCGCCTGGAAGCTGGCGATGACCACGCCGAACTGCTTGCGCTGGTTCATGTAGTCGATCGTGACGTCGAGCGTCTTGTCGAGCACGCCGACCGCTTCGGCGCAGGTGGCGGCAATGCCGACATCGACCGCGTACTCGAGTGCGGTCAGGCCGTCGGCCGTGACCAGCGTGGCGTCGGCCTTGTCGAACACGACTTCGGCCGCGCGGCCGCCGTCCTGCGTGCCATAGCCGCGGGCTTCGACGCCGCTGGCGCTGCGCTCGACCAGGAAGAGGGCGATCTTGCCGTCGACCTTGGCGGGCACGAGGAAGGCGTCGGCTTCGTCGCCCACGGGCACCACGCTCTTGGCGCCGGTCAGCGAATACCCGTTGCCCGACTTGACGGCGGTAGCGTCGCACACGTCGAGGCGGTAGCGCGCCTTGCGCTCCTGGTAGGCCAGCACCACGAGGGCCTGGCCGCCGGCGATGCGGGGCAGCCAGTTTTCCTTGGTGGCCGCGTCGGCGTAGCCGCCGAGCACGGCGCCGGCGATCAGCGTCTGCGCGAAGGGCTCCAGCACGATGCCGCGGCCCAGTTCTTCCATCACGACCATGCCGGCCACCGGGCCCATGCCCAGGCCGCCGTTGTCTTCGCTGATGTACAGGCCGCCCAGGCCGAGTTCGGCCAGTTCGTCCCAGGCCTCGCGCGAGAAGCCGCCCTTGGCCTCGATGCCGCGACGGCGCTCGAAGTCATAGCCCTTGTCGACCCACTTGCGAACGGCGTCGCGCAGCTGGTCCTGGTCTTCCGAAAAATTGAAATCCATGTTGGTGTCTCCTCAGCCCAGGACGGTTTGCGCCACGATGTTGCGCTGGACTTCGTTCGAGCCGCCGTAGATCGTGGTCTTGCGCATGTTGAAGAAGGTCGATGCCAGCGGTGCCAGCGCCGGGTTGCCACCGGGGAAGTTGCCTTGCCAGCCGGCTTCCATGGCTTCGCGGATCAGCGGCAGCGCGTAAGGGCCGCCGGCCAGCATCATCAGCTCGGCGTAGCGCTGCTGGATCTCGCTGCCGCGGATCTTGAGCAGGCCCGCCACGTCCAGCGAGTTCTTGCCCGAGGTGGCGGCGGAGAGCACGCGCAGCACCATCATCTCGAGGGCGACGATGTCGACTTCGAGCTTGGCGATTTCGTCGCGGAAGCGCAGGTCGTCGTACACGCCTTCGCTCTTGGCGATGCGCTTCAGGCGCTCGAGCTCGCGCTTGGCGCGGTTCACGTCGGCGATGTTGGTGCGCTCGTGCGAGAGCAGGTGCTTGGCGTAGGTCCAGCCCTTGTTCTCTTCGCCGATCAGGTTTTCGGCGGGCACTTCGACGTTGTCGAAGAACACCTCGTTCACCTCGACGCCGCCGTCGATCAGCTTGATCGGGCGCACGGTGACGCCGGGCGATTTCATGTCCAGCAGCAGGAAGCTGATGCCGGTCTGGGGCTTGCCCTCGTTGCTGGTGCGCACGAGGTTGAACATCCAGTCGCCGTGCTGGCCGAGCGTGGTCCAGGTCTTCTGGCCGTTGACGATGTACTTGTCACCCTTGCGCTCGGCCTTGGTCTTCACCGAAGCGAGGTCGGAGCCCGAACCAGGTTCGCTGTAGCCCTGGCTCCACCAGACTTCGCCGCTGGCGATGCCGGGGAGAAAACGCTTTTGCTGCTCGGCGTTGCCGAAAGCCATGATCACCGGGGCCACCATGACGGGGCCGAACGGGATGATGCGCGGCGCGCCGGCCAGGGCGGTTTCTTCCTCGAACAGGTGGCGCTGCACGGCGGTCCAGCCGGGGCCGCCGAATTCCTTGGGCCAGCCGTAGCCCAGCCAGCCCTTCTTGCCGAGGATCTTGGCCCAGCCTTGCAGATCGTCGCGCGTCAGTTCGAGCGCGTTGTGCACCTTGTGCGAAATCTCCTGGGGGAGGTTGTCCTTGACCCATGCGCGAACTTCTTCGCGGAACTTCTGTTCTTCGGGTGTGAAGCTCAAATCCATGCGTGCCTCGCTGTGTTGATCGGTCCACCGCAGACGCGGGGGTGTCTCCGGAATCGCGAGTTTTAGCACGGTCGTGCTGCGATCCGGTGTCCGCGTCGCGACAAGCCCGCCGGTGCGTGGGTGGACGGGAGGCTGATCGGGGTGTCGGCGGGGCACGGATAATCCCGGCCTCCCATGAAGAACATCGTGATCCTGATCTCCGGCGGCGGCTCGAACATGGCGGCCATCGTGCGCGCCGCCGAGCGCGACCGCTGGGCCGAGCGCTTCGGCGCGCGCATTGCCGCCGTCATCAGCAACAAGCCGGAGGCCGGCGGGCTGGCGTTGGCCAGGTCGCACGGCATCGCGACCGCCGTGGTGCCGCACCAGGCCTTCGACAGCCGCGAGGCCTTCGACGCGGCGCTGGCCGAGGCGGTCGACGCCCATGCGCCGGCGCTGGTGGTGCTGGCGGGCTTCATGCGCATCCTGACGCCGGGCTTCGTGGCGCGCTACGCGGGGCGGCTGGTGAACATCCATCCGTCGCTGCTGCCGGCCTTTCCGGGGCTGCACACCCACCAGCGTGCCATCGAGGCGGGCTGCAAGGTGGCCGGGGTGACGGTGCACCAGGTCACGGCCGAGCTCGACCACGGGCCGATCCTTGCGCAGGCCGTGGTGCCGGTGCTGCCCGACGACACGGCCGCCACGCTGGCCGGCCGGGTGCTGTCCCAGGAGCACCTGCTGTATCCGCGCGCCATCGCTGGATGGCTTTTGGATACATTGAGTCACAAAGCTTAAAGTTGTTTATATTCGCGGGTTTTCGGGAGCACAGAACTTTGAAAACCCAATCGCTGCTGTTGACGCTGGCCACCGCGGCCCTGCTGGCCGCCTGCGCCGCACCGGCCCCCGCGCCGACCCCTGCTGCGCCCGCGCCGGCACCCGCCGCGCCCGCCGAGCCGGTCGCCCAGTGCAACGCCGAGAGCGCCCGCTTTGCCGTGGGCCAGCAGGTGACGCCTCAGCTTGAAGCTGCGGCGCGCACGCGTTCGGGGGCCGCGACGGTGCGGGTGCTCAAGCCCAACCAGCCGGTCACGATGGAATTCAACGGCGCGCGGCTCAATCTCGCCGTGGACGCGCGCGGGCGCGTCACGGCCGCTCACTGCGGCTGAGCGTCGACCGGGGCGAACCGGCGTTGCGGCCGGCCGTCGATCTCGATGGTTTCTTCGAACATCGCGGCGGGCCGGACCCACAGGCCGCGGGCACCGTAGAGGGCGCGGTACAGCGTCATCGGCTCCAGCGTTTCGCTGTGGCGGACGGTGCCGATCACGTCGTACTCGCCGCCCTTGTAGTGGCGGTAGCGGCCGGGGGGCGTTTCGATCAGGGGAGGGAGGTCTTCGTCGTTCAACGGGGCACTTCTTTCTTCGAATAACAACTGTCGGATATGTATTTGACGGGAGTCGGATGGACCGTGCGGATTTTGTTCACCTGGTTCGCCTGAGCGAGCACGCAAGTGCGGACGACAGCGCGCGCTACCGGCGTGGCGTCGCGGCGTTTGCCGCGCTCGGCTACCTCTGGGTGCTGGCCTGCCTCGGCCTGGCGGTGGGCATTGTGGCCTGGGTGGTCGTGTCGGTGGCCGAGGGGCGCTTCAACTTCACCCGCGGCTGGCTGCTCGTGTTTGCGCTGGGCCTGTTCTGGGCGACCCTGCGCGCGCTCTGGGTGCATTTCGACGAACCCGACGGCGAGCCGCTCACGCGCGCCGACGCACCCGGATTGTTTGAGGCGCTGGACCGCATCCGCGAGCGGATCAAGGGGCCGCCGGTGCACCGCGTCTACCTGGACGACAACTTCAACGCCAGCATCAGCCAGGTGCCGCGCTTCGGCCTGTTCGGCGGTGCGCTCAATACGCTGAGCATCGGCCTGCCGCTGCTGATGATGCTGGACCGGCAGCGCCTGCTGTCGGTGCTGGCCCACGAATACGGACACCTGCGCGGCAACCACGGCCGCCTCAGCGCCTGGATCTACCGCACGCGGCTGTCGTGGCTGCGGCTCGATGCCAGCCTGCAGCGCGACGAGGGCGTGATGGCGCTGGTGTCGCAAGCTTTCTTCCGCTGGTACTTTCCGCGCTTTGCCGCCAAGACCTTCGCGCTGGCCCGCCAGGACGAGTACGAGGCCGACCGCATTTCGGGCCGGCTGCTCGGCACCGCGGTGGCCGCGGCCGCGCTCACCGAGGTGGCCATCAAGGGCAACTGGTACGCCAGTGAGTTCTGGCCCTGGCACTGGGCGCGCGCCGAGCGCGAGCCGCTGCCGCCCGGGCCGTTCGCCGCGCTGCGGCAGCGCGCCCGCACGCCGCCGAGCGAGGAGTTCGCGCGCCAGGCGCTGCGCGAGGCCATGCGCCGCGTCAGCGACCTGGACGACACCCATCCGGTGCTGCGCGACCGGCTGGAAGCGCTGAACCAGAAGGCGGCGCTGCCGACCTGGTCGCAGCGGCCCGCGCTCGACATGCTGGCCGACAAGCACAAGTGGATCTCGCATTTCGACAACGCCTGGCGCCGCGCCCACGCGGCCGACTGGAAGCAGCACCACGCGCACCGCTCGCGCATCCGCGAGCGCATCGCCGTGCTGGCGGCCCGCGGCGAGCGCAACACGCCCGACGAGATGGTCGAGTGGGCCGACGCCGAACGCCGGCTCGACCCGGCGGCGCCGGTGCGCGCGCGCTACGAAAGCGCGCTGCGGATCGCGCCGGACCACCCGGGCGCCCTGCGCGGGCTGGCCCAGATGCTGCCCGTGCGCGAGCGCGCCGAGCGCCTGGCGGTGCTCGAGCGGCTGCACCTGTCGGGCGTGGCCAGCCGCTGGTGGGCGGCGAAGAATGCCGTCGCCTCGCTCGAAGATCCCGAAGCCGGGCCGCACGACGAGCAGGGGCTCAAGCTGTGGCGCGCGCGGCTCAAGGAGGCGGAGGAGGCCGAGGCGCGTGCCTGGGAGGAGATCACCGACACGCCGTTCTTCAGCCAGATTTCGCGCCACGACTTGAACGACCACGAGCTGGGCGAGCTGCGCGCCGACATCGTGCGCTGCCTGCCCGTGTCGCGGCTGTGGGTGGTACGCAAGAACCTGCGCGAGTTCGCATGGCGGCGGGCGTACATCGTGTTCGTCGAAGTGCCGGGGCTCGACGACGACGACCGCTGGCACCTGTGCCGCGAACTCGAGCAGACGCTGACCTTGCCCGGGGCGGCGCTGGTGCTCTGGGCGGGGCATTCGCCCACGCTGGAAGACATCGAGCGGCAGGCCTTCGGGACCGTCTGGGTGCGCGGCGTCTGAGGCGTTTCGGCCGCGAGGCCGGCCGGCTGAGACAATCGGGGCTATGCATCCCAAAGCCCTGTTGGAGGCCACCGCCGATCTGGTCGGCCTTGTCCTGAAATTCGATCACCCGGCCGACCAGGTCGTTTCGCGCTTTTTCCGCGACCACCGCGAGTTCGGCCCGCGCGAGCGCGCGACGCTCGCCGAGACCGTCTACACCGTCCTTCGCAAGAAGCTGCTGTTCGATCACCTGTCGCCCTCGGGCAGCGGTTCGAAGGAGCGCCGCATGGCGATCCTGGGCTTTCACGGCCCGCGCGACTTCCTGAAGAGCGCGCTCAACGACACCGAGAAGCGCTGGCTCGACAACTGCGACGCCGTCAAGCCCGACGACCTGCTCGAACGCCATCGCCACAACCTGCCCGAATGGCTGGTCGCGCCGCTCAAGGCGCAACTGGGCGACGGCTTCTGGCCGATGGTCGAGAGCCTGCAGCAACCCGCGCCGCTCGATCTGCGCGTCAATGCGTTCACCGACAAACGGGTCGAAGTGAAGGCGGAGCTTGCAAAGGCTGCTATCAAATCGGAAGTGACGCCGTTCTCGCCCTGGGGCTTGCGCATCGACGGCAAGCCCGCGCTGACCAAGCTCGACGCTTTCGTGCGCGGTGCCATCGAGGTGCAGGACGAAGGCTCGCAGCTGCTGGCGCTGCTGCTGGATGCCAAGCGCGGCGAAATGGTGGTCGATTTCTGCGCCGGCGCTGGCGGCAAGACCCTGGCCATCGGCGCGACCATGCGCAACACCGGCCGGCTCTACGCTTTCGACACCTCGGCCCACCGCCTGGACGCGCTCAAGCCGCGGCTGGCGCGCAGCAAGTTGTCGAACGTGCACCCGGCCGCGATCGCGCACGAGCGCGACGACCGGGTCAAGCGCCTGGCCGGCAAGATCGACCGCGTGCTGGTCGACGCGCCCTGTTCGGGGCTCGGCACGCTGCGCCGCAATCCCGACCTCAAATGGCGCCAATCGGCCAAGTCGGTGGCCGAGCTGACGGCCAAGCAGACCGCCATCCTGCAAAGCGCGGCCCGGCTCGTGAAGTCGGGTGGCCGGCTCGTGTACGCCACCTGCAGCGTGCTGCCGGAGGAAAACGAGGCCATCGCCGAGGCTTTTGCCGCCGCGAACCCCGATTTCGAGCCCGTGGACGCGGCGGAATTGCTCCAGAGCCTCAAGGTGGAGGGCGCCGAGGCCCTCTGCGCGGGCGGGGAAGACGGCCGCCGCTACCTGCGCCTGTGGCCTCATCGCCACGCCACCGACGGCTTTTTTGCCGCCGTGTGGAACCGGAAATAGGGACAGGGCTCCAAACTAGGGTAAATCTGCGGTGTGACAGAAGGACAAAAGGCCTCGTTTTGGCCCTGACATCCTAAAATCGCGGGTTACTTACCTGAAGGCTGCACCTTCGTGTGGCCATGGAGTACCTGACTCAATGATGCTTCCTGACTCCGCCGTTCTGAACGCGGTCATCCAATGGCTCGGACACGGCCTGTGGGACATTGCCTGGTGGCAAGTCGTGCTGTACACGCTCGTCACCACGCACATCACCATCGCAGCGGTCACGATCTTTCTGCACCGCACGCAGACGCACAAGGCGATGGACCTCGGTCCGATCCCCTCGCACTTCTTCCGTTTCTGGCTCTGGCTCGGCACCGGCATGGTGACGAAGGAGTGGGTCGCCATTCACCGCAAGCACCACGCGAAGTGCGAAACCGTCGACGATCCGCACAGCCCGCAGGTCAAGGGCATCGACGAAGTCTTCTGGCGCGGCGCCGAGCTGTACCGCAAGGAATCGAAGAACAAGGAAACGATGGAGCGCTACGGTCACGGCACGCCCGATGACTGGATCGAGCGCAACCTGTACACGCGCTACAGCTGGCAAGGCGTGGGCCTGATGCTGGTGATCAACCTGGCGCTGTTCGGCGGGCTCGGCCTGACCGTGTGGGCGGTCCAGATGCTCTGGATCCCGATCACCGCCGCCGGCATCATCAACGGCATCGGCCACTACTGGGGCTACCGCAACTTCGAGGCGTCCGACGCCAGCCGCAACATCATGCCCTGGGGCCTGATCATCGGCGGCGAAGAGCTGCACAACAACCACCACACCTACCCGACTTCGGCCAAGTTCTCGGTCAAGAAGTACGAGTTCGACATCGGCTGGGTCTACATCCAGGTGTTCCAGAAGCTCGGTTGGGCCAAGGTCAAGAAGGTGCCGCCGAAGATGCAGATGGGCGACATCCAGCCCGTGGCCAACGAGAAGACGCTCGAGGCCGTCATTGCCAACCGCTACGAAGTGATGGCCGGCTACGCCCGCGAAATGCGCCGTGCGACCAGCGAGGAAATCGAAGTGCTGAAGGCCAAGGGCGCCGACCTGTCGGTGCTCAAGGCGGCCAAGCGCTGGCTGCATCGTGACGACGACAAGGTGCCCGCCTCGGCGCGCACCCATCTGGTGCAGGCCCGTGCCGCGCACCCGGTGCTCGACAAGATGGTCACGATGCGCGAAGAGCTGCGTCAGCTCTGGCTGAACACCTCGCAATCGCGCGAGCAGCTGGCGGCCGATCTGGCGGCCTGGTGCCACCGTGCGGAAGCCAGCGGCATCGCTGGCCTGCGCGAGTTCTCGACCCGCCTGCGCGCCGCGCGCGCCTGAAGAAGCTGGGCGCCAGCGCCTCGTGCGCTGCTGCTCTCGCTCAATAAAAAAGCCGACCTGAGGGTCGGCTTTTTTGTGTCCGTCTTTTCGGCTTTCGCAAAAACGACAGGCAACAAAAAACCCGCTGGGTGAGCAGCGGGTTTTTCTTTTGGAGAGCAGGCTGAATTACTTCAGCTTGATTTCCTTGTATTCGACGTGCTTGCGTGCCTTGGGGTCGAACTTCATGATCGACATCTTTTCAGGCATCGTCTTCTTGTTCTTGCTCGTCGTGTAGAAGTGGCCGGTACCCGCGGTGGATTCCAGCTTGATCTTTTCGCGTCCGCCTTTGCTCGTTGCCATGATTCAGCTCCTTAAGCTTGGCCGCGGGCACGCAGGTCTGCGAGCACGGCATCGATACCGTTCTTGTCGATCAGGCGCAGTGCAGCGCTCGAAACGCGCAGGCGAACCCAGCGGTTTTCAGTCTCGACCCAGAAACGGCGGTATTGCAGGTTCGGCAGGAACCGGCGCTTGGTTTTGTTGTTGGCGTGGGAAACGTTGTTTCCGACCATCGGGCCTTTGCCCGTTACGTCGCATACGCGTGCCATGTGGACACTCTTTCTTGAACAGCTGGCACCGGCGCGATCCTGACCAGACTTGGCGGATCACAGGGTGTTTTGCAGCTTGACCTCGCCAGAAACGGGTGGCGGTACCCCGGATTTGCCGCAACCCGACTCCCTGTAGGAGCTGGACCTTATTTCGGCAAAGCCTCGGATTATAGCCCTTTCAGGGTCGGCTGGGCTGGCCGTGCCGCAGAAGCGGGAAACCGGGCCCCGCGGGCCGGTTTCCCGTTCCGCGGGGAGAGGCGTCAGTGTTCCTCGAGGAAGCGCTGCGCGTCGAGGGCTGCCATGCAGCCCGTGCCGGCGCTCGTGATGGCCTGGCGGTAGATGTTGTCCTGCACGTCGCCGGCGGCGAACACGCCGGGCACGCTGGTCATCGTCGCGAAGCCCTTCAGGCCCGAGCGGGTCACGATGTAGTTGTCCTTCATTTCCAGCTGGTTCTGGAAGATGTCGGTGTTCGGATGGTGACCGATCGCGATGAAGCAGCCCTTGAGCTCGATGTCTTCGGTCGCGCCGGTCTGCGTGTTCTTGATGCGGATGCCGGTCACGCCCGTGCCGTCACCGAGCACCTCGTCAAGCTGGTTGTGCAGCTTCAGCACGATCTTGCCTTCGGCCACTTTCTCCATGACCTTGTCGATCAGGATGGGCTCGGCGCGGAACTTGTCGCGGCGGTGCACGAGCGTCACCTTGTTTGCAATGTTGGAAAGGTACAGCGCCTCTTCGACGGCCGTGTTGCCGCCGCCGATCACGCAGACCTCTTGTTCACGGTAGAAGAAGCCGTCGCAGGTCGCGCAGGCAGAGACGCCACGGCCCATGAACTTTTCTTCGGAATCCAGGCCCAGGTACTTGGCCGATGCGCCCGTGGCAATGATCAGCGAATCGCACGTATAGGTGCCGCTGTCGCCCGTGAGCGTGAACGGGCGCTTGCTCAGGTCGACCTTGTTGATGTGGTCGAACACGATCTGCGTCTTGAAGCGTTCGGCGTGCTCGAGAAAGCGCTGCATCAGCTCCGGGCCTTGCACACCGTGCACGTCGGCGGGCCAGTTGTCGACCTCGGTCGTGGTCATGAGTTGACCGCCTTGCGCGATGCCCGTGATGAGCAAAGGCTGGAGGTTGGCGCGTGCGGCGTAGACGGCGGCGGTGTAGCCGGCCGGGCCGGAGCCCAGAATGAGAACCTTGGCGTGTTGGGGTGCGGACATGAGTAGAAAACCTAGGATGGACGCTGCGTCAGCGTGTACATTTTCAGGGTGGTAGCGATACGTGGGGAGTATCACCGCCCGGTTCAACACCGGGTGCACGGTGTTTTCAATGCGCGCGATTGTAGTAATCCATGGGCTCAGCATCAGGATCACATCAGCGCGCTGTTTCAGGGATTGATACTAATGTCGATGCTGTCCAACCTTGAATTGCTTCGGCGCGTTCCATTGTTCGCGTCGTTGACGGCCTCGCAGTCCGCAAGCATTGCGGATGCGATCATCAAGAAGCGCTTCAAACGCGCCGAGGTCGTCGTAGAGCAGGGCAAGAAATCCGATGCGCTGTACATCATCCTGACCGGCCGCGCCCGCGTCACGAGCGCCGACAGCCGCGGCCGCGAGGTGATCCTGGCGACGCTGCATCCCGGCGACTACCTCGGCGAGATGAGCCTGATCGACGACGAGCCGCATTCGGCCACTGTGCGCACCGAAATCCAGTGCGACGTGCTCATGCTGGGCCGCGACGCTTTCGCGCGCTGCCTGCCCGAGAACTCCTCGATGGCCTACAACATCATGCGCGGCCTGGTGCAGCGCCTGCGCCACGCCGACCGCAAGATCGAGTCGCTGGCGCTGATGGATGTGTATGGCCGCGTGGCCCGCGCGCTGCTCGAGTTCGCCAGCCAGGACGGGCTGGGCAACCTCAAGGTCCGCGACAAGATCTCCCGCCAGGACCTGGCCAAGATGGTCGGCGCGTCGCGCGAAATGGTGAGCCGCGTGATGAAGGACCTGGAAGAGCGCGGTTTCGTGCAGTCCCAAGAAGACGGCTCGGTGATCATCAAGGACCGGCTCCTGACGCTGACCTGAGCCCACAGGCCGGGCGCTTTCGGCGCCCACGGCCTTTTGTTGTAGTGTTCGGGCAGCCGGCCTCCGCTTTTTCGGGCCGGGCGCCGTGCTTTTCATGACCTATTCGCTTCATACGCTTCAATCGTCGTCCTCTTCTTCTTCCGCTGCCGAAGGGCAACCCGTGCGCCTGCGCGCCCTGCGCTTCGCCCACGAAATCACCTTGATCGCCGGGTTCGCAGCCCTCCTGTTCTGGCTGCTGGCGATGCTGAGCTTCACCCCGTCCGATGCCGCCTGGTCGACCTCGGGCACGGGCGGCGAGGTCAAGAACTGGGGCGGCCGCATCGGCGCCTGGCTGGCCGATGGCAGCTACTTTCTTGCCGGCTATTCCGTCTGGTGGTGCCTCGCGGCGGGTTTGCGCGCGTGGCTCTCGTCGCTGGCCGGCTGGCTGCGCGGCGGTGAACCGACGCCCGCGGTCGAGCAACCCCCGCGCGGTCGCTTCAATCGCAGCCGGCTCGCTTTCTGGTTCGGTCTTGTCCTGCTGCTGTGCGCGAGCGCGGTGCTCGAATGGTCGCGCCTGTACCGACTCGAATCGCATCTGCCGGGTTCGGGCGGCGGCGCCCTCGGCTTCCTCGTGGGGCCGGCGAGCGTGCGCTGGCTGGGCTTCACGGGCTCGGCGCTGGTCGCCATCGCCGGCGGCGTGATCGGCTCGGCGCTGGTGTTCCGTTTTTCGTGGAGTCTGATCGCCGAGCGCATCGGTGCCCGTGCGTACTCGCTGTTCGAGTCGCGCCGTGAAAAGCGCGAAATGGCGGCCGACATCGCCATGGGCAAGCAGGCCGCGCGCGAACGCGCCGGTGACGAGGAAGAGCTGGCGTCCGCGCCACGCGCCAAGAAAATGCGTCCCAGCAAAGAGACCGCGTTCGGCGAAGCTCTGGATCCGAGCTTCGACGACGAAGAGGAAGAAGTCGCGCCCAGGCGCCGCCCCGCATCGCCGCCCGTGCAGATCGAGCCCGCGATGACCGAGGTGCCGCGCAGCGACCGCGTCGTCAAGGAGCGCCAGAAGCCCCTGTTCAACGAACTGCCCGACAGCAAGCTGCCGCAGGTCGACCTGCTCGACGCCGCGCTGGTGCGCCAGGAAACGGTGTCCTCCGACACGCTCGAGATGACCTCGCGCATGATCGAGAAGAAGCTGAAAGACTTCGGCGTCGAAGTGCGCGTGGTGCTCGCCTCGCCGGGCCCCGTCATCACGCGCTACGAAATCGAGCCCGCCACCGGCGTCAAGGGCTCGCAGATCCTCGGCCTGGCCAAAGACCTGGCGCGTTCGCTCTCGCTGGTGTCGATCCGCGTGGTCGAAACGATCCCCGGCAAGAACTACATGGCGCTCGAACTGCCGAACGCCAAGCGCCAGTCGATCAAGCTCAGCGAAATCCTGGGCTCGCAGGTCTACAACGAAGGCAAGTCGATGCTCACGATGGGCCTCGGCAAGGACATCATCGGCAACCCCGTGGTGGCCGACCTCGCGAAGATGCCGCACGTGCTGGTGGCCGGTACCACCGGTTCGGGCAAGTCGGTCGGCATCAACGCGATGATTCTTTCGCTGCTCTACAAGGCCGAGGCACGCGACGTTCGCCTGCTCATGATCGACCCGAAGATGCTCGAAATGTCGGTCTACGAAGGCATTCCGCACCTGCTGGCGCCCGTGGTCACCGACATGCGCCAGGCCGCCCACGGCCTCAACTGGTGCGTGGCCGAGATGGAGCGTCGCTACAAGCTCATGAGCAAGCTCGGCGTGCGCAACCTGGCCGGCTACAACACCAAGATCGACGAAGCCAAGGCGCGCGAAGAGTTCATCTACAACCCCTTCAGCCTCACGCCCGACGATCCGGAACCGCTGAAGCGCGAGCCGCACATCGTGGTGATCATCGACGAGCTGGCCGACCTGATGATGGTCGTCGGCAAGAAGATCGAAGAGCTGATTGCCCGCCTCGCGCAGAAGGCGCGCGCCGCCGGCATCCACCTGATCCTGGCCACGCAGCGGCCCAGCGTGGACGTGATCACCGGCCTCATCAAGGCCAACATCCCGACCCGCATCGCGTTCTCGGTGGGCTCCAAGATCGACAGCCGCACCATCCTCGACCAGATGGGCGCCGAGGCGCTGCTGGGCATGGGCGACATGCTCTACATGGCCAGCGGCAGCGGCCTGCCGATCCGCGTGCACGGCGCCTTCGTGAGCGACGAGGAAGTGCATCGCGTGGTGGCCTACCTCAAGAGCCAGGGCGAGCCCGACTACATCGAGGGCGTGCTCGAAGGTGGCACGGTCGATGGCGACGGTGACGGCGATCTGCTCGGCGGTGGCGGCGATGCTGAAAAAGACCCGATGTACGACCAGGCGGTCGAGGTCGTGCTCAAGAACCGCAAGGCCAGCATCTCACTCGTGCAGCGCCACCTGAAGATCGGCTACAACCGCGCCGCGCGCCTCGTCGAAGACATGGAAAAAGCCGGGCTCGTGAGCGCCATGAGCGGCAGCGGGCAGCGCGAAATCCTCGTGCCCGCGCGCCAGGCGGAGTGAGCCGCCAGCGCGCCACCGACGACCACCACCGTCGCCACCGCTGCTGCAGGGCCGGTTACGTGCTGAGAGGCAATTTGCAAACGCGCACCGGTGCCGCTGCAAATTTTCATCAAAGCCTACAGAAGCCGGCATCTGCTGCGGGTAGTGTCGATGGACATCGCAGCAACGTTTTTCCGAGGAACCTCCCATGAAGAAAACCCGCCTCTGGCTGTTGGCCGGCCTGTTCTGTACGGTGGCCGGCAGTGCCTGGGCCGACGGGCTCGAAAGCCTCGAAGCCTTCGTGAAGACAGTCAAGTCCGGCCGCGCCGAGTTCACCCAGACCGTGACGGCCCCGCCGCGCGAGGGCCAGCCGGGCCGCGTCAAGACGTCGACCGGCACCTTCGAATTCCATCGCCCCGGCAAATTCAAGTTCGACTATCGCAAGCCTTTTGCCCAGAGCATCGTGGCCGACGGCAAGACGCTCTGGCTCTACGACGCCGACCTGAACCAGGTCACGCAGCGCACCCAGGCGCAGGCGCTGGGCTCGACGCCCGCGGCGCTGATTGCCTCCGCGGCCGACCTGCGCGCCCTGCAGGCCGATTTTGCGCTGGAAGCCGCACCCGAGCGCGACGGCCTGCAGTGGGTCAAGGCCACGCCGAAGAACAAGGACGGCCAGCTGCAGAACGTGATGGTCGGCTTCCAGGGCGACGCGCTCGCGGCCCTCGAGATCCTGGACAGCTTCGGCCAGCGTTCGATGCTCAAGTTCAGCAAGGTCGAGGTGAACCCGGCGTTGCCCGCCAGCACCTTCGAGTTCAAGGCACCTGCGGGCGCGGACGTGCTCAAGCAGTAATCACCAGCAGACGGTAGTTCCGGTTTGGCCACGCGCTCCCATCAGCCCCTCGCCGAGCGCCTGCGTCCCAAGACGCTCGGCGACGTGATCGGCCAGCAGCACTTGCTCGGTCCGGGCATGTCGCTGCGCATCGCCTTCGAATCGGGCCAGCCGCACTCCTGCATCCTCTGGGGCCCGCCGGGCACCGGCAAGACCACCATCGCGCGGCTCATGGCCGACGCCTTCGACGCGCAGTTCCTGAGCATCAGCGCGGTGCTGGGCGGCGTGAAGGACATCCGCGAAGCGGTCGAGCAGGCCACGGCGGCGCGTGACGGGCTCGCGCAGCAGCGCACGATCGTCTTCGTGGACGAGGTGCACCGCTTCAACAAGAGCCAGCAGGACGCGTTTTTGCCGCACGTCGAGTCGGGCCTGTTCACCTTCATCGGCGCGACCACCGAGAACCCGTCGTTCGAAGTCAATTCGGCCTTGCTGTCGCGGGCGGCGGTGTATGTGCTGCAGTCGCTCAACGAGAGCGATCTGAAGCAGATTGTCGCCAGGGCTCAATCGATCCAGGCGGTTCCGGCCATCGACGAGGCGGCCATCGACCACCTGGTGGCCTACGCGGACGGCGACGCGCGCCGCCTGCTCAACACCCTCGAAACGCTGGCCGTGGCCGCCGGCGCCGAGAAGCTCACCAACATCACCGACGAGTGGCTGCTGCGCGTGCTCGGCGAGCGCATGCGCCGCTACGACAAGGGCGGCGAGCAGTTCTACGACACCATCAGCGCGCTGCACAAATCGGTGCGCGGCAGCGACCCCGACGCCGCCCTGTATTGGTTCGTTCGCATGCTCGACGGCGGCGCCGACCCGCGCTACATGGCGCGCCGCCTCGTGCGCATGGCCAGCGAAGACATCGGCCTGGCCGACCCGCGCGCGCTGCGCCTGGCGCTCGATGCCGCCGAGGTCTACGAGCGCCTGGGTACCCCCGAAGGCGAGCTGGCACTGGCCGAATGCGTGGTCTACCTGGCCATCGCGCCCAAGTCGAACGCGGTCTACAAGGCCTACAACGCGGTGCGCGCGCTGGTGAAGAAAGACAGCACGCGCCCGGTCCCGATGCACCTGCGCAATGCGCCCACCAAGCTCATGAAAGAGCTCGACTACGGCAAGGGCTACCGCTACGCGCACGACGAGGAGGGCGGTTTCGCCGCCGGCGAGCGCTATTTGCCCGAGGGCCTGGAAGGCCAGGTTTTCTACGAGCCGGTCGAGCGCGGCCTCGAAATCCGTATCGCAGAAAAGCTGCGCGAACTGCGCCGCCGCAACGCTGAACGAGACGATTGATACCGTCTTGCAACATGCGCTCACGCCGCGCATGACCTCACCCACATACAGCATGAGGTGAGCGGGTAAACCCCGGTCAAAGCGCCCCAAAACAGCGTCGGGGCGTGTCTAAAATCCCGCCCACCAAACCTACCGACGGCACATGTTGGCTGGTTTTTTGCTTGTCAAGCCAGAGGCGCCAAACCGGTGCCTCGGTAGGTGAATGGCACCCGCAAGGTGCAACACATAGGGAATCGCGTTATGGAAATATTGCTGCAGCAGATCATCAACGGTCTGGTTCTCGGCAGCATGTATGCCTTGATAGCCTTGGGCTACACCATGGTGTACGGCATCATCAATCTGATCAATTTTGCGCACGGTGAAGTGCTGATGGTGGGGGCGCTCACAAGCTGGACCATCATCGGGCTCATGAAGGACGGCATGCCCAACACACCGGGCTGGCTGATCCTTCTCGTCGCGTTGATCATTGCCTGCGTCGTCGCGGCAAGCCTCAACTTCGTGATCGAAAAAGTGGCCTACCGGCCGCTGCGCAACAGCCCCAAGCTCGCACCGCTCATCACCGCCATCGGGGTGTCGATCCTGCTGCAGACGCTGGCCATGATCATCTGGAAGCCGACCAACAAGGCGTATCCCAACCTGCTGCCGACCGACCCGATCCATGTGGGCGGCGCCGTGATCTCGCCGACGCAGGTCATGATCCTCAGCGTCACGGCGTTCTCGCTCGTGGTGCTGATGTGGCTGGTCAACTACACCAAGCTCGGCCGCGCGATGCGCGCCACCGCCGAGAACCCGCGCGTCGCGGCGCTCATGGGCATCCGGCCCGACATGGTCATCTCGGCCACCTTCATCATCGGCGCCGTGCTCGCGGCCATCGCCGGCGTGATGTACGCCTCCAACTACGGCATCGCGCAACACGCGATGGGCTTCCTGCCCGGCCTGAAGGCCTTTACCGCGGCCGTGTTCGGCGGCATCGGCAACCTGGCCGGCGCGGTGGTCGGCGGCCTCTTGCTGGGCCTCATCGAGGCCATCGGCTCCGGCTACATCGGCACCCTCACGGGTGGCGTGCTGGGCAGCAACTACAGCGACATCTTCGCTTTCATCGTGCTGATCGTGATGCTCACGCTGCGGCCTTCGGGTCTGCTCGGCGAGCGCGTGGCGGACCGGGCCTGAGGAGCAGCACACCATGAAAAACAGCAAGAACCTCGCGCTCTACATCCTCGGCGTGGTCGCCGTGCTGGCGCTGCCGATCCTGTTGCAGACCCAAGGCAATGCCTGGGTGCGCATCGCCGACATCGCATTGCTCTACGTGATGCTCGCGCTCGGCCTGAACATCGTGGTCGGCTACGCCGGCCTGCTCGACCTGGGCTACGTGGCCTTCTTTGCGGTCGGCGCGTACCTCTACGCGCTGATGGGCTCGTCGCACCTCTCGGACACCTTCCCGTGGTTCAAGGCGATGTTCCCGAACGGGCTGCACACCTCGCTCCTGATCGTGGTTCCACTGGCGCTGGTGGTGGCCGGGGTGCTCGGCGCGATGCTGGGGGCGCCCACGCTGAAGCTGCGCGGCGACTACCTCGCCATCGTGACGCTCGGCTTCGGTGAAATCATCCGGGTGTTCCTGAACAACCTCGACCAGCCGATCAACATCACCAACGGGCCGAAGGGCATCACGGCCATCGATTCCATCAAGTTCTGGGGCCTCGACCTCGGCAAGGCGTGGAAGTTCGACGGCTTCACGATCTCCTCGGTCACGCTGTACTACTACCTGTTCCTGGCGCTGGTGGTGGCCACCGTCATCATTTCGCACCGCCTGCAGATCTCGCGCATCGGCCGCGCCTGGATGGCCATCCGCGAAGATGAAATCGCTGCCAAGGCAATGGGCATCAACACCCGCAACATGAAGCTGCTGGCCTTCGGCATGGGCGCCAGCTTCGGCGGCGTGTCGGGCGCGATGTTCGCGGCCTTCCAGGGCTTCGTGTCGCCCGAGTCCTTCAGCCTGATGGAGTCGGTGATGATCGTCGCCATGGTCGTGCTCGGCGGCCTTGGGCACCTGCCCGGCGTCATCCTGGGCGCCGTGCTGCTGGCCGCGCTGCCCGAAGTGCTGCGCTACGTTGCCGGCCCGCTGCAGGCGCTGACCGACGGGCGCCTCGACGCGTCCATCCTGCGCCAGCTGTTCATTGCCCTCGCCATGATCATCATCATGCTGATGCGCCCGCGCGGCCTGTGGCCCTCGCCGGAGCACGGCAAGACGCTGACGAAAAAGGGCGGCGTGCCCGTCGACCCGACCCATGCGGCCGTGGCACCCGGTTCGCTCCAGACCCACGCACCGGGCATCGACAGCCCCGCTGACGAAGTGCCGGGTGCGGCATCGCGTCCCATGTCCATCAATCCGTGAGCCAAGGACACACAGACATGACGACAGACACCATCCTCGAAGTTCGCGGCATCTCCAAGCGCTTCGGCGGGCTGCAGGCCCTCTCCGACGTGGGCATCACCATCAAGCGCGGCCAGGTCTACGGCCTGATCGGGCCGAACGGCGCCGGCAAGACCACCTTCTTCAACGTGATCACCGGGCTGTACACGCCCGACAGCGGCACCTTCGAACTGGCCGGCAAGCCCTACCAGCCGACGGCCGTGCACGAAGTGGCCAAGGCCGGCATTGCGCGCACCTTCCAGAACATCCGCCTCTTCGCCGAAATGACGGCGCTCGAGAACGTGATGGTCGGGCGCCACATCCGCACGCATTCGGGCGTGTTCGGCGCCATGCTGCGCACCAGGGGCTTCAAGGCCGAAGAAGCGGCCATCGCCAAGCGCGCACAGGAGCTGCTCGACTACGTGGGCATCGGCAAGTTCGCTGACTACAAGGCGCGCACGCTGAGCTACGGCGACCAGCGCCGCCTCGAAATCGCCCGCGCACTGGCCACCGACCCCCAGCTCATCGCGCTGGACGAACCGGCCGCCGGCATGAACTCGACCGAGAAGGTCTTGTTGCGCGAGCTCATCGACCGCATCCGCAAGGACAACCGCACGATCCTGATCATCGAACACGACGTCAAGCTCATCATGGGCCTGTGCGACCGCGTCACCGTGCTCGACTACGGCAAGCAGATTGCCGAGGGCAACCCGGTCGAGGTACAGAAGAACGAAAAGGTGATCGAGGCCTACCTCGGCACCGGAGGACATTGAGATGAGCACCGCAGAAGCAACGATGGCAACCACGACGGCCGCGGCCGCCGCCAAGGCCGCAGGCAAGAACCTGCTCAAGGTCCGCGGCCTGAAGGTCGGCTACGGCGGCATCCAGGCCGTGAAGGGCGTGGACTTCGACGTGTTCGAGGGCGAGCTGGTCTCGCTCATCGGTTCCAACGGCGCCGGCAAGACCACCACCATGAAAGCGATCACCGGCACGCTGCCGGCCGGCGCGGGCGACATCGAGTTCCTCGGCCGCAGCATCAAGGGCCGCGGCGCGTGGGACCTCGTGGGCGAGGGCCTCGTGATGGTGCCCGAGGGCCGCGGCGTGTTCACGCGCATGACGATCACCGAGAACCTGCAGATCGGCGCCTACATCCGCAACGACAAGGCCGAGATCGCCAGCGACATGGAGCGCGTGTTCGTGACCTTCCCGCGCCTGCGCGAGCGCAAGGACCAGCTGGCCGGCACGATGTCGGGCGGCGAACAGCAGATGCTGGCCATGGGCCGCGCACTCATGGCGCGCCCGAAGGTGCTGCTGCTCGACGAACCCACCATGGGACTGTCGCCGATCATGTGCGACAAGATCTTCGAGGTGGTGCAGACCGTGGCCTCGCAAGGCGTCACGATCCTGCTGGTGGAGCAGAACGCCAACCGCGCGCTGCAACTGGCCGACCGTGGCTACGTGATGGAGTCGGGCCTCATCACGATGAACGGCGACGCCAAGGAACTGCTGCGCGATCCGCGCGTGCGCGCCGCCTACCTCGGCGAGTAAGCACCAGCAAGTGCCAACCGGCCAGCACCGCAGAGCGCGGTGGCTGGCCGTTTTTACGTCTATCCCATCATCGCGGCGGCGGCCTTGATCGCCTCGCGGATGCGGCCGTAGGTGCCGCAGCGGCACACGTTCTCGATGGCGTCGATGTCGGCGTCCGTCGGGGTGCGCGTGCGGCGCAGCAGGTCGACTGCCGCCATGATCTGCCCCGGCTGGCAGAAGCCGCACTGCGGCACGTCCAGGTTCATCCAGGCCTGCTGCACCGGGTGCAGCGTGTTGCCGTTGGCCAGGCCCTCGATGGTCGTCACCTGGCGGCCGCGCACGTCGGACACGCGCACCGAGCAGGTCGTCACGGCCTTGCCGTCGACGTGGCAGGTGCAGGCCTTGCACACGTTGATGCCGCAGCCGTACTTCGGGCCGGTGATGCCGAGCTTGTCACGCAACACCCACAGCAGCGCCAGGTCGTCGGGCGCCTCGACGTCGACGTTCTGGCCGTTCACCTTGAAAGATTGCACAGGCATGGTGGGTCTCCTCAGGCGGGAATCGGAACGTTGACGGGCGTGGGCAGCTTGCCCGGCGGGATCGGCGTGAAGTCGACCGGAAAGTTCAGCGGGAAGCTGCGCGGCTTGATGCCGGTGGCGCGCCCATAGGCGTTGGCGATCGCGCCCGAGCTCGCCGACAGGCCGACCTCGCCCAGACCGCCGATGGCCTCGCCGTTGGCCGGCATGATGATGATCTTCACGTCCTTCGGGTAGTGCTTCATGCGCGAGAAGTGGTACTGCGAATAGCTGCCTTCCAGCGGCAGGCCGTTCTGGATGTGCAGCCCCGCCGACAGCACCAGCGCAATCGATTCGCACAGGCCGCCCTGCAGCTGCGCCTCGATGCCCGAGGGGTTGATCGGGGTGCCCACATCGATGACGATGGTCGCGCGCACCACGCGGGCCTGCGCCGGCACGCGCGCATCGATCTCGACGATGCAGGCCGTGAACGACTTCGACTCCTGGTGCACGGCCACGCCCTGCGCAAAGCCCGCCGGCATCGCCTTGCCCCACTGCGCGGCCTCGGCCACGGCCTTCAGCACCGCGCGGGCGCGCGGCAGGCGCAGGTACTCGAGCCGGAAGGCGATCGGGTCCTTGCGCGCGGCGCGGGCCATCTCGTCGACCAGGATCTCTTCCACCAGCCGCGCGGGCTGGATGTGCACCGAGCGGTAGGAGCAGGTGTTCATGTCCATCGGCACCGGTGTCAGCAGCTTGGTCGTGACGCCGAAGTTGTACGGCGAGGTCACCATGGTCTTGAACATCACCTGCTCGATCGCGAAGTTGCCCACCGTCTGCGGGAAGGCATTGGGCAGCGCGATGGCGGCGGCCTCGAGCATGTTGCCGAAGCCGTGGCGCGTGTCCAGCCGCACGCTGGCGATGCGCTGCTCGAAGGCGATGACCTGGCCCAGCAGCATCGTGGCGCGCGCCTTCTGGTAGATCGGCGGGCGGATGCGCGTGTGGCGCATGTCGTCGGTGCGGTGGTACATCAGGCGGCAGGGGCGCCCGAGCGCCTTCGACACCTGGATCGCCTGCAGCACCGGGTCCCAGAACAGGCGCCGCCCGAAGGAGCCGCCCGAGGGCACCGCATGCACGATGACCTTGTTCAGCGGCAGGCCCAATTCGGCGGCCACCGCCTGCTGGGTGACGATGGGGCTCTGCAGTCCGGCCCAGATTTCGGCGCGGTCAGCGCGCACGTCGGCAATCGCACATTCCACTTCCATCGGGCAGTGCGCGGCCGGCGCGAACTCGAACTCGGCCTCGACCGTCAACGCGCCCAGCGGCGGCAGCGCAAAGGGCAGCAGCGACGACTTCAGCTTGCGCATGATGGTGGCGTTCGACTCGCCGTCGAGCGGGCCCGCGGCCCAGGTCACGTCGAGCGCGTTCACCGCGGCCCAGGCCTGGCCGAAGGTCTCGGCCATCACGGCCACGCCCGGCGGCGTCGGCGTGATGCCGTTGGTCGACGGAATCGGCACCACGCCGATCACGCCCGGCATCGCCATCACCGTGTTCATGTTGTTGATGCCGACGAATTTGCCGTTGATGGTCGGCGGGCGTCGCACCATCGTCGGCTTGGCATTGGGCACGGCCTGGTCGAGCGTGAACTTCTTGCGGCCGGTGACGATGTCGAGCGCATCGAGCCGCGTCACGCGCTGGCCGACCACCGAGGGCGTGGAGCCCGAGAGCAGGCCGCCGAGGCCACCCAGCAGCGGCATGCCCGCGTGCATCGAGCGCACGCTCGACGAGCCGCCCGTGAGCTGGTTCCAGATCAGCTCGGGGCTGGCGTCGGCCGACGTGACTTCGATCGCGCTCAGCGGCAGCCGCAGCTTGTCGGCCAGCATCATCGCGCTGGCCGTGGCGATGCCCTGGCCCACTTCGAGGCGCGGCAGCGCGAGCCGCACGCGGCCGTCGCCGGTGTTCGTCACCTTCACGAGCGGCATGGTCGGCAGCGACGTGAGCGTGACCGCGTCGCCGATGTCGATCAGGTCGGTGGTGTCGGGCGGGGTCATGGGCAGCAGCGCGGCGACTGCGGAGGCGGGCGCCGTGAGGGCGCCGAGCCCCGCGAATCCGGCCGCCGCCGATGCCAGCGGCGCGGCCGTGGCGTAGCCCAGCACATCGCGCCGGCGCAGGCCGTGCGCATCCCCGTCGTCCGGTCCGCGCGCGGGGCGCGGGTCCTTGTTCGAACGCTTCATCGTTGTCTCCTTGTTGTTTGGCGAACGCGAATGACTGTGGCACCATCGCCGCGCCGAAGATGTCGTTGCAACGACACTTCTTACGGTACCCCGCCGACCGGCGCCTGCGACGGATCGGCCGATGCGATGTCATGAGGGAAGACAGCAGGAGGCGCGATGTCGGACGCGTTGGAGAACATGCTCCGCGAGAGCTTGTGGGCGCGCTCGCTCACGGACGACGAACTCGATCGCATCGTGCAGGAGTCGCACGAGCGCGTGGTTCCGGCCGGCGGCTTCGTCGTGCGGCGCGGCGAGCCCGCTGATCACTGGATCGGCGTGATCGACGGCCTCATGAAGATGTCGGTGTCGCTGCCCGACGGGCGCGTGTCCACGTTCACCGGCGTGACCGCCGGCGGTTGGGGTGGCGAAGGCTCGCTGCTCACCCCCGGATGCTGGCGCTACGACGGCGTGGCGCTGCGGCCGACGCGCGTGGCCTGCGTGCCGCGACACAGCTTCGAGCGGCTGATGTCCACCAGCATCGACTTCAATCGGTTTCTGTTGTTACACATCAATGCGCGACTGAGCCTGTTCATCGGCCTCATGGAGTTCGATCGGCTGCTCGGCCCGGACGCGCGCGTGGCGCGTTGCCTGGCCAGCCTGTTCGACCCCATCCTCTATCCGCGCGCGACGCGTTTCGTGCGGCTGAGCCAGGACGAGATCGGTCTCTTGTCGGCGGTGTCGCGCCAGCGTGCCAACCGCGCGCTGCATGCGCTGCAGCGCGATGGCCTGTTGCGCATCGAACACGGTGGCGTGGAAGTGCTCGACCTCGCAGGCCTGCGCACGTACCAGGGCGGGGCGGCCGAAGCGGCGGCGGCTGTTGCCGCGGCCACCGACACAGAAGCGAGCGCGCCCCTGGACGACCTCGTCAGTCCACCTTCGCCCCGGTGGCCTTGACCACCTGCTCGTACTTGGCCAGTTCGCTCTTCATGAAGCTGCCGAACTGCTCGGACGAGTTGCCGACCGGCTCGGCCAGCATCGAGGCGAAGCGGGTCTTGGTTTCCGGCGCGTTCAACGCGGCGACGAAGGCCTGATTCAGTTTCGCGACCACGTCGGGCGGCGTGCCGGCCGGTGCAACCAGGCCCCACCACGTGTCGATCGAGAAGCCCTTGAGCGTGTCGGTCACGGGCGGCACATCGGGCAGGGCGCTGCTGCGCTTGAGCGTCGTGACCGCGATCGCCTTCAGCTTGCCCGAGCGGATGTTCGGCGCGGCCGTGGCGAGGTTGTCGAAGTTGAAATCGACCTGCCCAGAGAGCAGCGCCAGCTGTGCCGGGTTGCCGCCGTTGTACGGAATGTGCACCGCGAAGATGCCCGCTTCTTTCTTGAACAGCTCGCCCGCGAGGTGGCCGGCGCTGCCGTTGCCGCCGCTGGCGTAGTTGAGCTTGGCCGGGTTGGCCTTGGCGTAGCGGATCAGGTCGGCCAGCGTGCGGATGTTCAGGCGGTTCGCCGTCTCGGCGTTCATCACCAGCACGTTGGGCACGCGCACCATCTGCGTGATCGGCGCGAAGTCGGTCGCGGCGTTGAACGGCATCTTGCTGTACAGCCACGGATTCACCGCGTTCGTGGCCGTGGCCGCGATGCCGATCGTGAGCCCGTCCGCCGGCGCCTTGGCGACGAAGTCGGCGCCGATGTTGCCGCCCGCGCCGGGCTTGTTGTCGATGATGACCGGGCCGCCCAGCGTGTCCTTCACCTGCTCGGCCAGGATGCGCGCCGTGTTGTCGATCGGGCCGCCGGCCGCGTAGGGCACGACAAGGCGGATCGGGCGATGTTGTTGGGCTGCGGCGTGGCCGGTGCCGAGCACCGCGGCGCTGGCGATCAGGGTCAGGAGGAAGTGTCTCGTCTTCATGTTGTTGTGCTTAACGTCTGCGGAAAGGAAAGGGGAACGCGAAGGCTCAGGGCAGCGCCTTGTCGGCTTCGGTGGTGAAGGCGTCGGCGAAGAACTCTTCTTCGGGCAGGCCGGCCAGCGCCACATAGTCGCGCTTGGCCGAATCGACCACGATCGGCGCGCCGCAGGCATACACCTGGTGGCCCGACAGGTCCGTGAAGTCTTCCAGCACCGCCTGGTGGACGAAGCCCGTGCGGCCGGTCCAGTTGTCTTCCGGCGTGGCGTTCGACACCACGGGCACGTAGCGCAGGTTCGGCATCTCGGCCAGCTGCTCGCGCACCCACGCGTCCATGTACAGGTCTTCGGGACGGCGTCCACCCCAGTACACCGTGGCGGGCCGCTCGATGCCCTTGAACTTCATGTGCTCGAGCAGTGCCTTGATCGGCGCGAAGCCCGTGCCCGAGGCCAGCAGGATCATCGGCTTGTCGGAGTCCTCGCGCAGGAAGAAGCTGCCGAACGGGCCTTCGATGCGCAGGATTTCCTTTTCCTTCATCGCGCCGAAGACGTGGTCGGTGAACTTGCCGCCCGGCAGGTGCCGCAGGTGCAGTTCGAGGCCCGTGCCCGGCACGGCCACCGTGTGCGGTGCGTTGGCCATCGAGTAGCTGCGGCGCGCGCCGTCGCGCAATATGAATTCGACGTACTGGCCCGCATAGAACTGCAGCGGCTCGCCGGCCGGCAGCTGCAGGCGCAGCAGAATCACGTCGTGCGACTGGCGCGTGAGCGCCATCACGCGCACCGGCATCTTGCGGATCGGCAGCGCGCCGGCCTCGGTGACCTGGCGCGACTCCAGCACCACGTCGCTCGTCGGGTGGGCGCAGCAGGTCAGCACGTAGCCGGCCAGTTGCTCTTCGGCGCTCAGCGCCTTGCTCTGGTGCGGGCCGAGCGTGACCTCGCCCGACAGCTTCTTGCACTTGCAGGAGCCGCAGGCGCCGTCCTTGCAGCCGTAGGGGAGGCCGATGCCCTGGCGGATGCCCGCTGCGAGGATCGTTTCGTCGCCCTGGACCACGAAATGGCGCCCGCTGGGTTCGACGGTGATGGAAAAGCCCGCTTCGTGCGGCGCTGTAGCAGTCATCGGTATTCTTCGGGGGTGAACTTTCCCGGCTGCGTGCGGCCGGGACAACTGAAAAGAGACAGGAACCCGGATTTTGCCTTCAATCAATAGCCCCTCCGGCGCACTGCCGGCCCGGTTCCGGCGCGAGCGCCTGCTGATCGTCGGCTGCGGCGACATCGGCCAGCGCGTGGCGCGCGACCTGCGCGGGCGCATGCAGCTGGTCGCGCTCACGTCCTCGGCCGACCGTGTCGCGGCGCTGCGCGCGGCCGGCATCCGGCCTTTGGTGGGCAACCTGGACGACAGCGCCACCCTGCGCCGGCTGGCAGGCATCGCCACCCGCGTGCTGCACCTGGCGCCGCCCGCGCGCGACGGCGGGGCCGCCTGGTGGCGCGACCAGCGCACCGTGTCGCTGATGCAGGCGCTGCGGCTGCGCTCGCTGCCCTCGTCGCTCGCCTACGGCTCGACCAGCGGCGTGTACGGCGACTGCGGCGGCGCCCGCGTGAACGAAACGCGCGGCGTGCGGCCCGACACCCCGCGCTCGCACCGGCGCGTCGATGCCGAGCGCGCCGTGCGCTGGTTCGGTCGCAGCACGGGTGTGCGCACCAGCATCCTGCGCATTCCGGGCATCTACGCGCCCGACCGCGAGAACGGCACCCCGCGCGCCCGCCTGGAGCGCGGCACGCCGGTGCTGCGCCGCGAGGACGACGTCTACACCAGCCACATCCACGCCGACGACCTCGCGCGCGCCTGCATGGCGGCGCTGTTCCGCGGCAAGCCCCAGCGCGTGGTGCATGCGTCGGACGACACCGAGCTGCGCATGGGCGACTACTTCGACCTGGCCGCCGACCTCTACGGCATGCCCCGTCCGCCGCGCGTGGCGCGCGACGAGGCGCAGCGGCAACTGCCGGTGCAACTGCTGAGCTTCATGGGCGAATCGCGCCGGCTTGACAACAAGCGGCTCAAGCGCGAACTGCGCGTGCGGCTCGCGCACCCGACGGTGCATACCGGCTTGCAGCCTGCAGAAGCCTGAAAGGAGGCCACCCGTGAGCAAACAGAGCGTCCGCATCCCCGACGGCCATCCGACCTTCGGCTCGACCGCCGTCTTCGACACCTTCAAGTACGCGCCCGGCGTCAAGGCCGGCGGCCTGCTGTTCGTGGCGGGGCAGGTCGGCCTGCGCGCCGACGGCAGCGTGCCCGAGAGCGCCTCGGAGCAGGCCGACTGGGCCTTCCGGCGGCTGGGCGTCGTGCTCGAAAGCGCGGGGCTCGGTTTCGCCGACCTGGTGGAGATCGTGAGCTACCACGTTGACGTCGGCAGCGAACTCGCAGGCTTTCGCGAAGTGAAGGACCGCTACATCACCGAAGATTTCCCGGCGTGGACGATCCTCGGCGTGGCGGCGCTGGCGCGGCCGACGCTGCGGGTGGAGATTCGTGCGGTGGCGGCGTTGAAGACCGCGCAGGCGGGCTGACGGAGGCGGGTACCCGGGGTCGGCATCGCAGACCGGGCCGAGCGTACGATGGCAGGACGGGTGCCAGATCGAACCCGTCGAAGCGAATGAAACGTATGCCAAAAACAATTGAAACGTTGCTTGCCGATCAAGGCGCGCAGGCGGTCCTCGCCTACTTGAATGCGCGTGTGCCGCATCGGTACACCGGGATCTACAAGATCCGCTCCGACCTGGTCACGAGCCTCTATCTGCATGACAAGCAAGGCGAGCTGATCCCCGAGAACATTGCCATCGTTCCCTTCGAAGCGAGCATCTGCCCCTTCGTGTTGCGGGACGGATGGTTCCGGACCGATGACTCGAGTGCGGACGAGCGCTTTGCAACGCATCCCGGGCGGGACTACACCATCAGCTACCACGGCGTTCCGTTGTTGAACCCCGCAGGCGCGGTCGCCGGCACCTTGTGCCACTTCAACTTCACGGCCGTGCCGCTGCCGGACGACGAGTTCGAGCTGCTTCACCGGGCTGCTTTGTCGCTCCAGGTGAAGCTCGCCGGCGTTCTTGGCTAGGGCGGGCGCTGCCGGCCCGAGAGGGCTCGAAGCAAAGAAAAACCCGCTGCGCCGATGAAGCGAGCGGGTTTCTTGATGGGGGGTGAGACGGCGTCGTCTCATGGTGCCCGGGGCCGGAATCGAACCGGCACACCTTTCGGTGGGGGATTTTGAGTCCCCTGCGTCTACCAATTTCACCACCCGGGCACATCCGGAAGGAAGCCCAAAATTATGGCACAGTGGCTGGCATGAATTATCCGACGATCGAAGACGCCATCGGCAAGACCCCCCTGGTTGCCCTGCAACGCATCCACGCCGCGGAAAACGCCAAGCGCGGCAACGTGATTCTGGGCAAGCTCGAAGGCAACAATCCGGCGGGTTCGGTGAAGGACCGGCCGGCGCTGTCGATGATCAAGCGGGCCGAGGAACGCGGTGAAATCAAGCCCGGCGACACGCTGATCGAGGCCACCTCGGGCAACACCGGCATCGCGCTGGCGATGGCCGCGGCCATCAAGGGCTACCGCATGGTGCTGATCATGCCGGAGGACCTCTCCGTGGAGCGCGCCCAGACCATGAAGGCCTTCGGCGCCGAACTCGTGCTCACGCCCAAGAGCGGCGGCATGGAATACGCGCGCGACCTGGCCGAGCAGATGGTTGGCCAAGGCAAGGGCCGCGTGCTCGACCAGTTCGCCAACCCCGACAACCCGCGCATCCACTACGAGACCACCGGCCCCGAGATCTGGACCGACACGCAAGGCAAGATCACCCACTTCGTGAGCGCCATGGGCACCACGGGCACCATCACCGGTGTTTCGCGCTACCTGAAGGAAAAGAACCCGGCGGTGCGCATCGTCGGTGCGCAGCCGGCCGAAGGCTCGCGCATTCCGGGCATCCGCAAGTGGCCCACTGAATACCTGCCGAAGATCTACGACCCGAGCTGCGTCGACGAAGAAATCAGCGTGACCCAGGACGACGCCGAGGAAATGTGCCGGCGCCTCGCGCGCGAAGAGGGCATCTTCGGCGGCATCTCGGCGGCCGGCGCCCTGTGGGCGGCCATCGAGGTGTCGAAGAAGGTCGAGAACGCCACCATCGTCTTCGTGGTCTGCGACCGCGGCGACCGCTACCTGTCGACGGGCGTTTTCCCCGCCTGATTCCGTCATCCTGCTGCGGCGCCTTCATCGGGCGCCGCAAGCCTTGAGAAAAAGAACAGAGACTTCCCCATGCCCCACCCCAAGTTTTGCCAGGCCTGCGCCACCCCGCTCGAATGGATCGCGCTCATGGAAGACGGCGGTCCCAAGGAGCGCCTGCGCTGCCCCAATTGCGGCCACACGCATTGGAACAACCCCACGCCCGTGCTCGCGGCCATCGTCGAGTACCGAGGCCAGGTGCTGCTGGCGCGCAACGCGGCCTGGCCGGGCAAGATGTTTGCGCTCATCACCGGCTTCATGGAAGCCGGCGAGACGCCCGAGGAGGGCATCGCACGCGAGGTCAAGGAAGAAACCAACCTCGACGTGAGCGCGACGAAGCTCGTCGGCGCCTACGACTTCCAGCGCATGAACCAGATCATCATCGCGTACCACGTGGTGGCCGACGGCGAGGTGAAGCTCTCGCCCGAGCTGGTGGACTACCGCCTCTACGACCTGCCCGACCTGCGGTGCTGGCCCGCCGGCACCGGCTATGCGCTGGCCGACTGGCTGCGCACGCGCGGCCACGAGCCCGTGTTCTTCACCGCTGCGGAAAACGAAGAGCGTCGCCGCGGCCTGAACCTGCCGCCGGAGCCTGGCAATGCAAGTTGACCGCGAAATCGACACGCGCGGCCTCAACTGCCCGCTGCCGATCCTGAAGGCGAAAAAATCGCTCAACGACATGGCGAGCGGCCAGCTGCTGAAGGTGGTGTCGACCGACCCGGGCTCGGTGCGCGACTTCCAGGCTTTTGCGCGCCAGACGGGCAACGAGCTGATGGCGCAGGAGACCGTGGGCAGCGACTTCATCCATGTGCTGAAGCGGCGCTAGCGTCAGCGACCGACAAAAGGAAAGGGGCCTCGCGGCCCCTTTTCGTTGGTGCTTCTGAGCGCTCTCAGAGCTTCAGGCTCTTGAGGTATTCGCGGAACTGCTCGCCCACTTCGGGGTGCGCCAGCGCCAGTTCCACCGAAGCCTGCAGGAAGCCTTCCTTGCTGCCGCAGTCGTAGCGGACGCCCTTGTACGCATAGGCGTAGACCGATTCCTTCTTCATCAGCGCGGCGATGCCGTCGGTGAGCTGGATCTCGCCACCCGCGCCCTTGGGCTGGTTGCGGATCTCGTCGAACACGCCGGGCGTGAGGATGTAGCGGCCGGCCACGCCCAGGCGCGAGGGCGCGTCTTCGGGCTTGGGCTTCTCGACCATGCGGTTGACCTTCACGAGGCCCTCTTCCACGGTCTCGCCGGCCACGATGCCGTAGCGCTTGACGTGTTCGAGCGGCACTTCCTGCACGGCCAGCACCGAGGCGCCCAGGCGTGCGAAGGCTTCGGTCATCTGTGCCAGCACCGGCAGGCCACCAGCAGGGCCGACCATCAGGTCGTCGGCCAGCAGCACGGCGAAGGGCTCGTTGCCCACCAAGTGTTCGGCGCACAGCACCGCGTGGCCCAGGCCCAGCATGCGCGGCTGGCGCACGTACGAGCAGGTCATGTCGTCGGGCGACACCGAGCGGGCGATTTCGAGCAGCGCGTGCTTGCCGCTGGCTTCGAGCTGGCTTTCGAGCTCGTAGGCGGTGTCGTAGTGGTCTTCGATCGCACGCTTGTTGCGCCCGGTCACAAAAATCATGTCGCGGATGCCCGCGGCATAGGCTTCTTCGACGGCGTACTGGATCAGCGGCTTGTCGACGACCGGCAGCATTTCCTTCGGCTGCGCCTTGGTGGCGGGCAGAAAGCGGGTGCCGAAGCCTGCAACAGGGAATACGGCCTTGCGGATGCGTGTCGGGGAAGAAGTGGACATGGGCGGTTCAGTGTCGTTTCAAAGAGGAAAAGAGAGGGTTGGGAGAGGATGCAGCGCGAAGCCTGCAACCGCATCCTAAGCCCCCACTCCGGCCTCGTCTGTCAGCCGAGGCGTACAAGCTGGTCGCGCAGGCGCTCCAGCGTGGCGGTGAAATCGGCCAGGCGCGTGCGCTCCTGTTCGATCACGGCGGGCGGCGCCTTGGCCACGAAGGCCTCGTTGCCGAGCTTGCCGTGCACCTTGGCGATCTCGCCCTCGATGCGTGCAATTTCCTTGCCGATGCGCAGCTTCTCGGCCGCCTTGTCGATCTCCATGTGCAGGCACAGGCGCGTGGCACCCACGACAGCCACGGGCGCTGCTTCGGCGGCAGCCTGCCACGAGGCTTCGTCGTCGAACACCTTCACTTCCTTGAGCTTGGCCAGCGCCTGCAGCACCGGGGCCGCGTCGCGCAGGAAGGCCGCGCCTTCGGCGTCGTCGGCCACCGCGTACAGCGGCAGGCGCGTC
Source organism: Variovorax sp. 54 (assembly GCF_002754375.1). NCBI lineage: Bacteria > Pseudomonadati > Pseudomonadota > Betaproteobacteria > Burkholderiales > Comamonadaceae > Variovorax > Variovorax sp. 54. The sequence continues at coordinate 4,645,428 of NZ_PEFF01000001.1, forward strand.
GCGGGCGACACGTTCATCTCGCCGCGCAGCGTGCGGCAGGCGTCGACCAGCGCCTTCAGGCGCGCCACGTGCGCCTCGGCGGCTTCGTCGATCTTCTCGGGCTGGCTCTGCGGATAGGCCGCGATCATGATCGATGCGCCTTCACGGCCCGCGACCTTCGAGACCTTCTGCCAGAGTTCTTCGGTGATGAACGGAATGATCGGGTGTGCCAGGCGCAGCAGCGCCTCGAGCACGCGGATCAGCGTGCGGCGGGTGGCGCGCTTTTGCGCGTCGTCGCCGGTCTGGATCTGCACCTTGGCAATTTCGAGGTACCAGTCGCAGAACTCGTCCCAGGCGAACTGGTAGATCGCGTTGGCCACGTTGTCCAGGCGGTATTCCTCGAAGCCCTTGGCCACTTCGGCTTCGACGCGCTGCAGCTGCGAGACGATCCAGAAATCAGCGCGGCTGAACTTCAGGTAGCCGTGGGCCTTGCCGCCGACCTTGCAGTCTTCCTTGGTGTGTTCGAGCAGGCCGCAGTCCTGGCCTTCGCAGTTCATCAGCACGAAGCGCGTGGCGTTCCACAGCTTGTTGCAGAAGTTGCGATAGCCCTCGCAGCGCTTCGAGTCGAAGTTGATGCTGCGGCCGAGCGAAGCCAGCGAGGCAAAGGTGAAGCGCAGCGCATCGGCGCCGAAGGCCGGAATGCCGTCCGGGAATTCCTTCTGCGTGTTCTTGCGCACCGCCGGTGCGGTCTCGGGCTTGCGCAGGCCCTGCGTGCGCTTGTCGAGCAGCTGGGGCAACTCGATGCCGTCGATCAAATCGACCGGGTCGAGCACGTTGCCTTCCGACTTGCTCATCTTCTTGCCCTGCGCGTCGCGCACCAGGCCGTGGATGTACACGTCCTTGAACGGCACCGTGCCCATGAAGTGCTTGGTCATCATGATCATCCGGGCGACCCAGAAGAAGATGATGTCGTAGCCCGTCACGAGCACGGTCGAGGGCAGGTACAGCGCCAGGTCCTGCGTCTTCTCGGGCCAGCCCAGCGACGAGAAGGGCACCAGCGCCGACGAATACCAGGTGTCGAGCACGTCTTCGTCGCGGGTCAGCGTCTTGCCCGGTGCCTTGGCCTGCGCCTCGGCTTCGGTCTCGGCCACGTACACCGTGCCGTCTTCGTCGTACCAGGCGGGAATCTGGTGGCCCCACCAGAGCTGGCGCGAGATCGTCCAGTCCTGGATGTTCTCCATCCAGTGGTTGTAGGTGTTGACCCAGTTCTCGGGCACGAAGCGCACCTCGCCCGACTTCACCACGTCGATGGCCTTCTGTGCGATCGATTGGCCGTCGGCGCCGGGGCGCGTCATGGCCACGTACCACTGGTCGGTGAGCATGGGCTCGACGATGGCGCCTGTCCGCGCGCAACGCGGCACCATCAGCTTGTGCTTCTTCGTCTCAATCAGCAGGCCAAGGTCATCAAGGTCGGCAACGACTAATTTGCGGGCCAAGAAGCGATCAAGCCCCCGATACTTCGTGGGAATTGCTTGCTGTGCGATGACTACCGCCGAGTCGGCACCCAATACGACTGTGGACTTCCCGGCAGCGAACTGGCGTTGCGTTTCTTGCATTCCACCGGCGTCCGCCATAGGTGCCGGAATGATGCAGGCTTCGGCATTCAAGATCGGAACAATCGGCAGGTTGTGCCGTAGACCCACTGCATAGTCGTTGTGGTCGTGTGCAGGTGTGACCTTCACCACGCCGGTTCCGAATTCCTTGTCGACGTAGTCGTCGGCAATGATCGGGATCAGCCGGTTCACCAGCGGTAGTTTCACGCGCTGGCCGATCAGGTGCTTGTAGCGTTCGTCTTCGGGGTGGACCATCACGGCCGTGTCGCCGAGCATGGTCTCGGGGCGCGTGGTGGCCACCGTGAGCGTGCCGCTGCCGTCTTCGAGCGGATAGGCGATGTGCCAGAGCGAGCCGTCTTCTTCTTCGCTCTCGACTTCAAGGTCGCTCACTGCGGTTTTGAGCGTCGGGTCCCAGTTCACGAGGCGCTTGCCGCGGTAGATCAGGCCTTCTTCATAGAGCTTCACGAAGGTGTGCGTGACCACCTTGGACAGGTCGTCGTCCATCGTGAAGTATTCGCGGCTCCAGTCGACCGTGTCGCCCATGCGGCGCATCTGCTCGGTGATGGTGCTGCCCGACTTTTCCTTCCACTCCCACACGCGCGCCACGAAGTTCTTGCGGCCCAGGTCGTGGCGGCTGACCTTCTGCTCCTGCAGCTGGCGCTCCACCACGATCTGGGTGGCGATGCCCGCGTGGTCGGTGCCCGGCACCCACAGCGTGTTGGCGCCCTTCATGCGGTGGTAGCGCGTGAGGCTGTCCATGATCGTCTGGTTGAACGCATGGCCCATGTGCAACGTGCCCGTGACGTTGGGCGGCGGCAGCTGGATCGCGAACGACTCGGCGCCTTCCTTGGGCTGCTGCGTGCCGCGGAAACCCGCCTTGGCGTAGCCGCGCTGCTCCCATTCCGGGCCCCAGTGCGCCTCGATGGCGGCGGGTTCGAACGATTTGGAGAGGCTCTCGAGGCCGGGCTGGGAGGTAGGTTCGCTCATGGGGAATGCAAAACGGCACCCTCGGGTGCCGTTGGTGACAAGGTGGGATTGCCCGGGATTTTACCGGCGCGGCCCGGGGTAACCCCAGCCCCACATAATCGACCGATGCTGTTCCTGCTTTCCCCTGCAAAGTCGCTCGACTACGACACCCCCGTCCCTTCCGAAACCCCCGCCACCCAGCCCCATTTCGAAGCCCCGCGCGGCCCCTCGGCCGAACTCATCAAGCTGCTGCGCGAGAAGTCGCCCCAGGACATCGCCGAACTGATGCACCTGTCGGACAAGCTCTCGGCCCTCAACGTGGCCCGCTACGCCGCCTGGTCGTCCAAGAGCACCGAGAAGAACGCCCGCCAGGCCGCCTTTGCCTTCGATGGCGACGTCTACGGCGGCTTCGACGCCCGCAGCCTCACGCCCGCCCAGCTCGCCTGGGCGCAGGACCACGTCGGCATCCTCAGCGGCCTGTACGGCCTGCTGCGCCCGCTCGACCGCCTGCAGCCCTACCGGCTCGAAATGGGCACTGCGCTGGCCAACCGCCACGGCAAGGACCTGTACGCCTTCTGGGGCTCGCGCATCGCCGAGCATTTGAACGAGCGCCTGGCGGCCGACCGCACGCCGGTCGTCATCAACGTGGCCTCGCAGGAGTACTTCAAGTCGGTCGACCAGAAAGTGCTCAAGGCGCGCGTGGTCGAATGCGTGTTCCAGGAATGGAAGGGCGACAAGTACAAGATCGTGAGCTTCTTCGCCAAGCGCGCCCGCGGCCTGCTGGCGCGCTGGGCCGTGCTGCACCAGGCGGCCACGCCCAAGGCGCTGGAAAAATTCGATCTCGAGGGTTATGGTTTCGACGCAAACGTGTCGACAGCCGAAAGGCTGGTGTTCAGAAGGAAAGTCTGATGTCCCAAGCGATCAGTCCGGAATTGCGCGAATGGCTGGTGGCCCAGCTCGCGGCCGGCCATTCAGTGCCCGCACTGCGCATGTCGATGCGCGAGGCCGGCTGGCACGACTCGGCCACCGACGCGGCACTGGCCCAGCTCGAGGCCGGCTTCCCCCAGGCCGAGGCCGAGGTGGCCCTGGCGCCGACCCGCACCGAGATGCCCGGCCCCGACCTGGACGGCGCGCCGCTGTACATCGAGGCCGGCGACCGCCGCGTGCAGGTGCTGCAGACCGTGCGGCATCCGCGCGTCGTGGTGTTCGGCAACCTGCTGTCGGCCGAGGAATGCGAAGGCCTGATCGCCGCCGCCCGCGTGCGGCTGGCCCGCTCGCTCACCGTCGAGACCCGCACCGGCGGCGAGGTGCTCAACGTCGACCGCACCAGCGACGGCATGTTCTTCGAGCGCGGCGAGAACGAGATCGTCGCGCGCCTCGAACAGCGCCTGGCCATGTTGCTGCGCTGGCCGCTCGAATACGGCGAGGGCCTGCAGATCCTGCGCTACGCGCCCGGCGCGCAGTACCGCCCGCACTACGACTACTTCGACCCGCACGAGCCCGGCACGCCCACCATCCTCAAGCGCGGCGGCCAGCGCGTCGCCACGCTCGTGATGTACCTGCAGGAGCCCGAGCAGGGCGGTGCCACCACCTTCCCCGACATCGGGCTCGAAGTGGCCCCGGTGCGCGGCACCGGTGTGTTCTTCAGCTACGACCGGCCCGACCCCGCCACCCGCACGCTGCACGGCGGCGCGCCGGTGCTGGCGGGCGAGAAATGGGTCGCCACCAAGTGGCTGCGCGAGCGCGAATTCAAGTAGCAGCAAGAAAACAGGGAACCGATGAAAGTCACCGCCAACGGCCTGCAGATCGAAGTCGACGACACCGGCGGCGAAGGCCGCCCCGTCATCCTGCTGATCATGGGGCTGGGCATGCAACTGGTCGCCTGGCCCGACGCGTTCGTGCAGCAGCTGGTCGATGCCGGCTTTCGCGTGGTGCGCCACGACAACCGCGACATCGGCCTGAGCCAGGGCTTCGACCACCTCGGCACCGGCAACCTCGTGTGGGAAACCATCCGTCACCGGATCGGCCTGAAGGTGCGCAGCGCCTACACCCTGCAGGACATGGCGCTCGATTCGCTCGGCGTGCTCGACGCACTGGGCATCGCCCGTGCCCACATCGTCGGCGCCTCGATGGGCGGCATGATCGCGCAGCGCATCGCCGCCACCGCGCCCGAGCGCACCGCCAGCCTCGTGAGCATCATGAGCTCCAGCGGTGCGCGCGGCCTGCCGGGCCCGCGCCGCGAGGTCGGCGCCATGCTCATGCGGCGCCCGCGCAGCCACGAGGAGGCCGCGCTGGTCGCGCACAGCATCAAGCTGCTGCGGCTCATCCAGAGCCCGGCCTACCCGCAGACCGACGAACAACTGGCCGCGCGCCTCACCTTCAGCATGCGCCGCGCCTACCACCCGGCCGGCCTGATGCGCCAGATGCTGGCCATCGGCGCCGACGACGACCGGCCCCAGGTGCTGGCCCGCATCCAGCGACCGACGCTGGTGCTGCACGGCGACGCCGACGCGCTCGTGCCCATCGCCTGCGGGCAGGACACCGCCCGCCGCATCCCCGGCGCGACCTTCACTGCCATACCCGGCATGGGCCACGACCTGCCGCCCGAGGTCTGCACGATCCTCGCCCACCACATCGCTCCGTTCGCACACGCGGCGGATGCCGGAACCGCCCCATGAGCCACGACCCGACCAACCCCAACGCCAACACCCCCGAGCAATCGCAGCTCGGCCGCGCCTCGGCCTACGCCGACAAGTACGACCCGAGCCTGCTGTTCCCCATCGCACGCGCCACGCAGCGCGAGGCCATGGGCATCCAGGCCGGCGCCTTGCCCTTCTTCGGCGCCGACCTCTGGACCGCCTTCGAGCTGAGCTGGCTGAACCCGCGCGGCAAGCCGCAGGTGGCCATCGCGCACTTCACCATTCCGTGCGAAACGCCGAACATCATCGAGAGCAAGTCGTTCAAGCTGTACCTCAACAGCTTCAACAACAGCACCTTCGCCAGCATCGATGCCGTGCGCGAACACCTGCGCACCGACCTCGCCGAAGCCGCATGGCGCGGCAGCGACCAGTCGGCCGGCATCGGCGTGAAACTGCTCACACCCGACCTCTTCGACCGCGAGCCGGTGCACGAGATCGACGGCCTCGACCTCGACCGACTCGACATCGAATGCACCCACTACCAACCCGCGCCCGAGCTGCTGAGCAGCGACACGACGCAGGTGCACGTGAACGAAACCCTCACCAGCCGGCTGCTCAAGAGCAACTGCCTCGTCACCGGCCAGCCCGACTGGGGCAGCGTGCAGATCCGCTACAGCGGCCCGCCCATCGACCAAGCCGGCCTGCTGGCGTACATCGTGAGTTTTCGCAACCACAACGAGTTCCACGAGCCCTGCGCCGAGCGCATGTTCACGGACATCTGGAGCCGCTGCAAGCCGACCAAGCTCGCGGTGTACGCGCGCTACACGCGGCGCGGCGGGCTGGACATCAACCCGTTCCGCACGAGCTGGCCGCAGACGCTGCCGCCGAACATCCGCACGGCGCGGCAGTAAGCAGTCGGCCCTCGCGCCGCCGCTTAAGCCCCTCTTCGGAAACCCCAAACCCGCGCCTGCCTCGCCTGTGGCATTCTGAAATTCCCCCGCGAGCTCGCGGGCGAACGAACATCCGAAGCAGAGGCAAGACACATGGTTGAAGGAAAAGTGATCGTCGTCACCGGCGCTGGCGGCGGCATCGGGCGGGACATTGCACTGGCGATGGCGCGGCATGGCGCGAAGGTAGTGGTCAACGACATCGGCGCGGGGCTCGACGGCGAGGGCGGCAGTGCCGGGCCGGCGCAGCAGGTGGTCGAAGAGATCCGTGCGGCGGGTGGTGAGGCGGTGCCCAACACCGACAGCGTGGCCGATGCCGCGAGCGCGGGGCGCATCGTGGAATGTGCGGTCGACAGCTTCGGGCGCATCGACGCGGTGGTCAACAACGCGGGCATCCTGCGCGACCGGTTCTTTCACAAGATGTCGGTCGACGAGTGGGACGCGGTGATCAAGGTGCACCTGTACGGCGCCTACTTCGTGAGCCGCGCGGCCGCGACGCACTTCAAGGAACAGAACGCGGGTGCGCTGGTGCACATGACCTCCACCTCGGGCCTGATCGGCAACTTCGGCCAGGCCAACTACGCGGCGGCCAAGCTCGGCATCGCGGCGCTGTCGAAGTCCATCGCGCTCGACATGCTCAAGTTCAACGTGCGCTCCAACTGCATCGCGCCCTTCGCCTGGAGCCGCATGATCGGCGCCATTCCGACCGACACCGACGAGCAGCGCGCGCGCGTCGACAAGATCAAGCAGATGACGCCCGCCAAGGTGGCACCGCTCGCGGTGTACCTGGCGAGCGATGCGGCGGCTGCGGTCAACGGGCAGATCTTCTCGGTGCGCAACAACGAGATTTCGCTCATCAGCCAGCCGCGCCCGGTGCGCTCCGTGCACCGCTCCGAAGGCTGGACGCCCGAGAGCATTGCCGAGCACGCCATGCCCGCGATGCGCGCCAGTTTCTTCCCGCTGGACCGCTCGGCCGACGTGTTCAGCTGGGACCCGGTCTGAGGGCATGAGGACAAACCCGCAAGCGGCTGCGGGCGGCGCCGTTCGCCGGACAATGCGCGTTCCTCCCGCTTCCTTCGTGCCCGCCCGGTGAACCTGCACTTCGACCTGTTCGACCTGAAACTGTTCGTCTACGTGGCGGACGCGCGCAGCCTCACGCGCGGCGCCGAGAAGGCCTGCATCTCGCTGGCCGCGGCGTCCACGCGCATCAAGCAGATGGAAGAGGCGGTGGGCGGCAAGCTGCTGCACCGCAGCGCGCAGGGCGTGAGCCTCACGGCGGCGGGGCAGGCGGTGCTGTACCACGCCAAGCGCGTGATGCAGCAGATGGAGCACCTGCGCTGCGACATGCAGGACTTCGGCAAGGGCATCAAGGGCCATGTGCGCGTGTTCGCCAACACCACCTCGATCACCGAGTACCTGCCGCAGAAGCTCGCGGGCTTTCTCACGCAGCACCCGGCCGTGCAGGTCGATCTGCGCGAGTACCTGAGCGAAGAAATCGTGCGCGCCGTGGCCGACGGCGAGGCCGACATCGGCATCCTCGCGGGCGACGTGCATACCGGCGAGTTCGATGCGCGCCCCTTCGGGCGCAATCAGCTCGTGCTGGTGGTGCCGCCCACGCACCCGCTGGCGGGCGCGTCGTCGGTGGCCTTTGCCGACACGCTCGATGAGCAGCACGTGGGCCTGCACCACGGCAGCGCGATCCACCGCTTTCTGCAGCGCCGCGCCGAACTCGCGGGGCGCGGCTTCAACCCGCGCATCCAGGTCAGCAGCTTCGAGGCCATCTGCCTGATGATCGAAGCCGGCGTGGGCGTCGGCGTGCTGCCCTCGTCGTCGGCGCACCGGCTGTCGATGGCCATGCGCATCTCGACCGTGGCGCTCAGCGACGCCTGGGCCGAGCGCGAGCTCAAGCTCATCGCGCGCAACCGCGAGCAGCTGCCGGCTTCCGCGCGCGAGCTGTTCGACCACCTCACCCTGGCCTGAGGCGCGACCGGCCATGTCCGCCGACCTGAAATCGCTGCGCTTGTTCGTGGCCGTGTCCGACCACGGCAGCATCAGCGAAGGCGCCAAGCGCTGCCACATCGCGCTGGCGGCCGCGAGCAAGCGCATCTCCGACCTCGAAGCCCGCGCCCGGCTGCCGCTGCTGGTGCGCCATGCGCGCGGCGTCACGCTCACCTCGGCCGGCCATGGGCTGCTGCTGCATGCGCGCGCCGTGCTGTCGGCCATGGACCGGCTCGGCGCCGAGCTCGACGATTTCCAGAACGGCGTGGCGGGCGTGGTCAGCATCACGGCCAACGCCTCGACCATCGCGCAGTTTTTGCCGGCGCAGATCGGCTCGTTCCTGCGCCTGCACCCGGTGCTCAAGATCGACCTGCAGGAGCGCGCCAGCACCGAGGTGGTGAAGGCCGTGCAGGCCGGCCTCGCCGACATCGGCGTGATCGAGGGCCAGACGCCCGCCGACGGCCTCGAATGCCTGCCCTACCGCACCGACGAACTGGCCGTGGTGGTCGCGCGCGACCACCCGCTGGCGCGCCGCAAGCGCATCGACGTGGCGGAGGTGCTGCGCCACGACCATATCGTGGTGCGCGAAGGCACGGCGCTGCACCGCGTGCTGCTGGCCGCCGCGCTCGAGGCGCAGGTGCCGCTCAAGGTGCGCATGCAGGTGGGCAGCTTCGACATGGTCTGTCGCATGGTGGAGCAGGGCGTGGGCATCGGCGTGCTGCCCTATGCGGCCATCCTGCCGCAGCTGCAGATTCTCAAGCTGCGCTGCCTCAAGCTCGACGCGCCCTGGGCGCTGCGCCGCCACCTGCTGTGCGTGCGCCGCCAGCAGGAGCTCACGGCCGCCGCGCGCTCGGTGCTCGAACACCTCGGCCGTCCCGACTGAGCGGAGGCCATCGGGCGGCGAGCCTTCGCGTCGCGCGAAGGCTCGAACTCGCCAAAAACGAATTGTTCTCCTGCGGCCCTCGCGCAAAGATGCGGGCACACCAAAGGAGACACCCTTGAAGATCATCCGCGTCAGCGCCACGCCGCTGAACATCCCCGTGACCATCGACGTGGTCGGCCTGAACAAGCAGACCTCGCTGTCGCTGTGCCTCACCGAGATCGAGACCGACACCGGCCTCGTTGGCCACGGCATGACGGCCATCACCGAAGAAGAAATCATTGCCGCCGCCGTGCGCGAAGTGGCCGGCCCCGCGCTGATCGGCGAAGACCCGATGGCCACCGAGCGGCTGTGGGAGAAGCTCTACTGGCTGCTCTCGCCGCGCGGCCAGACCGGCTACGCGAGCCACACCATCGCCGCGCTCGACATCGCGCTGTGGGACCTGAAGGGCAAGGCATTGGGCCAACCGCTGTGGCGCCTGTTCGGCGGCGCGCGCGCCAAGGTGCCGGTGTACGCCACCTTCGGCTTCGGCTTCTTCGAGCGCGACCAGCTCGCCGCCGCCGCCAAGCTGTGGGTGTCGCAAGGTTTCAATCGCCTGAAGATGACCGTAGGCAACCACGCGCTGGCGCGCCGCGACGAGCCGCGCCCGCTCGACGAGGTCATTGCCGAAGACGTGCGCCGCGTGGCCGCCGTGCGCGAGGCCGTGGGCCCCGACGTGAAGCTGTACGTCGATGCCAACTGCGGCCTCGACCTGTTCCACGCCACCGAACTCGCGCACCGCATCGAACCCTACGGCATCAGCTTCTTCGAGGAGCCGCTCACGCAGAACGACGTGCGCCAGATGGCCCAGCTGCGCGCGCGCACGCGCATTCCGCTGGCCTGCGGGCAGAACGAGGGCCTGGCCTTCCGCTTTCGTGACCTGCTGGTGAACCAGGCGGCCGACGTGCTGCAGCCCAACGTGACCATCTCGGGCGGCTACTCGCAGTGCCTGAAGATCGCGGGCATGGCCGCGGCCTTCAACGTGCCGATCGACAACGGCGGCGCCTGGCCCTTCCACAACATGCACCTGCACGCGGGCGTGTCCAACGGCGGGCTGGTCGAGTACCACTACGTCGCGGTGCAGATGCTCAAGCAGATCTTCGACGGCCTGCCCGTGCCCGACCAGGGCTGGCTCACGCTGCCCGAGGCGCCGGGGCTGGGCTTCACGCCCAACGCCGAGCGCGTGCGCGAGCTCGCGAAGCTGCCGACCTCGCACGGGAAAGGCAAGGCCTGAGCGCCACCCGACGACACTTCCGACCACGACCAGGCCGCGCAGACGGCCGGCGCATCCCGACCACCACGGAGACAAGATGAACGACAGAAGAAGAGATGCCATGCGGCCATCGCGCCGGCATGCCCTGCAGGCCGCCCTGGCCCTGGCCGGCCTGCTGGCCGCCGCACCCGCCGCGTGGGCGCAGAAGTTTCCCGACAAGCCCATCCGCATCGTCGTCGGCTACTCGGCCGGCGGCGGTGTCGACGCGGTCGCGCGCATGCTCAGCGCGCGCCTGCCTGCGGTGCTGGGCCAGCAGGTGCTGGTCGAAAACCGCACCGGCGCCACCGGCCTCATCGCGGCCGACCTCGTCGCCAAGGCGCCGCCCGACGGCTACACGCTGATGATGGGCGACAGCGCCTTGCTCATCGCCAAGCTGCTGCAGCCGAAGATCGCGATCGATCCGCTGACCAGCTTCAAGCCCGTGGCCGGTGCCTTCGTGTCGCCGCTGATGATCGTCGCGGGCAACGACTTTCCGGCCAAGACGCCCGCCGAGCTCGTCAAGGAACTCAAGGCGCATCCGGGTCGTTACTCCTACGCGTCGTCGGGTGTCGGCACCGTGCAGCACTTGGGCTTCGAGATGCTCAAGCAATCCACCGGTGCGTTCGTGGTGCATGTGCCCTACCGCGGCGCGGCGCAGATCGTGCCCGACGTGGTCGGCGGCCAGGTGCCGCTGGGCGTGGTGAGCGCCACCGCTGCCATGGCGCAGTCGAAGGCCGGCAAGCTGCGCGCGCTGGCACTGCTGAACAACGCCAAGCTCGAAGGCGCCGAAGGCGTGGCACCGCTGGCCGAAGCGCTGCCGGGCTTCGACGTCGCGCCGCGCATCTTCCTGCTCGCACCGGCGGGCACGCCGAACGACGTGGTCGACAAGCTCTCGGCCGCCGTGAAGACCGTGCTCGACATGCCCGAGACGGGCACGGCTGCCGCCGCGCAAGGCACGCTGCGCGCCTACGCCACGCCGGCCCAGCTGGGCAAGGACATGGCGGAGGAAACGACGCGATGGAAACGCATCATCACGGACCAGCGCATCGTGGCGGAGGGGAACTGAGGTGACACAGCCCCATCTCGGCCTCATCGTTCCTCCCGCAGCCGGCGCCGTGCCGGTCGACGGCCCGCTGCTCTACGGCGACCGCATCCGTTTCAGCGCCAAAGGCCTGGGCCTCGGCGAAATCTCCACGCGCGGCTACACCGAGGTGATCGACTCGGTCATCGGCAAGGCGCTGGAACTCAAGGCGGAGGGCGCGAGCGCCGTCTCCCTCATGGGCACCTCGCTGAGCTTCTTTCGCGGCGTGGCCTTCACCCGCCAGCTGAAGCGCGAGATGGAACAGGCCACAGGCCTGCCCTGCACGACGATGAGCGACGCCATCCTCGCGGGCCTGCGTCACCTCAAGGTGCGGCGCGTGGCCGTCGCCACCGCCTACATCGACGAGGTCAACACGCAGCTGCGCACCTACCTCGAACAGAGCGACTTCGAACCGCTGGCGCTCGAAGGCCTGGCCATCTCCGACGTGCAGGCCGTGGGCCAGGTGTCGACTGAGGTGCTGGTCGACCTGTGCCTGAAGGTGTTCGACGACCAGCCCGGTGCCGACGGCCTCCTCATTTCGTGCGGCGGCCTCGTCACGCTCGATGCGGTGCGCGAGGTCGAGGCGCGCCTGCAGGTGCCCGTGGTGTCCAGCTCGCCCGCGGGCTTCTGGGACCTCGTGCGCACCGCGGGGCTCGATGCGCGCTCACCGGGGCAGGGACGGCTGTTCGCTTGAGTCTGCTCTGCGCGGTGTTCTTTCTGGGAGCTGCGCGGCTGTATACAGCGTAGGGGTTGGTCTTGTGCCGACCGAGAACTACTGCTTGATCTTCAGTGAGCTCGCGCTGCGCATCGACGCATCTTTGCTCTATCAACTGTTCTAACAAGGTTGCGTTCTGTTCGAGGCCAGTGATATGCCTGGATGCTTCAAGTGAAAAACGCCAAAGTTCATTTCAGCCGAATGAGTTCAATCGAATAGCATCGGACATCTAAAAAGTCTTGAAGACTACGAGAGGGCGCAGATGACCAAGCGAGATTGGGCGAGTTGGCCTGGAAGGCTCGGCAAGAAAATTGAAAGTACCAGTGGGCGCGTCGCGATTGTTTCGGGCATGGCAGCGGCAGCGGGATTGGTCCTCGCCACCCCCACAGTCTTGGCAGTTGGTGGGGTTGTAACTGTAGGAGCGCTCATCGCGGCCCTTGTTCAAAGCTTCCCGGAGAAAAAGCGTTCGATTTCTGAATTTATCGGGGGTCAATGCTCTCTGGAAGACCTTGATTCGTTGGACTTAAAAATTCCACGACTTGCAGTTGTTGGGGTCACGCAATCCGGGAAAAGCACCTTTTTGAGCACGGCGCAACAAATAAATCATGTCCATCGAAGAACGAACAAGATATACGCGGAAATAATGACCTTGCCTGGGGCTCCCGCTAAGTATGTTGCCCTTTTGGATGGTGATGGTGAGAAATACATGCAGCAATTTGAAATAGCTGCAAAGGCAGATTATCTAGTGGTCTTTGTTGATCACAATATCAGTTCTTCCAGTGGTGATTGCATTGCATCAAGACTTCGTGAGCATGAGCAATTCAAGGATCAGATGGAGCCCGTTTTGCGTCAGCGTGGAACGATTGAGAGAATTTATCTCTTGATGAATAAGCGAGATATTTGGGAGGCCGGGAGTGATGCAGCTATGGCATCAAGTTGGTTTGATGCGTTTGCAAAAGACTATTCGAAATCGGGGCTTTCAAAAACATTTGCATATTCAAATCATAGCAATAAAAATACGACAGATACCGCTGCAGTGATGCAAGATATTAGAGATTTTGTTTCTAAATGGAAAGTCATTTCATGAGCGAATCTGAAAGACTTAGCGTCGCAGGAGTCTTTGAGTACGAGTCCCCTGTGGAGTTTGTTTTAATTGCCACTATTGGCCGTCAGCGAGGGGTGGTCGCAAAATCCGTTGGCGCAAAAATAGACCTGTCAGCGTATGCTCAAAAGAATAAATCAAAATTCAGTAGAAAAAGTCATACTCCTCCAGTTTCATCCGTTTTTTTTCCGAGACTTCAGAATTTATATCCGCTGTCGGCGGATACGGAGCTAATGCCGCCTTTGGATGATGTTTTGGAAATTGATTCTCGAATGTCGGAATGTACTCTGGTGTGGCGAGGAATTGATTCTCCGTACTTTGAGCGCGAAATAGAATCCGAATTGAAATCCTGCGGGCCTGCAATCATGAAAGCGCTGGATGCTGGGTCAAGGGCGACGCTGGAGTTGATATTGGCGCCCCTCATTGCTCGATGCAATATGCAAATGCTAATGGAGCGTGAAGCTCGAATTCGTCGTGCGAGTCTTTTTTGGTTTTTTATCGCAACTCTCGGTGTTTATGCTGTCGCGGTTGTTGGGTATCTTATTTTTAGAGGGGGTGTTTTTTAATTTTAGTTATATTGTTTAGGTGTTTTATGCTGTGCCTTATTGGGGTAGGGCGTTGATTGAGGTTGGTTTGAATTTTTTTCATGATCTTCTCCGTCGGATTCGCCAGTAATTGAATTTAGCCTCAGGAGCAGGGTGCAAACATCTCCTAAGAAAGCCAGCGCCCCACGCGGGCCGTGCCGGCCAACTGCCAGACACGTTCGCACAGCGCCTTCGCTTCGTCGGTCGTCGCGCCTTCGCCGTAGTGCGCCAGGCGCTGCATCTTGTCCTCGATCTCGGCGCGGCTCAGGCTGTTGCCGGGGTCGCCCTTGGGCTCGTCGACGCGGCCGGCCAGCGTGCGGCCGTCGGCCGTGTGCACGCTGACCTTGCCGATCCAGCGCGCGGGGTAGGCGGTGTCGACCTCGTCGTCGAGCGCCATCGTCACCTTCTCGCGGAAGGCCGAGACCTCGGGAGAGAGAAAGTCGCGGTCGAACTCGCCCAGGCCCGCGCGGCCGTGCACCGCGATCAGGCCCAGCACCGTGCCCATGGAGAACTTGCCCTGGTGCACCGTGGCGGGCACCGTCACGCGGCCCAGCACGTCGATGGCGCCCTGGTGCACGTGGGTCGTGACCCGGGACACGTCGGCCGGTTGGAGCTTGTTCTGTTCCATCACCTGCAGCAGCGCGTCGGCGGCCGGGTGCGTGTGGCGGCAGGAGGCGTGGTACTTGAACGAGGTCTCGGCCAGCGTCCAGCGCGTGCCGAGGCCGTCGGTGAGCTTTGCCGGATCGGCGTCGCTCGACATGCCCACGCCCAGCCCCTGCGCGCCTTCGAGAATCTTGGCCGCGCCCGTGAAGCCGTCCTGCGCGAGGTAGGCCGACATCAGCCCGCTGGCCGCCGCGTGCGCGCAGTGCAGCTGCTTCGAGTCGGCGGCGTCGCGCAGGAATTCCCACACACCGGCCGACTGCGTGCCGGCCGAGCCGAAGGCATGCAGCATCTGCTGCGGCGACAGGTCGAGCAGGCGCCCCACCGCCGCGGCTGCCGCGAGCGTGCCCGCTGTCGCCGTGGTGTGGAAGGTGCGGTAGTGCGACCGGCCCAAAAATTCGCCGACGCGGATGCCCACCTCGTAGCCCGCGACCACGGCCGTCAGCAGCTGCGCGCCGCTGGCACCGAGGCTCTGTGCCACGGCCAGTGCGGGCGCGATGACCACGGCGGCGGGGTGGAACACCGAGCCGTTGTGCACGTCGTCCTGCTCCACGTAGTGCGAGGCCGCGGCGTTGACCATCGCCGCGAACAGCGGGGAGCTGGTGCGCCGCGAGGTGAGGATCTCGCTCGGGCCTTCAGCGGGGCCCATCATTTGCGCGAAGCGCTCGATGCTGCGTATCGGCCTCGCGGTGCGGGCCGCGAGCACGGAGCCGAGCCAGTCGAGCATCAGGTCTTCGGTGCGGCGCAGCACGGGCGCGGGAATGTCGGCGAACTTCAGCTCGGCCGCGAAGGTCGCGAGCACCTTGCTGGGGTGGTCGATGGCGTTCATGTGCAGTCCTTCAGAACGAACGAGGCAGGCCGAGCATGTGCTCCGCCACATAGCTCAGGATGAGGTTGGTCGAGATCGGCGCCACCTGGTACAGCCGCGTCTCGCGGAACTTGCGCTCGATGTCGTATTCGCACGCAAAGCCGAAGCCGCCGTGGAACTGTAGGCACGCATTGGCCGCCTCCCAGCTCGCCTTGGCCGCGAGGTACTTCGCCATGTTGGCCTGCGCGCCGCAGGGCTGGCGCGCGTCGAACAGGCGGCAGGCCTCGTAGCGCATCAGGTTGGCGGCCTCGGTCTCGATGAAGGCTTCGGCAATCGGGAACTGCACGCCCTGGTTCTGCCCGATGGGGCGGCCGAACACCACGCGGTCCTTCGTGTAGGCCGTCACCTTGTCGATGAACCAGTAGCCGTCGCCGATGCACTCGGCCGCGATCAGCGTGCGCTCGGCGTTCAGGCCATCGAGGATGTACTTGAAGCCCTGGCCTTCTTCGCCGATCAGGTTCTCCGTCGGGATCTCGAGGTTTTCGAAGAACAGCTCGTTGGTCTCGTGGTTCACCATGTTGAGGATGGGGCGCACTGTCATGCCTTTGCCGATGGCCTCGCGCAGGTCGACGATGAAGATCGACATGCCTTCCGACTTCTTCTTCACGTCCGCCAGCGGCGTGGTGCGCGCCAGCAAGATCATCAGGTCCGAATGCTGGATGCGCGAGATCCACACCTTCTGCCCGTTGATGACGTAGCGGTCGCCCTTTTTCACGGCCGTGGTCTTGATCTTCGTGGTGTCGGTGCCGGTGGTCGGCTCGGTCACGCCCATCGACTGCAGGCGCAGATCGCCGCTGGCGATCTTCGGCAGGTACTGGCGTTTTTGCGCCTCGCTGCCGTGGCGCAGCAGCGTGCCCATGTTGTACATCTGGCCGTGGCAGGCGCCCGAGTTGCCGCCGCAGCGGTTGATCTCTTCCATGATCACCGAGGCTTCGGTCAGGCCCAGGCCCGAGCCGCCGTATTCCTGCGGAATCAGCGCGGCCATCCAGCCGGCTTTGGTGAGCGCGTCGACGAACTCGGCGGGGTAGCCGCGCGCCTCGTCGACCTTGCGGAAGTACTCGTTGGGAAACTGCGCGCACAGGTCGCGCACGGCGTCGCGGATGTCGGGAAAGCGGTTGTCGGTAGCGATCATCATGTGCATCAGTCCTGGCGGGGGCCGCCTGCTTCTTTTTCGACGCGTTGCCAGATCTCGATGGCCATCGGGTCGTCGATCTCCTCGAGGATGTGGCCCACGAGGCCGATGGCGCGCGCCATCACGCCGAAGCCGCGAATGATCTTCCACGGAAAGCCGAACTCGGCCGCAATGGCTCCGATGGCGCCCGTGGCGTTGATCGGCAGCGACTTGCCCGACACGCGCTCGGCCTCTTCCTGCACCGCCTGCATCAGCGCGACGTAGTGGCTGGAGAGCCCGTTCTCCGCCGCGATCTGGAACAGGCGCGGCGTGCGCGGGTCGATCGGCTTGTGCAGCGGATGGCCCAGGCCCGGCACGATGAGCTTGCGTACGCGGTGGTCGGCCACGATGTCCTTCGCCATGTCGGCCAGCGGACGCGACGGCTTCTCGCCGAAGGGAATGGCCTCGTAGAGCATCTTCGCGGCGCCTTCGGTGCTGCCCACGAACACGCTGCCCAGCCCGCACAGGCCGGCGGCCACGGCGGCCTGCAGGGCTTCGGGCGCGCCGGCGTAGGTGAGCCGCGCGGCCAGCGCGCTCGGCGTGACGCCGTGTTCCACCAGTGTGACGACGATGGCGTTGAAGGTCACCGATTCCTGCGGCGTCGGGATGCGGCCCGTCAGCTCCAGGAAGGCCATGTCGCCCAGGTTGAGGTGGCCGAGGATTTCCGAGGGCAGGTCGCGCCCGCGCACGGTGATCTTGTCGGGCGTGCTGTGGCCGAGGTCGGTGTGCAGGGATTTCTTGATCTTTGTCATGGCCGCAAATCTATCCCCGCGCGCGCGATCGGCCACTCAGTGATTGCCAAACCCTCCCTTCCGCAATTGCGAATGCCCTGCGGCGGGGTCTTCGGGCACGCTGCGACTCGTCATTGCAACGGAAAAGAAAAGGCAGACAGCGCGATGGATTCCGACTCACTCCTGGCCGTGCGCGAAGCGGCGCTCGACTACTTCACCCGCAGCGGCGCCACCGCGCGGCGCCGCGCCCGCACCGAACGTCCGGAGGCCGACGAGGCCCAGGGTTGGGGCGAGATCGCCGCGCTCGGCTGGCCCGGCATGCTGGCGCCCGAGGCGGCCGGCGGCCTCGCGCTGGGGCTCGACGGCGCTGCAGAAATCCTGCGCGCGGCCGGCGAGCACGCGGCGCCCGAACCGCTGCTGGCGGTGGCGGGCCTGAGCGCGCTGCTGCTGGCACGGCTCGAATCGCCCGGCGCGCGTGCCTTGCTGGCCGACCTCGTCGCGGGCCGCAGCCTGCCCGCACTGGCCTGGCAGGAAAGCGCGGGCGACCTCAGCGCCGTGCCGCTGGCCTGCGGCTGCGAGTTGCGGTCCGGTCATGGGGGTGGCGTGCTGCTGCAGGGCGAAAAACTCATGGTGCTGCCCGGCGCTGCTGCCAGCGGCTGGCTGGTGTCGGCGCGCGGCGAGGACGACGCCGTGCTGCTGTGGGTGCCGCGCGGCACAGAGGGCGTGAGCGAGACGCTCGTGCCGCTGGTCGATGGCAGCCAGGCGGCCAACCTGCGCTTCGAAGAGGTCGTGCTGTCGGCCGACGCCGTGCTGGCCAGCGGGCCGGCCGCGCAGGAGGCGTTGCGCCAGGCGCTCGCCGCCGGACAAATCTTGCAGGCCGCCGAGCTGCTGGGCGCGGGGCAGGCGATGCTGGCGCAGACGCTGGCCTACCTGCGCACGCGCTCGCAGTTCGGCAAGGCCATCGGCAGCTTCCAGGCGCTGCAGCACCGCAGCGTCGACATGTTCATTCACCTCGAAGTGGCGCAGGCTACGCTCAACGATGTGCTCGCGCTGGTGGGCGACGGCACGTTGCCTGCGGACCGGCTCGAAGCCGAGGCCAGCCGCGTCAACGCACGTTGCACGGCTGCCGCGCTGCAGGCGTCGCGCGCGGCAGTGCAGCTGCACGGGGCCATCGGCTACACGCAGGAATGCGACCTGAGCCTGTTCTACAAGCGCGTGCTGTGCCTGTCGGCATGGCTGGGCAATGCCACGGCGCACCAGCGCCGGCATGCCGCGCTGACTGGCGAAGCCGAAGCTGCTGCGAGTGGTGCTGCAGCCTGGCATGGCGAGTTCCTCGCGCGCACCACCGACTGGGCCACGGTGCCCGAGGCCGAGTTCCGCCGCATGGTGCGCGGCTTCCTGCAGCAGCGCTATCCGGCGCAGTTGCGCTACCTCTCGCACCGCGCGCGCTGGAGCGAGATTCGCGAGTGGTACCTCACGCTCTCGGCGCAGGGCTGGATCGCGCCGGCCTGGCCGCAGTCGCACGGCGGCATGGGTTTGCCGGCCGACAAGCTCATCGCCTGGATCGAGGAGCTGGAGCAGCACGGCGTGGCGCGCGCGCCCGACCAGGGCATCGTGATGATCGGCCCGCTGCTCATCCAGCACGGCACGCCCGCGCAGCAGCAGCGCTTTCTGCCGCGCATCCTCAGCGGTGAGCATGTGTGGTGCCAGGGCTACTCGGAGCCCAATGCCGGCTCCGACCTGGCCGGCCTGCGCACCGAAGCGGTGGCGGGGCGCGATGCGCAGGGCGACCACTTCGTCGTCAACGGCCAGAAGATCTGGACCACGCTCGCACAAGACGCCAACCACATCTTCATGCTCGTGCGCACCGACAAGGGCGCGCGCAAGCAGGAGGGCATCAGCTTCCTGCTGTGCGACCTGCGCACGCCGGGCGTCACGGTGCGGCCCATTCACACGCTGGCGGGCGAGCCCGAGTTCTGCGAAGTGTTCTTCGACAACGTGCGCGTGCCGGCCGACCAGCTCGTGGGCCAGCTGCACGGCGGCTGGACGATCGCGAAGGCGCTGCTGGGCTTCGAGCGCATCTTCCTGGGCAGCCCCAAGCAGTCGCAGTACGCGCTGGGCCAGCTCGCGCGGCTCGGGCAGGCACGGCGGCTGTTTGCCGACCCGGTGTTCGCGCAGCGCTTCGCAGCGCTGCGGCTCGACGTGCTCGACCTGTCGGCCGCGTACACGGGTTTCGCGAACATCGTGCGTGCGGGCAAGCCGCTGCCCGCGTCGGTGTCGCTGCTGAAGATCTGGGCCAGCGAGACCTACCACCGCATCGGTGCCTTGCTGGTCGAGGCCGGCGAAGAGCAGGGCGCGGTCGCAGGCGACCAGGTGCTCGACGGCCAGAGCTTCAACGTGCTCTCGCCGCTCATCGGTTCCACCGCCGCAATGATCTACGGCGGCACGAACGAGATCCAGCGCAACATCCTCGCGCGGCAAGTTTTGGACTTGCCCGTATGAGGCTGACCCCCAGTCTTCGCGCACTTCGTGTCGCTACGCCAACCCCCTTCCAGGGGGCAACACCAGCGGCCCGGCAAAGCCGGTTCCGCGGTGTTTCGCGAACGAGCCACGTCGTCCGCGTCTTGAACCGAGTTTGAAGATCAAAAAGGAGACAACGCTCATGCAATCCCTCGAACTTTCTCGCCGCCAGCTCATGGCCGCGCTGGCGGGCAGCGCGGCGCTCGCCGCACTGCCGCACCGTGCTTTCGCGCAGCAGCAGCCGCTGCCGCCGCTCATCAAGCTGGTGGTCGGCTATTCCGCCGGCGGGCCGGTGGACGGCGCCGCGCGCCTGCTGGCGCCCGCGCTGGGCCAGGAGCTGGGCACGCAGGTGATCGTCGACAACCGGCCCGGCGCGGCCGGTTCGCTCGGCGGCAACGCGGTCGCCAAGGCGCCGCCCGATGGCGCGATGCTGTTCTTCGGCGCGAGCCCGACCATCACCATCAACCCGAACGTGCAGCGCAGCATGCCCTTCGACCCGATGAAGGACCTGATGCCCCTGGCGCCGCTGGTCGACTACACCAACGTGCTGGTGGTCAACAACGACCTGCCGGTGCGCAACGTGGGCGAGCTGCTGGCCTATGCCAAGGCCAAGCCCGGCAAGCTGTTCTACGGCTCGGCGGGCGTGGGCGCATCGAACCATCTGTGCGGTGCACTGCTCGAGAAGATGAGCGGCCTGCAGCTGACGCACGTGCCGTACAAGGGCAGCGCGCCGGCGCTGGCCGACGTGATGGCCGGCACCGTGCCGATGATGTTCGACATCATCGCGACCTCGCGGCCCTTCATCCAGTCGGGCAAGCTGCGCGCGCTGGCCGTTACTTCACGTCAGCGCAACCGCATGCTGCCCGACGTGCCGACCATGATCGAGTCGGGCGTGCCCGGCTACGACGTGGGCGGCTGGTTCGGCCTGTACGGCCCGGCGCGCATGGACCCGGCGCTGGTCGCGCGCGTGAACGCCGCGGCGCAGAAGATGCTGGCGCGCGAAGACATCGCGCACCGCCTGCGCGAGCAGGGCTACGACGTCTGGACGGGCGCACCGGAAGTGCTGGCGACCAAGGGCGTGTCGGACCGCAAGCTGTGGGCGAGCGCGTCCAAGGGCATCGAGGCGGAATAGCCGATGCAGCCATCACGCATTCATCACCTGCTCGAAGACCGCGCCACCCGCACGCCGGACGCGGTATTTTTGTACGAACTTGAGGGCACCACGACGTATGGCGCGCTGCAGGCCATGGTCGAGACCGCCGCGAACGACCTGCTCGCCGCCGGCGTGCGGCCGACCGACCGCGTGGTGCTGGTGGCCGAGAACTGTGCGGCCCACATCGCGCTGCTGCTGGCCTGCAGCCGCGTGGGCGCATGGTCGTGCGGCGTCAACGCGCGCATGTCGCCGGGCGAGATCGCGGCCATTGCCGAGCGCGCCGACGCGCGGCTGTGCGGCTTCACCACCGACGCGTCCGATGCCGCGCGCACGCACGCGCAGCGCGCGTCGGCCGTGCCGGCCACGCTGCCCGGCGTGATGTTCACCGCCGCGCGCGCCGACGCCCGCCCCGAGCCCGACCCGGCGCTGGCCGATGCCGCCGCGATCATCTTCACGTCGGGCACCTCGGGCACGCCCAAGGGCGTGATGGTGTCGCACCGCGGGCTGCTGCACTTCGGCCGCGTGTCGGCGGCGGTGCGCGCGCTCGACACGCACGACCGCGTCTACGCCTTCCTGCCGATGACCCACATCTTCGGCATCGGCACCGTGCTGATGGCCGCGCTCACGGGCGGGGCCGCGCTGGTGCTGCGCGCCAGCTTCTCGCCGGCCGACATGCTCGAGGCGCTGGCGCACGGGCAGGTGTCGAATCTGCTCGGGCCGCCCACCATGTACGCGCGGCTGCTGGCGCACATCGAGGCGCAACAGCTCGCGCCGCGCTTTCCGAATCTGCGCTACGTGTACACAGGCTCCGCGCCGCTCGACCCGGCGCTCAAGCAGCGCGTGGAGCGGCGCTTCGGCCAGCCGCTGCATTACGGCTACGGCCTGTCGGAGTACGCGGGCTCGGTGTTCCTCACGCGCACCGAGGCGCCGCGCGCCGACACCTCGGCCGGCTACGTGGTCGAGGGCGGCGAGGGGCGCATCGTCACGGCCGAGGGCACCGAAGCCGCACCCGGCGACACCGGCGAGATCTGGCTGCGCGGCCCGGGCCTGATGCTGGGCTACTTCCGCGACGCGGCCGCCACCGCGCAGGTGATGCGCCCGGGCGGCTGGTACGCCACCGGCGACCTCGGCCGCTTCGACGCCGACGGTGCGCTGTTCGTGGTGGGGAGGCTCAAGGAAATGATCATCCGCTCGGGCTTCAACGTGTACCCGGCCGAGGTCGAGGCGGTGATCGGCCGCTTCGCCGGCGTGCACCTGTGCGCCGTGGTCGGCGTGCCCGAGGCCGACGGCAACGAGCAGATCGTCGCCTTCGTCCAGCTGAACCCCGGCGCGTCGCTCGACGAGGCGGCGCTGCGCGCGCACCTGGTCGAGCACCTGTCGCCCTACAAGCGGCCCGCGCGCATCGAGGTGATCGACGCGATGCCGACCACGGCCAACGGCAAGCTGCTCAAGCGGGAACTGCAGGCGCGGGCTCGGCGGCCCTGAGGCCCACGGGCGGACGTAGGCTGGCTCCTACACACGGCGGTCGGGGCCGGGGCCGATACTCGGAGGCTTCTTCTCCCGTTCGATCCAGAAAGTCCGCCGTGACCGTGCCTCCCTTCATTTCCCGCGCCGCCTGCCGTGTCCACCCGGCAACTCCCTTCGCGGGCAGGCGGGCATGAAGGCCGCACCCAGCGCACGCAGCTGGATCGCGGCCGGCGTGCGGCACGAACTGCTCACGCGCGCCTTGCCGGCCCTGCGGCACGACATGACAGCACCCGTTTCGGTGATCCGCATGGCGGTGCTGATGCTCAAGCGCCAGGTGGCGGCCGACCCCGTCGACCCCGCCGCCTGCGAGGAGCGGGTGAACCTCATCGACAACCAGGTCTCCGAGCTCGTGGGCGCGATCCGCTCGCTGCGCGACTGGGAACTGGCCACCACCGACGACGGCATCACGCGCGGCGCACTGGTGGCGCAATGCATGACGCTGATGCGTTCGGCCTTCGACCTGCACGGCGTGGCGCTCGAGGTCGATGACGCGCTCGCCCCGCAGGACGACGAACCGCGCCGGCCCAACGCCGCTGCGCTGCGCTACCTGTTCCTCGGCGCGCTGGGGTATCTGCACGACGGCGTGGACGAAGCCGGCGCCATCCGCATCGAGGCCGACGGTGCCGACGGGCTGCGCCTGAGCGCGGGGCCGCGCGAGGCGGGCGGTGCGTCCGCCGTGCTCGACGCACACCGGGCGCCGCGCGCGCTGGCCATCGACGCCGTCGCGCTGCAGAGCCTGGCCGAAGACATGGGCTACGCCGTGGTCATCGCACCCGACAGCGTGCGCTTCGCGCTGGCGGCCCCCGCGGGGTGAGCGGGCCGGCGGGCACGATGGTTGCTGGCACCGAAGCCTGAGCTTCCTTTTTTCTTTTCCTCCTCTTTCGCGAGTTTCCCCATGACGCTGTCTTCTCTCTCTCGGGCCTCTTCCTGCGGCCGCTGGCTGTCGCTCGGCGCCGTCGCGCTGCTGGCCACGGCCTGCGCCTCCACCGACCCGCGCGCGCCGTCGGCCACGGCCACGGCCGCGGTGCCGCCCATCAAGGTGAAGGTGTTCGTCGCCGCCATGTTCGAGATCGGCCAGAACACCGGCGACCGCGCCGGTGAGTTCCAGTACTGGTACGAGCGCTACTGGAAGGGCGCCAAGCCCATGGCCGTGCCCGGCGCACTGCAGCCGGTGTACTGCAACACCGACGGCGTGTGCGGCGCGGTGCTGGGCATGGGCAAGGTCAACTCGTCGTCCTCGATGCAGGCCATCCTGCTGAACCCGCAGCTCGACTTCTCGCAGGCCTACTACGTGATCTCCGGCGTGGCCGGCACGCCGCCGCAGCGCGGCACCATCGGCGAGGTGAGCTGGGCCACCTGGCTCGTCGACTACGACCTCGGCCATCGCTGGGCGCCCGAAGAGAACAAGCCCGGCGAACCCACCTTCATGCCGCGCAAGGGCTACGAGGAGTACCGCCGCTTCAAGCTCAACCCCGACCTCGTCGGCTGGGCCATGAAGCTGTCGGCCGACACGCCGCTCAAGGATTCGGAATCAGCCCGCAAATACCGCCTGCGCTACCCCGATGCCGCCGCACGCCGCGCCCCCTTCGTGGGCACCGGCACGCACATGACGGGCGACACCTTCTTCCACGGCCCCGGCATGTCGAAGCAGGCGCAGTACATCGCCAAGCTCTACGGCGCCGACGACTACGTGATCACCGAAATGGAAGCCGCCGCCATCACCCTCGTGATCCAGCGCACCCACGGCACCGACCGCGTGATGAGCCTGCGCGGCGCGGTCAACTTCGACCAGGGCAACCCGAAGGAAACCACGCTGCAGCACCTGGACCCGGCACCGGGCGAGACGGCGGGTGGCTTTGCCGAGACGGTGGAGAACATCGCGCTGGTGGGCACGCGCGTGGTCGATCACATCGTGAAGAACTGGCCCACGTGGTCGGCAGGCGTGCCCAAGCCCTGAAGACCGTCAGGGCTGCAGCACCGGCTGCAGATGCCACGTCACGTTGAAGTCGAACGGCGTCCAGCGGCTCACCGTGACGCCCGCCTGCCGCAGGCCGCGACCGGTCCAGGTGTTGCAGGTCTCGAACAGGTGGTAGCTGCCCTGGGCTTCGTAGAAGGCATCGTCGCTCGCGTAGTGCGCGCCCGCGATCGGCACCGCGTGGCCTGAGGGCAGCGTGGAACGCACGTGGGCCACGAGCTGCGCGTACTGCGCCTGCGAGAGCGGCAACTTGTAGGCCCCGCGCCGCAGCTGCGCGCGCTGCAGGTAGGTCACGTGCAGCAGCGAGCGGTTGCCGCCCGACAGCGCCCCGAAGGCGCGCGCCGCCGTGAGGTCGGCCCAGGTCGGCGTGTGCAGATAGAACTCGCGGTCGCCCCAGCCGATGGCGACGAACTCGGCATCGGGCGGCGGCGCCTTGAAGTCGGACAGCGGAAAGAGCTGCTGCCAGTCGACGGTGGCCGAGCGCACCGGAAACACCAGGTCGGTGTGCACACCGTTGCTCAGCACCCAGGCTTCGACGGCCGAAGGCTCGGTCGGTGGCTTCGTGTTTGCCGGCAAGAAGACCAGCGCGCAAGCCACCGCCACGTACAGCGCGATGGCGAGCAGCAACCCCAGCAGGGTGAAGGCGATGCGTCGCAGCCAGCGTCGGACCATGGGGGTGTCAGAAGAGCGAAGCCGTGGTCGCCACCGGCTCCGCGCTGCGGGCGCTTGTGGCGGGCGCCAGCGCCTCGGGGCTGCCGGCCTTGGCCAGCGCCCCCACGCGCACGCCCAAGAGGCGCAGCGGCCGTTCCAGCGGCACGCGCTTGAGGCACTGGCCGCCGATCTGGCGGATGGTCTTGCCGTCGTCGGTGAAGCGGTCGATGGTCTGGTCGCGCGTGGCGATCTTGAAGTCGTCGTAGCGCAGCTTGATGCCGATGGTCTTGCCCACGTAGCCTTTGCGCTGCAGGTCTTCGGCCAGCTTCTCGCACAGGTGGGTGAAGATCGCGCCCAGCTCGGCGCGGTCGCGCACGGCGTGCAGGTCGCGCTCGAAGGTGGTTTCGCGGCTCATCGACACGGGCTCGCTCTCGGTCACCACGGGGCGGTTGTCGCGGCCCCAGGCCACGTCGTGCATCCACGCGCCGGTGGCCTTGCCGAAGGTGTCGATGAGCCAGCCGCGCTCGCGTGCCGCGAGCTGGCCCACGGTCTCGATGCCGAAGCGCTTGAGTTTTTCGTCGGCCTTCGGACCGATGCCGTTCACCTTGCGGCAGGGCAGGGGCCAGATGCGGGTTTCGAGATCGTGTTCGTAGACCACCGAGATGCCGTTGGGCTTCTCGAACTCGCTCGCCATTTTGGCGATGAGCTTGTTGGGCGCCACGCCGATGGAGCAGGTCAGGCCGGTGGCGTCGAAGATGGCTTTCTGGATCAGCCGCGCCAGCGAGCGCCCGCCGTCGCGCTGGCCGCCGGGCACGTCGGTGAAGTCGATGTACACCTCGTCCACGCCGCGGTCTTCCATGAGCGGCGCGACCTCCAGAATGACCTGCTTGAAGGCGCGTGAGAAGCGCCGGTACTCGTCGAAGTCGACCGGCAGGATGAGTGCCTGCGGGCACAGCTTGGCGGCCTTCATGAGCCCCATGGCCGAGCCGATGCCGAACTGCCGTGCGGGGTAGGTGGCGGTGGTGATCACGCCGCGCCCCGTGTAGTCCTTCAGCCGCGGAAAGGCCTCGATCGGAATGTCGGCCAGCGTGGCGCCCTCGGGCAGCTCGCGGATCGCCTCGTCCACGCGGCGCCGGCCGCCGCCGATCACCACCGGCAGGCCCTTGAGCTGCGGATAGCGCAGCAGCTCGACGGACGCGTAGAACGCGTCCATGTCGAGGTGGGCAATGCGGCGGATCGGAGGGGCCGGGGGCGGCGCGGGCTGGGAACTCACGGTGACGATTGTCTCGCTCTCGCGGCATGTTCGCCTGCGCCCGTGTCGCGTGCAAGAATGCGGCGCAATTCCAGTCCCCCGAGAGGGACGACGAGGGTGCATTGGCACGCGCAACGCGCCGGATGCAGATGGACAACGGCCAGCCGGCCCGACACTTTTTCCTCACGAACCACGATGCGCTTCGAATTGATCGACCACCTCACCACGGTCTATTTCGGCCAGGACGCCGACCTTCTTTTCGGCGACACCGGCGCCGAGATCATGGCCTCGTACCGCGAATCGAGCACCGAGGCCGAACTGGCCGCGCTGCGTGCCGAGATTGCCGACTACATCGGCTCGCACGACGACCTGGAGGCGGCGTTTGCGCGCGACTTCTCGCGCGGCTACGTGCCTGAAGACTTCGGCACGTCGGCCAAGCAGTTTCTCGACAGCGTGCGGGCGGCGGTGCAGTAGGGGCGGCGCTGGTTCAACGCGACTCGACCGTCACCAAGAGCGGCGAGTCGAACATCGCCACCGGCGAGATCACCGGCTCGTCCATGGGCACCATGTCGCCATAGCGCTCGCGCATCTTGGCGCGCACCGCTGGGTCGCCGAGGTTGAAGCTGCGGATCTTCTGCAGCTCGCCGATGCGCACGCCCAGCGCGCGGTCGTAGAGCTTCCACACCAGTTCCGAGCAGTAGATGCGCGAATCCGACCATTCGAAAGTCAGGTCGTACGGGCGGCCTGCGAAGTCCGAGGTGCGCGCATGCAGGCGCGCCACGGCGCCGGGCGTGAGCCGCGTGTCGGCGTCGCGCAGCCGCTTCACCACGTAGCGCCCGCCGTTGCCGCGCGCGGTCCATTGCGCCAGCGGCGTGTAGCGCACCGTCGAGACGGCCTCGAACACGTAGGGTTTGCCCTCTCGCAGCAGCACGACGCCCATGTGGCTGTAGCGCGAGCCGGTGGCGCGCTGCACGGCGACGCTTTGTGCCGAGCGCGAGGTGTGGAAGATGATGTCGCCGTCTTTCAAGGCGGTGGCCGCATGGCCGGCGCCCACTGGCAGAAGGGCAAGAAGGGTAGACAGCAACGGATAAAGGGCTTTCGACATGCAGGGCATTTTGCGGGATGCCGCTTGCGCCCCGCGGCATGCCGGTGCCATGATCCGCGCCATATGCAAACCGTCGCCTCCATCCTCTGGCGCAGGCTCGATGCACCGGGCCACGATGCCTGTCGCCTCGAACGCAACGCCTCGGCCTGGCAGCTCGACGGCGCCGCGGTGTTCCGCACCGAAGGCGGGCGCATCGCGCAGCTGCACTACCGCGTGCGCTGCGACCTGCTCTGGCACACGCAATGGGGCACGGTGCGCGGCTGGCTCGGCGAGTCGGCCATCGACCTGTCGATCACGCGCGATGCGCACGGCCACTGGAAGCTCAACGACGAAGCCGTGTCCGACATGTCGCACTGCGTCGACCTCGACCTGGGCTTCACGCCTGCCACCAACCTGCTGCAACTGCGCCGCCTGAATCTCGCAACGGGCGAAAGCGCCGATGCGCCAGCGGCCTGGGTCGATGTGGAAGACGGCGGGCTCAGCGAGCTGATGCAGCGCTATGAACGGCGCAGCGACAGCACGTATGCGTACGAGGCCAAGCGCTTCGACTATGCGGAGGTGCTGGGGGTCACGGCGGAAGGCTTCGTGAGCGACTATCCGCGGCTCTGGCGCGCGGAGGACTGACCCGTTGTTTGGCGTTGTCGGGCGCTGCGCCTGAACGCAGCGGCATGGGCTTTCTGAGTTTCGCCTTCAACGCGGCCACCGTGGTGCTGCTGATGGTCGGCGTCGTGATCGTCGGCGTCGTCCTGCTGCGGGTCTTCGGGGCGCTGGAGCGGCGGATGAGCTCCCCGACGGCCGGGCGTGTCTTCAAGTTCACGGGCTACTTCACGTTGGCGACCTGCGTGGTCGCGCTCGTGGGCGGCTTCGTTCTCTACGTGACGCGCGCGCCGGACCCCGCGGAACTCGAGCGGGGCATGGCCAAGCTCTTCACCTACCCGTCGAACCGCATCCGCATCGATCTGAACGAGGTCAGCGACGCGCAGCGCCAGGAACTGGTGCGCGCACTGCAGCCGCTGCTGACGAGCACATCGCGCGAGTTCTACCAACGCGTCACCACGCGCCGCGGCGGCTACGGCGTGAAGGCGACGCTGCCGAGCTACTACCGCCTGACCGCCGATCGCCTGGAGATCGCCACGGGCGAGAGCTTCGGCAGCGGCAGGACGCTGCCCCCGCTGTTTCCGCAGGTGCTGGCGCATGCGGCCAACGCGGCCACCGTGCCGGCGCTGCCTCCCGCGATCGACGCACGGATCGTGGCGGGCGACCACGAACCGGTCCCGCTGTCGCTGCTGTCGAAGACCGCCGAGCTGATGGTGCTCACGCGCCAGACGCTGCAGGGCACGCAACCCTTGCCCGCGCCCTGCTTGATGGCGATCCAGGCGCAGGTGCCCACCGATCACTTCGAATGGCTCTTCGGGGCCGACCGGAACGGCCTGGGCAAGGACGTGCGCCTGCAGGTGAACGCCGTGCCCGGCGTGCTGCCGGCCGGCGAGTACGAACTGCGCCAGCTGACACTGCTGGGCTCCGAGCGCCGGCGCGTGCTCTGGGAACGCGCCGCCGCGCAGGGGCATGTCGCCGTGCAGCTGGGCCTGGCGCCTGTCGGCCTGCGCGAGAGCCCCGGCTGCGAGGCCCGCCTGCTCAAGCAGCTCGACCGCGCATGGACCGTGACGGCGTTGCGCAACGTGTCGCCGGCGCTGGCCAGCGCGGTGAAGCAGGTCGACATCGAACAGCGCCCGTCGCGCTTCAGCCCCTGGTACGCGGGCTTCGGCTGGACGGCCGCGCAGCCTTAGTCGAACTGCGCCCGCGCCCCCGCCACCAGCGCGCGGTTGCGCCGCCGGTCGGCGGCAATCTCCTGCGCGAAGTCGTCGATGCTCCCGCCGGCCGGCAGGTTGTAGGCCTCGCGCAAACGCGCGCGCAGCGGGTCGCCTTGCAGCAGCCGGTTGATCTCGGCGTTGAGGCGCTGCACCACCGCCACCGGCGTACGCGCCGGCGCGAAGATGCCGAACAGCGAATCGCGGTTCGCCTTCTCGTAGCCCAGCTCCGCGAGCGTAGGCACCGCAGGCAGCGCCTCGATGCGCGCGGGCGCACCGACGGCCAGCGCCTGCAGCCGGCCGCCCTCGATGTACTGCAGCTGCTGCGCCGCGACGTTGGTCGACAGCACCTCGAACTGCCCGCCGAGCGCGTCGTTGAGCTGCGGACCACCGCCCTGGTAGGGGATGTGCGTGATGTCGGTGCGGCTTTGCAGGCGCACCTGCGCCAGCACCATGTGGCCGATGGTCGCCACGCCCGAGGTGGCCCAGCGCACCGCGCCCGGCTGGCGGCGCGCCAGCGCGATCAGTTCGCCAAAGCCGCGGCCCGCGAAGGCCGGCGTGCCGACGACGAGCACCGGTGTGCGCATCACGCTGGCCACGGGCGCGAAGGCGCGCAGCGGGTCGTAGGGCGCGCGCGCTAGCAGCGGGTGCAGGGTGAGCGGGCTGATGGCGGAAAAGGCCAGCGTGTGGCCGTCGGGCGTGGCGCGTGCGAGCGCGTCCATGCCCAGACTGCCGCCCGCGCCGGCGCGGTGTTCGATGAGCACCGGCACGCCCAGCGACTGCGCCAGCGGCTCGGCCAGCGCACGCGCCATGCCGTCGCTCACGCCGCCCGGCGGATAGACGACGATCAGGCGCACCGGGCGGCTGGGCCAGGGCAAAGACGCGTGCGACAGATGCGGCAACGCGCACGCCACCGCGAAGCCGATGCGTTGCAGGAAGTGGCGGCGCAACAGCGGCACGGTCATGCGACGGGCTTCCCCTCGGCCAGCCCGCGCAGCAGCGCCGCGAAGTGCCGTGCCGGCAGGTTGTCTTCGTCCGCGCGCGACACCAGCGTGAGCGGCGCGTCGAGCTGGCCGCCATCGGCCAGCCGCGTGTAGGCGATGGCGTGCGCGTGCACGCCGGTCATCGAGGTCGGCACCACCGACAGGCCGACGCCCGCGGCCACGAGGTTCAGGTTGGTCATCATGCGATCGACTTCGGCCACCACGCGCGGGCGCAGGCCCTGCGCGTGGCACAGCGCGAGCAGCTCGGCATAGAGGCCGGGCGCGCCCGGGCGGCGCACGAGGATGATGCCTTCTTCGCAGAGCTTCGACAGCGACAGTGGCTTCGCCGGCTTCTTGCCATTGGCAGCAGTTGCGAAGCGGTGGTCGCTCGGCATCGCGACCCACACCGGCTCGCGCAGCAGCGTCTCGAACACCAGCCCCTCGGGCCGCGCCACCGGCACGCGCAACAGGCCGCAGTGCAGCCGGCCGGCTGCCAGCGCCTCGGTGAGTTCGGCGGCGTTGTCTTCGCGCAGCTGCAGCTCCACGCCGGGGTGCGCGCGGCGGAACGCGCGCAGCGCCTCGGGCATGAAGCGGTGCGCGGCCGCCGAGCTGGTGAAGCCGACCGCGAGCGTGCCGGTCTGGCCCTGGGCCACGCGTGCCATGCGCTGCTTCATGGCCTCCATGTCCTGCAGCATGCGCAGCGCCTCGGCCTGGAACAGCCGGCCGGCGTCGGTGAGTGCCACGCCGCGCGGATGGCGCTTGAACAGCAGCACGCCCAGCTCGCGCTCCAGCGCCTTGATCTGCAGGCTCAGCGGCGGCTGCTGGATGCCCAGCTGCTCGGCGGCGCGCGTCATGTGGCCGGTGCCGGCCACGGCCACGAAGTACCTCAGGGCGCGTATGTCCATATGTTTTTTGTATTGAATAGGCCTTGTTATTTTATTTGACCCTAGGTCACACGGAATCTATCGTCCGGCCGCCTGTTCAAAAAGCAGCCCACCGAGGCTGCATGCCGGAGACAAATCCATGCGCACACCGCGCCCTGCCTCGAAGTTTCGTGTCGTCGTTGCGCTGATCGGCGCGTCGTTGGTCCTGGCCGCCTGCGGTGGCGGCAGCGGGGGAGGAGGGAGCCCCGGCTTCTTCCTGCCGACCCCGCCGCCCGCCAGCGGCAACACCCCGCCGGCCGAGGAGCCGCCCGGCACTCCGCCCCCGCCCGTGCTGCCCGTCGTGGCCTGCGCCGACCTGGCCGGCAAGAGCCTGCCCGCCGCGTTGATCAGCCTGCCCACGCAGGGCGCCACCGTCACCAGCGCCACGCCCGTGGCCGCCGGCGACGCGGGCAACACGCTGGGCGATTACTGCCGCGTGCGCGGCACCATCGCGCCGGTGGACCCGGCCTCGCAGCTCATCAATTTCGCGGTCAACCTGCCCGAGCAGTGGAACCAGAAGACCATCCACTTCGGCGGCGGCGGCTTCGACGGCGTGCTCATCGACGGCACCGAAGTCATCCGCTTCGGCCCCGCCGGCAAGCCCGCGCCGCTGGCGCTGGGCTACGCCACCTACGGCGACGATTCGGGCCACCAGTCGAGCAGCATCACCGACGGGAAGTTCGCGGCCAACGACGAGCAGCTGGCCAACTACGGCGGCCAGTCGCTCAAGAAGACGCGCGACGTGGCACAGGCGCTGGTGTTCGCGCGCTATGCCGTGAAGCCCAAGCACGCCTACTTCCTCGGCACCTCGACCGGCGGGCGCGACGCGCTCGGCTACATCCAGCGCTGGCCGCAGGACTACGACGGCGTGATCGCCAATGAGCCGGCGCTCAACTACACGGGCACGCGGCTGTCGAACGTGGCGGTGGGCCGCGCGCTGTACAACAACGACGCCAAGGGCTGGCTCAACCTCACCGAGACGCTGCTGGTGCAGAAGGCCGCGATGCAGGCCTGCGACAAGCTCGACGGCGCGCTCGACAACCTCGTGAGCAACGTCGAAAGCTGCCGCCAGCTCAACACGCAGATCCTCGCCTCGCTGCGCTGCCCCAACGGCGCGGACACGGCGGACACCTGCCTGTCGGACGCGCAGATCGACACGGTGCACGCCATCGAGTCGCCGCTGGAGTTCACGCGCTATGCGCTCGCCAACGGCGTGAAGCGCGCGGGCGGCTACAACCTGCTCGAAGGTGCTCTGGTGGCGGGCCCGTACACCACGCGCGACCTCGGCACGCGCAAGGTGCCGGGCAACCCCGCCACCTCGGCCGATGCCAACATGTACGTCACGGGCGACCAGTGGGTGAAGTTCTTCGTCACGCGCGATGCCGACTTCAACACGCTGACCTTCGATCCGCAGAACCCGGGCACGCATGCGGCGCGCGTGACCGAGGTCTCGAAGCTCACCGATGCGACCGACCCGAACCTCGCCCCCTTCTTTGCACGCGGCGGCAAGCTGCTCATGCTGCACGGCCTGGCCGACGAGGTGATCAGCCCGAACTCGACCATCGACTACTACCAGCAGCTCATTGCCACGCTGGGTCAGGCCGCGGTCACGCAGAACGTGCGCTTCTACACCGTGCCCGGCATGGGCCACGGCACCGGCAGCTTCATTCCCAACTGGGACTCGCTCGCGGCGCTCGAAGGCTGGGTCGAGGGCGGCCTGGCGCCCGCCACGCCCGTCGCGGTGGACGCCGTGGCCGGCAGCTACGGCCGCACGCGCCCGCTGTGCCAGTTTCCATCGTGGCCCAAGTACCGCGGCAGCGGCAGCCTCGATGCGGCCGTCAACTTCAGCTGCGTGACCGAGGTCGGCGACCCCCTCGCTTGCCCGAACCTGCCTGCGAGCGCAACACGCTACAAAGGCGGCAACAGCTTCGGCGAGGAACTGCAGGTGCAGATCGACCCGGCCAGCATGGCCTACACCGTCACCATCGATGCGAGCCACGAACCCACGCGGGTCGGTACGCAGCGCGCCGGCTCGCTCGTGTCGCAGGGCAGTTGCAGCTACACGAGTGGCGAGAGCGGGGTGGTGTTCAGCTTCGGCGCCGGCGGCGTGCTGCTGGGCGGCGTGAACCCGCCGAGCGGCACCGGCTTCTCGCCGCTGGTGGCGTTCCAGAACACCTTCCAGAATGTGTCGCCGTCGACGGACTTCCGCACGGTGTCGTTGATCTTCAATGCGGCCGGCGTGGAGCAGCTCGGCGCCGGGGCCACGGCGGCGTTCTCGTCGGCGGGGCGGCTGCGCAATGCGGGCACCTTCCAGTTCTGCCGCAGCCCGGCGTCGAACAGCTTCATGACCTACGACCAGACCTGCAAGAACACCGAGAAGGGCTACCTCAGCTACAGCACGGCGCGCGGCGCCTTCGACATGTACACGACCTCGACCTCGTCGAGCGGCACCGCCGAGACCACCGGCGGCACGCTCACCGGCTCGGTGGTGATCGGGCTGGTCAACGGCGTGTCGACGCCGCTGTACCTGCGCCGCGTGGCCACCGCTGTGCCGGCAGCCGACACCAGCAGCGGCGTGGCCACCGTCATCCAGCCGGGCCTGCGCCTGCTGGCGGTGCAGCAGACGTTGATGTCCGGCGCGGCCGACGGCAGCTATGCCATGGCCAGCGTCAAGGGCGAGAGCCGCGAGGCGACGGTGGCCGGCACCGCCTTCAACCTCGGCGGTGCGGCCACCACGCTGGGCTACGACACGCCAGTGCTCGGCGTGGCGCAGGCCGGTGCCGGCCGACCGGGCCATTTCATCTTCAACAGCGGCGTGATGGCCTTCGTCACCACCGATGGAACGAACGGCGCGCTGGACCTCGGAGTACGCCATTGAAAAAACACCTCTCGCAACTGGCCGCCCTCGCTGTGCTGGGTGCGGCGCCGCTGCTGTCCGCGCACGCGGCACCCGCCACCGCGCCCAAGCCCACGGCCTGCCCGTCACCCGTGCCGGAGACCGCACACTGCTACACCGGTGAAGACGGCGCGGGCGCGTTCTACTGGATCGCCATTCCCAAAGACTGGCAGCGCGGCGTGCTCGTGATGCACGCGCACGGCGGGCCCGAGACGGGCGCGCCCAAGCTCGCGCGCAGCGAAGAAGACCTGAAACGCTGGGCCATCACCGTGAAGGCCGGCTATGCCTGGGCCGGTTCCACCTACCGGCGTGGCGGCTACGGCGTGACGATGGCGGCCGAAGACACCGAGCGGCTACGCCAGATCGTCGTGCGCCACTTCGGCACGCCCAAGCGCACGCTGCTGCACGGGCAGAGCTACGGCGCGGGCGTGGCAGCGAAGGCGGCCGAACTCTATGCGCCCGTGGGCGATGCGAAGTCGCCCTACGATGGGCTGCTGCTCACCAGCGGCGTGCTCGGCGGCGGCAACAGCGCCTACGACTTCCGGCTCGACCTGCGCGTGGTCTACCAGTACGTCTGCCGCAACCACCCGAAGCCCGACGAGCCGCAGTACCCGTTGTGGATGGGCCTGCCGATGGACGCGAAGCTCACACGCGCCGACCTCGCCGCGCGCGTCAAGGACTGCACCGGCGTCGGCACGCCCGCCGCGCAGCGCACGCCCGAACAGGCGGCGCGCCTGAAGACGATTCTCTCGGTCGTGAAGATTCCCGAGCGCTCGCTGGTCGGCCACCTCAACTGGGCGACGTGGCTGTTCCAGGACCTCGTGCAGCAACGCCTGCATGGCCGCAACCCCTTCGGCAACATCGGCGTGGTCTACAGCGGCTCGACCGACGACGCGGCGCTCAATGCCGGCGTGCTGCGCTACGCAGCCGACCCGCAGGCCCAGGGCGCGCTCGCGGCCGACAGCCAACCGACGGGCCGCACCTCGCTGCCCACCGTGGGCCTGCATGCCATCGACGACCCTACGGCGTTCGTCGAGCTCGAGAACGCCTACCGCCGCATCCGCGATGCGGCCGGTACCGGCGGCCATCTGGTGCAGAGCTTCAGCGCCGAGCGCGAGCACAGCTACCTCAGCGATTCGGAGTACCCCGCGCTCTTCGGCGCGCTGCTCGACTGGATCGACACCGGCGAGAAGCCCACGCCCCAGAGCCTCGCGCAGCGTTGCACGTCGCTCATGCCGCGCTACGACACCGACGGCAAGAACGGCTGCCACATCCAGCCCGAGTGGCAACCCCCGACGCTCGAAAGCCGCGTGCCTTCGCGCGCGCCCTGATTTTTCTTTTTGACCTTGACGGAGACTCTGATGAAAAAAATGTTCGCCCTCGCGGCCGTGGCCCTTGCCGTGTGCGCCCACGCGCAAGACTTCCCTGCGGGCAAGCCCGTGACCATCGTCGTGCCCTTCGCGGCCGGCGGCCCGACCGACCGCGTGGCGCGTGATCTGGCCGAGGCGCTGCGCAAGCCGCTGGGCGGTGCCAGCGTCATCATCGACAACGTGCCCGGCGCGGGCAGCTCCATCGGCGCGGCCAAGGTGGCGCGCGCCAACCCCGACGGCTACACGCTGCTGCTCAACCACATCGCGATGGCGACCGTGCCGACGCTGGTGCGCAACGTGCCGTTCAAGGTCGAGACCGACTTCGAGTACCTGGGCATCGTCAACGACGTGCCCATGACGCTCATCGCCAAGCCCAGCCTGCCGGCCACCAACTACAAGGAACTGACCGCCTGGATCGCCGCCAACAAGGGCAAGATCAACCTGGGCAATGCAGGCATCGGCTCGGCCTCGCACCTGTGCGGCCTGCTCTACCAGAGCGCCACCAAGACCGAGATGACGCCCGTGCCCTACAAGGGCACGGCGCCCGCCATCACCGACCTGATCGGCGGCCAGATCGACCTGCTGTGCGACCAGAGCACCAACACCTCGCCGCAGATCGAAGCCAAGAAGGTCAAGGCCTATGCCGTGACCACGCCCAAGCGCCTGACCACGCCGCTCTTGAAAGACCTGCCCACGCTCGACGAGGCCGGCCTGAAGAACTTCCAGGTGACGATCTGGCACGGCCTGTACGCGCCCAAGGGCACGCCCGCGCCGGTGCTCAAGAAGATCAGCGATGCGCTGAAGCTGGCACTGAAAGATGTGGACTTCATCAAGCGCGAAGAAGCGCTGGGCGCCGTCGTCGCCACTGACGGGCGCATCGAACCCGAGGGCCACAAGAAGTTCGTGGCGGCGGAGATTGCGAAGTGGAGCCCGATCATTAAGGCCGCGGGGGTGTACGCGGACTGAGCTTGACGCGAGGTATCAGCCGCCGTGGTCGGGATGGCCTGACTCTGCGGCTTCAGCCTAACCGCATGGACAGTTCCACGTCATCAGCAAACGGCACCGACAAATACCCGCTGTCGGGCGAGCGGACGCGCGCCAGATACTCCGGGCTGTGGTCGGCGTTGTCCGCCACGATCAGCGCGCCCGGCCGCAGGCGGCTTTCGACCAGCGCCAGCACGTCGGGATACAGCGCCTTCGCGCCATCGAGCAGCAGCAGGTCGATGGACGTCGGCAGGTCGACGGCCAGCGTCTGCAGTGCATCGCCTTCGCGGATCTCGACCAGGTCGGCCACGCCGCCTTGGGCCAGGTGCTCGCGGGCCTTGGCGATCTTCGAGGGTTCGAACTCGCTGCTGATCAGGCGGCCACCGCCGTTGTCGCGCAGCGCTGCGGCCATGTACAGCGTGGACAGGCCGAAGGAGGTGCCGAACTCGATGATGTGGCGCGCGTTAGTGCTGCGCGCCAGCTGGTACAGCAGCACGCCGGTGTTGCGTGAGACCGGCAGCCACAGGTCCTTGAGCCGGCTGTAGAGGTCGATGTATTCGGTCTTGCTGTGCATCAGCCGTTGGCGCTCTTCCGGGCTGATGCTGGCGACGGCGGGACTAGTGGCTGCGCTGGCCTCCTGGAACAGGCGGTCCAGCAAGGGCGCGAGGGGTGCAGTGGTCAAGGTTGTCACGGGGTTCTTTCGTGTGAAAAGCAGATGGGAAATACTATGAAGAACCCTTCATGTTTTCCATTCGCGTTCCGCAGCGCTCCCATGACCGACCGTCAAAACCCCTCGATCTCCTCTCGCAGACAGCCCAAGCAGGCGCGTTCGGCCGACCTTTTGGGGGCCATTCTTCAGGCCGCTGTTCAGGTTTTGGCGAAAGAAGGCGTGCGCCGTTTCACGACGACGCGTGTCGCCGAAAGGGCAGGCGTGAGCGTCGGGTCGGTCTACCAGTACTTCCCGAACAAGGCGTCGATCCTGTTCCGTCTGCAGAGCGACGAATGGCGGCAGACGACGGAGATGATGCGCGGCATCCTCGGGGATACACAGCGGCCTGCGCTCGAGCGGCTGCGCCTGCTCACGCATGCTTTCGTCCGATCCGAGTGCGAGGAAGCTGAGGTGCGAACGGCACTCGGCGATGCGGCGCCGTTCTATCGCGACGCACCCGAGGCGCAGGAGGTGCGCGCCGCCGGCGATGACATCGTCCGCGTGTTCATGCAGCAAGCGCTGCCAGCGGCGTCCGATGCCACGCGCCAGATGGCGGGCGACCTGATCGTGGCGACGCTCAGTGCCGTGGGGAAAGAGTTTTCCGAGAGCCCTCGCACCGACGCCGAGATCGAAGCCTGGGCGGATGCGATGGCCGACATGTTCTGCGTCTACATGGAAAGCCTGGCGTCGCGCTGAGCCGATCGCGAGGCGCTGGTGCAGCAACGATCGCGCTGCAACGAAAACGGACCCCGAAGGGTCCGTGGCCGGAGACTGAAAGCCCGTCTTGCTTACTTGGGCGAGTAGGTCATCTTCGTCACAACCATCGCCGTCTTCGAATCGCCGCCCTTCAGCAGTTGGCCGCGATACGGGCCTTCGGCAGCGAGCCAGAACTCTCGCGTGATGTCCTTGCTGATCCCCGCCGCGCCCACCGCGATCTTGAGCGAGAGCTTGCAGGTGTTGAACGTGCCCAGTGGCGTGTCCAGCTGCTCACGGCCGTGGTACGTGAGTTCGCCACTCGCGGGCAGCGACACGGTCGTGCCGCTCTGGCCGTTGAGGACTGACGTCTTTGCCGCCGTGGATTGTTGGCTGACGACCTGCCCCGGTGTCATGTCGACCGGGAACGCAAACGGCGGCGTGAAGACCTGGGACACCGTGCTGACCTGCTTCAGCGGATAGCCGGCAGGCACTGAAGGCACGAACGTTGGATCGATCGTGCTCGTGTACGTGGTCGATTTCCCGTAGAGCAGAAAGCTGCCGTTCACGAGGTCCTTGTATTCCTTCTTGACGGTGCGTTGCTGAAACGCCGGATAGGTGAAGGTTTCCGAACCCACGTTCACCGAGATCGGATTCGCGCCGCCGAATGCCTCGCGGCCCTCGGTCGCTGCTTTTCTGACGAAGGAAGGCTTCGCTGGGTCCGTTCCTGGCTTGGCTGCCTCGAATTCCACAACCGTGCCTTCGCGGAAGTCGGCCTCATTGAAGCAAGGGCCCGAGCTGTCTGACACGGGCGCTGGTGCGGGTGGCGGCGGGGCGGGTTCAGCGATGGGCAAGATGGGAAACGCGGGGGCGCCACCACCGTCTCCGCCACCGCCGCATGCGGAAATCGTTGCGACTGCGGCAACAATTGCAAGCAATCGCGCGCGCGAGATGTTGTTAGAACGTGCTTTCTTCAAGATTCCTCCCTGTTGTTGAGGGCCGAATCTTGGAGGGCGATCTTGTGCGTTCGAACGAGGCGCGTATTTGGTTTGCAGTTGACCTTTCTCAGTTGGGGAATAAGTCACACAAGCATGTGAAGGCCCTGCTGTCAGCCCTCAGCGCAAGTGTCAATTGGCCACAGCGGCCCGCGAGCGAAAGAGCCATGAGCACCCGCTCTTGATGCCCGGGAGCGAGGTTTTCAACCGCCGCAACCTGCCCCCGGCGAGGTCTTCAACCGCCCCTCAGAACGTCCCCGGCAAGAGGATGTCCGAACGCACATCGTCGATCTGTGTGCGTCCGCAGAAAGCCATCGTGATGTCCAGTTCCTTGTGGATGATCTGCAGCGCGCGCGTCACGCCTTCCTGGCCGTAGGCGCCCAGACCGTACAGGAAGCTGCGCCCGATCAGCGTGCCGCGTGCGCCCAGGGCGCGGGCCTTGAGCACGTCTTGCCCGCTGCGCACGCCGCCGTCCATCCACACCTCGATCTGGCTGCCCACGGCATCGGCGATGGCCGGCAGGGCCGCGATGGACGAGGGCGCGCCGTCGAGCTGGCGACCGCCGTGGTTGGAGACGATGAGCGCGTCGGCGCCGCTGGCCACGGCCAGGCGTGCGTCTTCGGCGTCCATGATGCCCTTGAGGATCAGCTTGCCGCCCCAGCGCTTCTTGATCCATTCGACGTCCGCCCAGCTCAAGGCCGGGTCGAACTGTTCGGCGGTCCATGACGACAGCGACGACAGGTCTTTCACGCCCTTGGCGTGGCCGGCGATGTTGCCGAAGGTGCGGCGCTTGGTGCCCAGCATGCCCATGCACCAGCGCGGCTTGGTCGCCAGGTTGATGAGGTTCTTGATCGTGGGCTTGGGCGGCGTGGACAGGCCGTTCTTGATGTCCTTGTGGCGCTGGCCGAGGATCTGCAGGTCGAGCGTGAGCTGCAGCGCCGACACGTTAGCGGCCTTGGCGCGGTCGATCAGGCGCTCGATGAAGTCGCGGTCCTTCATCACGTAGAGCTGGAACCAGAAGGGGTGGCGGTCGGTGTTCTCGGCAATGTCTTCCAGCGAGCAGATGCTCATGGTGGAGAGCGTGAACGGGATGCCGAAGGCCTTGGCCGCGCGGGCGCCCAGGATCTCGCCGTCGGCGTGCTGCATGCCGGTCAGGCCCGTGGGCGCGATGGCCACGGGCATGGCGACCTCCTGGCCGATCATGGTGGTGCGGGTGGAGCGGCCTTCCATGTTCACGGCCACGCGCTGGCGCAGCTTGATCTTCTGAAAGTCGCTCTCGTTGGCGCGGTAGGTGCCCTCGGTCCAGGCGCCGGAGTCGGCGTAGTCGTAGAACATCTTCGGCACGCGCTGCTGGGCGATCGCCCGCAGGTCTTCGATGCAGGTGATCTTGGAAAGGTCGGGCACGGGGGAGGTCTCCTGGCTGGTGTTATGGGGGTCAAGGCGGGCC
This sequence comes from Variovorax sp. 54, assembly GCF_002754375.1. Lineage (NCBI taxonomy): Bacteria > Pseudomonadati > Pseudomonadota > Betaproteobacteria > Burkholderiales > Comamonadaceae > Variovorax > Variovorax sp. 54. The sequence continues at coordinate 4,685,644 of NZ_PEFF01000001.1, forward strand.
GGCTACGCAGGCCACGGCAGCGCCGGGGGTCGAGTCTGCAGGGGAAACGTGCCGGCCACCTGAAAAAAGCCCGCACCCCGTCTGAAAATTATTCAGCCCGGCTCGCGCAGCGCCTGGCGCAGCCATTCGACGAAGGTGGCGCATTCCCAGCGCTCCATGGTGCCCGGGCGCCAGCACAGGAAGTAGGCGTTGGGCGAGGGCGCGCTGTGCGGCGACAGGCGCACCAGCCGGCCGTTGTCGATCCAGGCGCGGCCCAGCCGCAGGTGCATGAGCACCACGCCGAAGTCTTCGGCGGCGGCATCGAGCGCCAGCCCCAGGTCGTTGAACTGGTGGCCCACGGCCGGCTCGGGCAGGCCGATGCCGCAGGCCTTGAACCAGATGCGCCACGACTCCAGCGGCGTGCGCAGCAGCTGCACGCGGGCCACCTCGGCGTCGGTCGAAAAGTGCTCGTCGAAGGGCCCGTGGCGTTCCAGGTAGGCGGGGCTGCACACCGGCGAGACGTCGTCGGCCAGCAGCTGGCAGAACTCGCGGTCGTGGAACGGGCCGGTGCCGAAGCGCAACTCGATGTCGGCGTCTTCTGCGGTGAAGTTGCGCACCGGCATGGTCACCTGCAGCATCAGCTCGATGGTCGGGTAGGCGTCGCGGAACTCGGCCAGCCGGGGCAGCAGCATCTGGCGCGAGAAGGTGGGCGTGACCGCCACGCGCAGCCGCCGCACCTGCGACGCGGGCTCGCGCCCCGGCACCTGCTGCAGCGCCGCAATGGCCTCGCGCACGCGCGCCAGATAGGCCACGCCGTCGGCGCTCAGGCCGAAGTCGTTGCCCGTGAAGAGCTTGAGCTCGAGCTGCGTCTCGAGCTGCCGGATGCGGTGGCTGACCGCGCTGGGCGTGACGCTGAGCTCCTCGGCCGCGACGTTCACGCTGCGCAGCCGCGCGACGGCCTCGAAGGCCTGCAGGCCCTGGGTCGAGGGGAGTCGCGTCGATGCCATCTGTTTTTTGGGGAAGGGAGTGAGCGCTGCGATGTTATCGAAGCGCGACGAGCGCATCGAGCAGCCGCCGCAGGTCGTCGACCGCCTCGCGCGCCAGGGCCGCATCGCCCATCTGCGCCTTGACGATGGCGCCGTCGACGCCCAGCGCGGCAGCCTGCGCAATGGCCATGCGCTGCGGGCCGTCGGGCAGCAGGCCGGCGATCACCTCGACCATCTCGCGCTTGTGCTCGCGCGCGATGTCGGCGGCGCCGGCCACGCTGGCACCGACTTCCACCACCGAGTTGATGAAGGCACAGCCCCGAAAGACCGGGTCGGTGAACCACTCGGCCATCACGTCGGCCAGCACCGGCAGCGCCTGCCCCTGCGCGATGCGCTGCTGCGCGTCGCGGCGGCCCAGCGCATCGACGAACCAGGCCATCCACACGCCGTGTCGGTGGTCGAGAAAGGCGCGCACCAGGTCGTCCTTCGACGGGAAGTGCCGGTAGAAGGTGACCTTGGTGACGCCCGACGCGGCGATCACGCGGTCGATGCCGGTGGCGCGGATGCCGTCGGCATAGAAGAGCTCGTGCGCCGTGAGCAGGATGCGCTCGCGTGCGGGCAGTGCAGAGATGTCCATGCGGCGATTGTAGGCATGTAGACAGGTCTGTCTACTCGTGGCACATTGCGGGCCTTCATCACTTCATTTCTTGACTGAAAGCCCGCCATGGAATCCCGCCCGCCGCTGCCGCCCTTCACCCTTGAATCTGCGACCCAGAAAGTCCAGGCCGCCGAAGACGCCTGGAACTCGCGCGACCCGGTTCGCGTGAGCCTGGCCTACACGCCCGATACCGAATGGCGCAACCGTGCCGACTTCGTCAACGGCCGCGAGCAGGTGGTGGAGTTCCTCACCCGTAAGTGGGAGCGCGAGCACGACTACCGCCTGAAGAAGACGCTGTGGGCCTTCATGGACAACCGCATCGCGGTGCGCTTCGAGTACGAATGGCACGACGCCGCGGGCCAGTGGTTTCGCAGCCATGGCAACGAGAACTGGGAGTTTGCGGAGAACGGGTTGATGCGCAAGCGCTACGCGAGCATCAACGACCAGCCCATTGCGGAGTCGGAGCGCAAGTTCCGCTGGGAGCGTTGAGCTCTTCCTGTCTTGTCCCCTCTCCCGCTTGCGGGAGAGGGTTAGGGTGAGGGCTTGCGGCCTTCGCAAAGCCGCGCCTCACACCATCGCTGTCGCACCCTCACCCCAACCCTCTCCCCGAGGGGAGAGGGAGCAAGTCAGCTGGGCATGCCTGTTGCTTGGCCTATCGCATCCATTTCAACCCCAGGAGCCAAGCCGCATGAACCGCAACGACGTCACCGAGAAGATCATCACCGCCAAGGTGTCCAAGGGCATCCAGTGGGCCGACGTGGCCAGGAAGGTCGGCCTTTCGAAAGAGTGGACCACCGCGGCCTGCCTCGGCCAGATGACGCTCGACGACAAGCAGGCAAAGATCATCGGCAAGATCTTCGGCCTCACGCCCGAGGAACAGAAGTGGCTCCAGGTCGTGCCCTACAAGGGCTCGCTGCCCACGCCCGTTCCGACCGACCCGCTGATCTACCGCTGGTACGAGGTGGTGAGCGTGTACGGCACCACCATCAAGGAACTGATCCACGAGGAATTCGGCGACGGCATCATGAGCGCCATCGACTTCAGCATGGACATCCAGCGCCAGGCCGACCCGAAGGGCGACCGCGTCAACGTGGTGCTGTCGGGCAAGTTCCTGCCGTACAAGAGCTACTGAGGCGGGTACGGGTCAGTACACCGGCGCTGCAGGCTTCGGCCGCGGCGTCGGGGCCGAGCGCCAGCCCGGGCCCGCCATGCCGTAACTCGCTCCCTCGATCGCACCGGCAATGGCACGCGCCACGCCTTCCACCGGCGTCGTCAGCCGCCGCCGCGTGCGCATGCGCTCGAAGGCGTAGCTGTCGGCGATGCGCTCGGCCAGCGGGTCGGCGGCCTCGGCCACGTCGGGGCTCACCAGCGTGACATGCAGGCGCCCCGCGTGTTCGCGCCGCAGCCCTTCGGAGATCGCCTGCACCGCGTACTGCGTGCCGTGGTACACGGCCGAGTCGGGTGTGGCGCCGCCCATGGCCACCGGCGCGACGTTGACGATGTGGCCCCAGCCCTGCTCCTGCATCGTCGGCAGCACGGCCGCCACGCCGAGCAGCATGCCGCGCAGGTTGACGTCGATCATCAGCTCCCACTCCTCGATCTTGCGCTGCCACAGCGGCGACAGCGGCATCACGCCGGCGGCGTTCACCAGCACGTCGATGCGGTCGTGCGTGTCGAGGGCGAACTCGGCAAAGGCCTCCATGTCGGGCCGGTGCGTCACATCGAGCCGACGGAAGCTCGCCGAGCCGCCGGTGGCATTGATCTCGGCCGCCAGCGCGGCCAGCCGTTCGGTGCGGCGCGCGCCGAGCACCACATGGGCGCCGCGCCGCGCGAGCCGCCGCGCCGTCGCCTCGCCGATGCCGCTGCTGGCGCCGGTGACGAGAACCACTGTGTCCTGGATTGCACTCATACAAAACTCCTCATGCGGGTCGGTGCGCCATGGCGCGAAGGGTGCGCCGGGCATGGGGATGAGTCTCGGGGCGAAGGGGCCTGAGGCGGTATCCGGATCGAACGAGGTTTTTGCCTGATCCTGCGAAAACGCGGGCGGCATCCGGCTGAGGCCGGATCAGGAGGTGCGGGCTTCGGCCGCCACGCAGGGCAATTGGGCGCAGTGGTTGCGCACGGCTTCGACGATGGCGTCGATCTTCTGTTGTGCATCGGTCGTGCGGAACGCTGCGCGACTGTCGCGTTTGGCTTGCGGCACATGGCCGACGCCCTGGTACGTGTTCAGGAGCGCGAGGTTTGCGCAGTCGAAGCGCTGCAGCATCACCTGGATTTGTTGGTTGAGCCAGCGCTCCATCTCGTTGATCCGGTCGATGCGCGTGCGGCGTAGCAACTCGTCGTCGGTGTAGTCGTCGAAGTGATCGAAGACGTAGGTGTAGTCGCGCTCCTCGTGGTCGCTGAGTCCGTTGCGGATCTGACTGTGGATGTCGTTGTAGGAGAAGTGGTTGCCGCAGCGTGAGATCAGCGGGTTGCAGCCCATGCGGTTGTCGCCGGTCTTGCCGACGTACAACCGCGCGTCGTCTTGTGAGTGGGCGACCACGACATAGACGGCGAAGCGGCGTTTGAGGCTTTCGCGATGCAGAGTGAAGATGTGGGTCATGAAACAAGGTGGTTGAACGGTGCTACAGGCCGCGCCGGCCCAACCGGTTCCCCAACGCCAGCAACCCCCACCCCGCCACCCCGAAGGTCAGCGCGATGCCTGCCGCATAGACGGCCACACCGCCGTAGCCGCCCACGTTGGCGGGGTTGAGGAAGGGGTAGGGGTACCAGCCGGTGCGGCCACCGCGCAGCAGCGTGTAGGCCAGGTAGACCATGGGGACGACGAGTATCCACAGCAGCTGCCGGCCGCCGAGCCGCGTGCGCGGCGGCTGCAGCAGCCAGTCGAGCAGCACGACGCAGGGCATCACGTAGTGCAGCAGCGTGTTGATCCATGGCCGCAGCGCGCCGAGGTCGACGTCGCGCAGCAGCAGCGAGAAGACGATGCCGACCACCGCCATGTTCACGGCCGACATGGCGCGCAGCCCCTCGTCAGGCCCCGTGGACGCCGGTCGCCAGAGGCGGCGCGCGCCCAGCACCAGCACGATCGCCGCGAACAGGTTCGAGAGGTTGGTGAAGAAGCTGAAGAAGTTGACGACGTTGAAGCCCATGCGGACATGGATCGTCAGCTGCCAGCCGATGGCCACCAGGGTCAGCAGGCCGAAGAAGAGGCGCAGGGCGGGCCAGATCACGCGATGCTGCCCTGCGCTCAGGGCTTGCAGTTGCCGCCCATCGACACCGAGCCGTCCTTGCACTCGGTGAGCATGGGCTCGCCGCGTGGCGCGGGGGCTGATGGGGATGCAGGGGTGGCCGGCGAGGCCGTGCCGCCTTCGCGCTGGTAGACGATCTTCTTGGTGCCGAGGTCGCAGCTGCCCACGACCTGTCCGCTCGCCGTGGCGGCGGCATCGACGGTGACGACGCTGAAGTTCGTCACGCCCGACGCGGCGATCTTGGCCTCGATCTCGGCGCGCAGCGTGTCGCAGTTGCTCTGGGCGTGGGCGCTGCCGGCAGCCACGAGCAGGGTCGAGGCGGCAGCAGCAACAGCAAGCAGACGGAGTTTCATGAGGGGCCTGCCTTTCTTTTCTCTTGCAGTGACGTGGGGGCGGGGGAGTCGACGTCTAGTTTCGCGCTGCACGGCGGCGGACGCAAAGACAAACACAAAAACAAACGGCCTGCCGCGCGAGCAACAGGCCGTTGGTAGGAAGGCTTCCGAGTCAGCACAGACCCGGAAGACGCAGGCGCAGCGGGATCAGGCCGCCGGTGCCAGCACCGCGTTCAGCGTGGCGCTCGGGCGCATCACGGCTTCGTACTTCTTCGGGTCGGCCAGGTAGTAGCCGCCGATGTCCACAGGCTTGCCCTGCACGGCCGCGAGTTCGTCGACGATCTTCTTCTCGTTGGCGGTGAGCGCCTCGGCGAGCTTCTTGAACTTGGTCTGCAGGTCCTTGTCCTCGGTCTGCGCGGCGAGTTCCTGGGCCCAGTACATCGCCAGGTAGAACTGGCTGCCGCGGTTGTCCAACTGACCCGTCTTGGGCGACGGGTTCTTGTTGTTATCGAGCAGCTGGCCGGTGGCGGCGTCGAGCGTCTTGGCCAGGATCTTGGCTTGCGCGTTGCCGGTCTTCAGGCCCAGGTCTTCCAGGCTCACGGCCAGCGCGAGGAATTCGCCCAGCGAATCCCAGCGCAGGTGATTTTCTTCCACCAGCTGCTGCACGTGCTTGGGGGCCGAGCCGCCCGCGCCGGTCTCGTACATGCCGCCGCCGGCCATCAGGGGCACGATCGACAGCATCTTGGCCGAGGTACCCAGTTCCATGATGGGGAACAGGTCGGTCAGGTAGTCGCGCAGGATGTTGCCGGTGGCGCTGATGGTGTCCAGGCCGCGCACGACGCGCTCCAGCGTGTAGCGCATGGCGCGCACCTGGCTCATGATCTGGATGTCCAGGCCCGTGGTGTCGTGCTCGTGCAGGTACATCTTGACCTTGGTGATCAGCTGCGCCTCGTGCGGACGGTAGGCGTCGAGCCAGAACACGACCGGCATGCCGGAGTTGCGTGCGCGGTTGACGGCCAGCTTCACCCAGTCGCGAATGGCGGCGTCCTTGACCTGGCACATGCGCCAGATGTCGCCCTTTTCGACGTCTTCGCTCATCAGCACTTCGCCGGTGTCCAGGTCGGTGATGTTGGCCACGCCGTCTTCAGGAATTTCGAAGGTCTTGTCGTGCGAGCCGTACTCTTCGGCCTTCTGGGCCATGAGGCCGACGTTGGGCACGGTGCCCATGGTCTTGGGGTCGAAGGCGCCGTGCCACTTGCAGAAGTTGATGATCTCCTGGTAGATGCGGGCGAAGGTCGATTCGGGCATCACGGCCTTGACGTCCTTCAGGCGGCCGTCGGCGCCCCACATCTTGCCGCCGTTGCGGATCATCGCGGGCATGGAGGCATCCACGATGACGTCGTTGGGCGAATGGAAGTTGGTGATGCCCTTGGCCGAGTCGACCATGGCCAGTTCGGGGCGGCCTTCGTGGCAGGCGTGCAGGTCGCGCTTGATCTCGTCCTGCGTGCTCTGGGGCAGCGTGGCGATCTTGTTGTAAAGATCGACCATGCCGTTGTTGACGTTGATGCCCAGCTCGTCGAACAGCTTGCCGTGCTTCTCGAAGGCTTCCTTGTAGAAGATCTTCACGCAGTGGCCGAACACGATGGGGTGCGAGACCTTCATCATGGTCGCCTTGACGTGCAGCGAGAACATGACGCCGGTCTTGTGCGCGTCTTCGATTTCCTTTTCATAGAAGGCCAGCAGCGCCTTCTTGCTCATGAACATGGAGTCGATGACTTCGCGGTCGAGCAGGGCCACCTTGGACTTGAGCACGATGGTCTTGCCGCTCTTGGTGAGCAGTTCCATCTTGACGTTGCGCGCGCGGTCCAGGGTCATGGACTTTTCGCCGTGATAGAAGTCGCCGCCGTGCATGTGCGAGACGTGCGAGCGCGAGGCCTGGCTCCAGTCGGCCATGCTGTGCGGGTTCTTGCGGGCGTATTCCTTCACGGCGCGCGGCGCGCGGCGGTCGGAGTTGCCTTCGCGCAGCACGGGGTTCACGGCGCTGCCGGTGCACTTGTTGTAGCGCGTGCGGATGTCCTTGTCCTCGTCGGAGGTCGGGTTCTCCGGATAGTCGGGGATCTTGTAGCCCTTGCCCTGCAGTTCCTTGATGGCCGACTTGAGCTGGGCGACCGAGGCGCTGATGTTGGGCAGCTTGATGATGTTGGCGTCGGGCTGCAGCGTGAGCTTGCCCAGTTCGGCCAGGTTGTCGGGCACCTTCTGGTCGTCGCTCAGGAACTCGGGGAACTCGCCCAGGACGCGGGCGGCCACCGAGATGTCGCTCGTCGTCACGTTGATGCCGGCCGGCGCGGTGAAGGCGCGCACGATGGGCAGGAAGGCGTAGGTCGCCAGCAGCGGCGCCTCGTCGGTGAGGGTGTAGACGATGGTGGGTTGCTTCGTGCTCATGCGCTTGCTTCCGTAGGTTCTGGGTTGTCGAGAGGGCTGAAATTTCATTGGGCGAAATGGACTTTCGCCGGAGCCCCCCATTGTCGCCCGGTCGGGCCGGGGCGCGGCCGGAGAAACCCCGATGACCCCTCGGCCGTGGCTTCCCGCGATGGCTACCATTGCGCCCCATGAAAAAGCTGCCTCTTGTCGGTTTCGTCGGTCTTCTTGCCTCGTGGCTGGCTGGTTCCGTGCTCGCTGCGCCTGCGGCCCAGGTCTTCGACGCTGTGAAGATGCCCGAATCGTCCGATGCCCCATGGCGCGCGCGCCTGTGCGCACTGCTGCCGCAGCCGTGCACCCTGGAGCGGCTCGAGCTGTACCGCCCGCGTGGTGCGGCGCCGGGCGAGCACGTGCTGCTCTCGGCCCAACCGCTGGCCATGGCGCGCGTGCGTCGCACCGCGGGCGCCGACGGCTGGCAGCTCGACCGGCTGCACGACTTCTCGGCCTACGCCCAGGCCCTTGCAAAAGAAGGCAGCGGCGGCACGCCCGATGTCCACGTGTCGCTGGCACCCGCGCTCTATCCGCTGGCCGAAGGCCGCTGGGCGGTGGCCGTGCAGCAGACCGTGACGGAAGGCTATTCGGGCGGCGGCGCCTCGTTCAGCACCGCCGATTTCGTGCCGCTCGAGGGCGGCGCGGCGGTGCACACGGGCGTTCCGTTCTCGTGCAACAAGATGGTCCGAGCCTGCTTCAGCGAGAAGGAATACAGGACCTCGAAGCACTGCCACGACGAGAGCTTCGGCAGCCTGCGCATCGCCTACGGCGAGCCGACGAAGCCGGGCGGCCCCTACGACTGGCAGTACACGTGGCTGCAGACCGAGTGGCCGCAGAACGAGCCGAAAAGCGCCACGACCACCTCGCGCATCCGCTTCACCGCGAAGACCATCGAGCGCGCGGGCTTCTGCGGCGGGCCGCAGTAAGCCGCAGGCAGCCGGTCAGTGGCGCGGCACCGTCACCGCACCCACGTGCAGCGTGCGCCCCGCGCCCAGCCCCGCGATGACCAGCGCCACGCCCAGGCCGACGAACAGCCAGGCCGAGGCGTGGAAGCTGCCGGTCCAGCCGTGCAGCAGCCCGGCCAGCAGCGGGCCGAAGGCGGCCACCATGTAGCCCACGCCCTGCGCCATGCCCGACAGGTGCGCCGCGATGTGCGAATCGGGCGAGCGCAGCACGATCATCGTGAGCGCCAGCGCGAAGGTGCCGCCCTGCGAAATGCCGAGCACCACGGCCCAGGTCCACATGCCGCCGGGGGCGTCGAGCGGCGCGAACAGCATGGCCAGCATGGCCGCCACCGTCATCGCCGACAGCACCACCGCCAGCGCGCGCTGGTTGCGCAGCTTCACGGCCAGTGCGGGCACCACGAGGCAGGTCACGACCTGCGTCATGACCGACAGCGACACCACGTAGCCGGCCATTTCGCCGCTGAGCCCGCGCTCGCGCAGGATCGGCGCCAGCCAGCCCATCACGATGTACGCCAGGGCCGATTGCAGCCCCATGAAGAAGGTCACCTGCCAGGCCAGCCGGTCGCGCCACAGGCCGCGCACGGTGAAGCCCGACTCGCTGGCCACCGGCTTGAGCGGCAGCGCCTGCGGTGCCCAGATGAACGTGACCAGCGCGGCCGGCACGGCCCACATGGCGAGCGCCAGCGTCCAGCCGCCGCCCAGCGCATGCTCCAGCGGCACCGTGAGGCCCGCGGCGCTGGCGGCGCCGCCGCACACGGCCATGGTGTACAGGCCCATCATCAGCGCCGCCTGCTTGGCGAAGTCGCGCTTCACCAGGCCCGACAGCAGCACGTTCGACACCGCGATGCCGCTGCCCGCGATGGCCGAGGCCAGGAACAGCAGCGGGATGTTGCCGGTGCCGCGCAGCAGCGTGCCCACGCCGATCAGCACCATGCAGCCCAGCAGCGTGCGCTCGGTGCCGAAGCGGCGCCCGAGCCAGGGCGCCATCGGCGCGAACACGCCCAGGCAGACGATCGGCAGCGTGGTCAGCAGGCTGGCGGCGGTGGCCGACAGGCCGGTGGCGCGGATGATTTCCGGCAGCACCACCGACAGGCTGGCGAACACCGGTCGCAGGTTGAAGGCGATGAGCACCACCGTGAGGCCCAGCAGCAGCCGGCGGCCCCGGCTGGGTGTCGGTGTGGGGCGCGGCGCGGGCAGGCTGTCGACCTCGGCGTCGATCAGCAGGTCTTCGGCGCCCGATGGCGTGGCCTGGGTGCGCGCCGTGGTGGCGGCACCCGTGGGCAGGGTCATGGAGTTCATGCGGTGCCCAGCGCCAGGACGTGCATCGTGGGCGCCATCAGCTCGCGCACGGCGGCCGCGGCGCGCTCGGGGTCGCGGCTGGCAATGCCTTCGACGATGGCGCGGTGCGCGGCCTCGTCGGGCTCGGGCAGGCTGGTGCTCAGCGTGCTGGCGATGGTTTCCTTGATGTAGCCGGTGATGAAGCGGCAGGTCTCGACCAGCGCCAGGTTGCCCGACACATCGACGATGGCCAGGTGAAAGGCCAGGTCGCGCTCGATGAAGGCGGCGCCGTCGTCGGCCATGTCGGGCTGGCCGCGCTTGTCGAGCAGGGCGTGCAGCCGGCGCAGGTCTTTCGCGGTGTGGCGCACGGCGGCGAGCCGGGCGGCTTCGACCTCGAGTGCGCGGCGCACCTCGAACTGGTCGCGCAGGCTCGCCAGGCGCAGCTTCTGCAGGCTGGCCGAGGGGTCGAAGCCCGAGCGCACGTAGGTGCCCGAACCCTGCTGCACTTCGAGCAACCCGCGCGAGACCAGCGTCTTGACTGCCTCGCGCACCGTGCCGCGGCTCACGCCCAGCAGCTGCGCCAGCTGGGGCTCGATGGGAATGCGAGAACCGATGGGCCAGCGGCCCGAGGCGATCTCGGTGCGGATGCTGTTCGCGGCGGCGTCGGCCAGGGAGGTGCGAGGAGGTTGGACGAGCATGGGTCAGGCCGGCTTATTCATTGAATGATTGGATGAATTTAACCATCCCTGAAAAGTCGCAGTCGGCGAAAGGGGCATGAGGCCCGGCCGGCGTCGACCGGCCCTACCAGCTGCCCGAAGCGCCGCCGCCGCTGCTCGACCCGCCGCTGTCCGAGGAGGACGAAGACGACGAGGAAGAGGACGACGATGACGAACTGCTGCTCCAGTCGCTGTCCCCATCTCCGTCGCCCGATTCCATGATGCCGGGCGGCAGGAAGCCGAACAGCATCGAGAAGAAGGCCGCCAGCGCGATGGGAATCCACGACGTATCGGGCACCGGGCCGGGCGAGGTTTCGTGGAACACGTAGCCGCAGATGCCCGCCACGATGACCAGCCGGATGAGAAAGCTGAGCATGCTGCGCTGGAAGGTGTTGACCATGCAGCGCACGATGACCACCGCGAACAGCGTCACGCCGCCGATGCACAGCGCCCACAAAAAGCCCCACCAGAAGCGCTCGGCGCCGACCGTGAATGCGATGGCGACCAGCGACACGATCACGAGCACCAGGCCGCCGAGGACCGTGGCGATCGCGCGCGACATGCCGCACAGGTAGCCCATGCCGTAGCTGAAGATCGCCGGCATCACCAGCACCAGCGCGATGCCCGGATTCAGCAGCGCCGCGCCGGCGGCCAGCGGCCCGGCGCCGAGCAGGCCGATCACCAGGCGCAGATCGCGTGGGGCAGGGGGCGCACGCGTCGGCTCGGGTTTCATCTCTGCCAGGGCGTCGGCCCAGGGTTCGGGGCCCGCGCTGCCTTTGCGCCGGCTCTTGCGTTTTTTCTCTTCGGCGCGCCGCGAGGCGGAGGTGCCGCGCGGCGGGTCGCGTTCGGCGCCGCGGCCGTGCCAGATGCCCAGGCCCAGGCCCCACAGCAGCACGCCCAGCAGGCCCCAGCCCTCGGGCGTGACGCGGCCGCCGCTCGTGAGGCTGGTGACTTTTTGGTGGTCGGGTGCGGCGTCGGGTGTGGTGTCGGGTGCGGCGGCGTGGTCCACGGCGATCTGCTGCGACTCGGGCGCGATGAGCACCTCGCTGTCGAGCAGTCGCCTGAGCGCGCTCACGGCCGCTTGCACGCCGCCGGCGAAGTCGCCCTCGCGAAAACGCGGCGCCATCTCGCGGTCGATGATGCGGGCCGCCTGGATGTCGGTCACCGTGCCTTCGAGGCCGGTGCCGACCTCGATGCGCATGCGCCGGTCTTTCTGCGCCACGAGCAGCAGGATGCCGTCGTCGGCGTCGCTGCGGCCCAGCCGCCATTTTTCGAACACGCGCGTGGCGTAGCGCTCGATGGTGTCCTCGCCCGTGGTCGGCACGATGAGCACCGCGAGCTGCGCCTGGGTGCGGCTCTGGATGTCGGCGATCTGCGCGCGCAGCGCGTCGGCCTCGCCGGGCGGCAGCGCCTGCGCGAGGTCGACCACGCGCGAACTCATCGGCGGCACCGGCACGGGCTTGGCCTGCGCAGCACGCGGGCCGGCGAGGCACAGCACGAGCAGCAAGGCCAGGCACAGCGACAGCCAGCGGGGCATCAACGTCAGTCTGTTCATCGGCGCGCTCCCTTTGCTGCCACCACACCCGCGCCGCGCACTTCGACGCGGCGCTGATCAACCACCTTGCCGCTGGCGTCGACCAGCTCGATCAGGTGCCGGCCCGGCCACGGCAGCCACTGCGCGCTGTTGCCGCGCGCGTGGAACTTGCCGTCGATGCGCCACTGCACGCCGCGCCCTTCGGACTCGAAGCGCACGCGCTGGCGCAGCGGCGGAATGTCGGGGTCGATCGCGAGGATCGTGCCGTCGGCCGGCGCCGTGATGCGCGCCGAGGCCGCATCGCTCGCCATGCCGGTGTCGAGCGCGAACAGCGGCTGCTCGGTGCCCTGCAGAAACCATTCGTTGCGCGCCGCTTCGAGCGGGCTGCCGTCGGCGCCGGGGCCGAAGCTCACGGGCGCCTCGACCAGCCCGGCGGGCGGCGTGGGTGCGCGGCTGGGTTCGCGGGCGTGCAGGAAGCGCATCACCTCGGCCCACACGGGCGCGGCGCCGCTGGTGCCGCTCACGTCCCACATCGAGGCGCCGCTCGCGTTGCCGACCCACACGCCGACCGTGTAGCGCTGCGACCAGCCCACGGCCCAGTTGTCGCGCATGTCCTTGCTGGTGCCGGTCTTCACGGCGGTCCAGAAGCGGGTCGAGAGGATGCTGTCCAGCCCGAAGGTGCGCGTGCGCGCGTTCGGGTCGGAGAGGATGTCGCCGACGATGAAGGCGGCGCGCGGGTCGAGCAGCGGCGCGGCTTCAACGGGCTTTGCCTTGGTGGCCGGGGCAGGTCGTGGCGTGAGCGTGGTCGCGCCGAAGCGTCCGCCGTTGGCCACCATGCGGTAGGCGTTGGCCAGCGACAGCAGCGACACCTCGGCGCTGCCGAGCGCCAGGCTGTAGCCGTAGTAGTCGCCGCTTTCGCGCAGCGGCAGGCCGGCGGCGCGCAGCTCGCGCGCGAAGGCTTCGGGCGACACCATCACCAGCGTGCGCACGGCCGGCACGTTGAGCGAGGCGGCCAGCGCGGTGCGCGCCGACACGGGGCCCTTGAAGCGGCGGTCGTAGTTCTGCGGAATGTAGAGGCCGCTCGCGGTGCTGATCTGCGCCGACGAGTCCTCGATGAGCGAGGCCGCCGTGATGCGCTTCTCTGCGATGGCCTGTGCGTACAGCAGCGGCTTGAGCGTGGAGCCGGGCTGGCGCAGCGCGGTCACGCCGTCTACCTCGGCGGCCTGGCTCAGCGGGCCCGAGGAGCCGACCCAGGCCAGCACCTCGCCGCTCGCGTTGTCGAGCACCACGAGCGCGCCGTCTTCCACGTGGCGGTCGCGCAGCTCGCGCAGGTGGCGCTGCAGGCTGTCGAGCGCGTAGCGCTGCAGCGGCGCGCGCAGCGTGGTGCGCACGCTGGCGGGGGCGGTGGCCTTTTCATCCGCGGCATCACGCAACTCGCGCAGCACCCGCCGCGCGGCATGCGGCGCGATGCCTTCGTTGGGATCGAACGCGCGCCGTTGCACCACCGCGCTGGTGAACATGTCGAGCGCTTCGCAGTCGGTCTTGGCGCCGGGCTCCATCACGCGCAGCACCTCGCAGGCGCGCTGCGCCACCAGCGCGGGGCGGGCGTTGGGCGCACGCACCAGCGCGGCGGCCACGGCGGCCTCGCGCGCATCGAGCCCGCTGGGGGCCTTGCTGAAGAGTGTGCGCGAGAGCGCGTCGATGCCGACGATCTCGCCGCGGAAGGGCACCGTGTTCAGGTAGGCCTCGAGGATCTGGTCCTTGCGCCAGCGGCGCTCCAGCTGCGTGGCGGCCACGGTTTGGCCGAGCTTCTGCGTGAAGCTGCGCCCGCCTGCGGCGCGGCGCAGGTCGTCGTCGAGCAGGCCTGCGAGCTGCATGGTGATGGTCGAGGCGCCGCGCGTGCGCGTGTTCCACAGGTTGCCCCAGGCCGCGGCCGAGGCGGCGCGCCAGTCGACGCCGCTGTGTTCGTAGAAGCGCTTGTCTTCGCTCAGCAGCATCGCTGCGCGCAGCGCGGGCGACACGTCGGCCAGCGCGGTCCACTGGCCGCGCCGCACCGTGGCGTCGGTGCGCACGCGCTGCAGCAGCTCGCCCTGGCGGTCGAGCACGGCGGTTTCGGAGGAGCGAAAGTCGCGCTTCACTTCCTCGAAGCTGGCCAGCGCCCAGGCGGAGGGTGCGGCGGCTGCCGTCAGCAGGACCACGGCCAGGGTGTGCCGGGCGGTGGAAGAAAACGAGAACGCAAGAGGCATCGCAGCAGACGGGGCCGCAGGGCGGCAGGCAAAGCGGAGACGGCCCATTCTCCGCGATGCTTTCCGGGCGCCCTTCACACGCGGGCGCGTCAGGTGCGGACGTACGCCGCGAGATGCTGGCCGGTGAGCGTGGCGCGTTTCGCGACCAGGTCGGCCGGCGTGCCCTCGAAGACCACGCGCCCGCCGTCGTGGCCGGCGCCGGGGCCGAGGTCGATGATCCAGTCGGCGTGCGCCATCACCGCCTGGTGGTGCTCGATGACGATGACCGACTTGCCCGCATCGACCAGCCGGTCGAGCAGGGCCAGCAGTTGCGCCACGTCGGCCAGGTGCAGGCCGGTGGTCGGCTCGTCGAGCACGTACACACCGCCTTTCTCGGCCATGTGCGTGGCCAGCTTGAGCCGCTGGCGCTCGCCGCCCGACAGCGTGGTGAGCGGCTGGCCCAGGCTCAGGTAGCCCAGGCCCACGTCGGCCAGGCGCTCCAGGATGGCGTGCGCGGCCGGCGTGCGCGCCGGGCCTTCGCCGAAGAAGGCCGCGGCCTCGGTCACCGGCATCGCGAGCACCTCGCTGATGTCGCGCCCGCCGAAGCGGTGCTCGAGCACCGAGGCGTGGAAGCGCTTGCCCTCGCACTCCTCGCAGACGGTGGCCACGCCGGCCATCATCGCCAGGTCGGTGTAGATCACGCCCGCGCCGTTGCAGGTGGGGCAGGCGCCTTCGGAGTTGGCGCTGAACAGGGCCGGCTTCACGCCGTTGGCCTTGGCGAAGGCGTTGCGGATCGGGTCAAGCAGGCCGGTGTAGGTGGCCGGGTTGCTGCGCCGCGAGCCGCGGATCGCGCCCTGGTCGACCGCCACCACGCCCGCGCCGGCGGGAATCGATCCGTGCACCAACGAGCTTTTGCCCGAGCCCGCGACGCCGGTCACGACCACCAGCACGCCCAGCGGAATGTCGACGTCGACGTTGCGCAGGTTGTGCGCCTTGGCGCCGCGGATCGGCAACGCGCCGTTGGATTGGCGCACCTTCTTCTTGAGCGCGGCCCGGTCGTCCAGGTGCCGGCCCGTGAGCGTGCCGCTGGTGCGCAGCGCCTCGACAGTGCCTTCGAAGCAGACCGTGCCGCCCGCCGCGCCCGCGCCGGGGCCGAGGTCGACGACGTGGTCGGCGATGGCGATGGCCTCGGGCTTGTGTTCGACCACCAGCACCGTGTTGCCCTTGTCGCGCAGCCGCAGCAGCAGCTCGTTCATGCGCTGGATGTCGTGCGGGTGCAGGCCGATGGTCGGCTCGTCGAAGACGTAGGTCACGTCGGTGAGCGAAGAGCCGAGGTGGCGGATCATCTTCACGCGCTGCGCCTCGCCGCCCGAGAGCGTGCCCGAGGGGCGGTCGAGGCTCAGATACCCGAGACCGATTTCCACGAACGAATCGAGCGTGTGCGCCAGCTTGGCGAGCAGCGGCGCCACCGAGGCTTCGTTCAGGCCGCGCACCCACACGGCGAGGTCGCTGATCTGCATCGCGCAGGCCTCGGCGATGTTGAGCTTCTTGATGCGCGACGAGCGCGCCGCTTCGCTCAGCCGCGTGCCGCCGCACTCGGGGCAGGTGGTGAAGGTCACGGCCCGTTCCACGAAGGCGCGGATGTGCGGCTGCATCGCCTCGACGTCCTTGGCCAGGAACGACTTCTGCACCTGCGGAACGAGGCCCTGGTAGGTGAGGTTGATGCCGTCGATCTTGATCTTGGTCGGCGCCATGTGGAGCAGGGCGTCGAGCTCTTTCTTGGTGAACTTGCGGATCGGCTTGTCGGGGTCGAAGAAGCCGCAGCCGTTGAAGATGCGCCCGTACCAGCCTTCCATGCTGAAGCCCGGGATGGTGAGCGCGCCTTCGTTGAGCGACTTGCTGTCGTCGTAGAAGGCCGTCAGGTCGAAGTCGGTGACCGCGCCCCGGCCTTCGCAGCGCGGGCACATGCCGCCGGTGCGGCTGAAGGTCTGCTTGACCGTCTTGGCCGCGCCGCGCTCCACGGTGATGGCGCCCGTGGCTTTCACCGAGGGCACGTTGAATGCGAAGGCGCTGGGCGAGCCGATGTGCGGCTTGCCCAGGCGGCTGAACAGGATGCGCAGCATCGCGTTGGCGTCGGTGGCGGTGCCGACGGTGGAGCGCGGGTCGCCGCCCATGCGCTCCTGGTCCACGATGATCGCGGTCGTCAGGCCGTCGAGCACATCGACCTCGGGCCGCGCCAGCGTCGGCATGAAACCCTGCACGAAGGCGCTGTAGGTTTCGTTGATGAGCCGCTGCGACTCGGCCGCGATGGTGCCGAACACCAGCGAACTCTTGCCCGAGCCCGAGACGCCCGTGAACACCGTGAGCCGCCGCTTGGGCAGCTCGACGCTGATGTCTTTCAGGTTGTTCACGCGCGCGCCCTGCACGCGGATGAGGTCGTGGTGGTCGGCGGCGTGACTGTGCTGCGCGTCTTTCGCGGGCTTCGCGTCCTTCTTCGGGGCCTTGCTGCTCATCGGGTCTTTCGTCTCTGGAAGGGACACGGGGCCGCCACGGCGGCGGCGCCCGTGCAGGAGGTCAAGGGGCTGCGGCGCCGGGGCCGGCTCAGCGCGTCTGCTGGATGCGGATCAGGTTGCCCGCCGGGTCGCGCACCGCGCAGTCGCGCACGCCATAGGGCTGATCGGTCGGCTCCTGCACGATCTCGGTGTTGCTGCCCTGCAGCCGCTCGAAGGTGCCGGCCAGGTCGGGCGTGGCCAGCAGCAGCGAGGCGAAGGTGCCCTTGGCCATCATCTCGGCGATGGTGCGACGCTCGTCGTCGGTGAGCCCGGGTGTGGCAGCCGGCGGGTACAGCACGATGGAGGTGGCGGGCTGGCCGGCCGGGCCGACCGTGATCCAGTGCATGCCGCCGTAGGCGACGTCGTTGCGCACCTCGAAGCCGAGGGTGTCGCGGTAGAAGGCCAGCGAGGCCTGCGCGTCGGTGTGCGGGAGAAAGCTCGAATGGATGCTGAGATTCATGATGGCGAGGGTCCGTGGTTGTGTCGGGCCGTCATGCTAGGTGCGAGGCGGGGTTTCGCGCTTCTCGATTCCTGATCGGGCGCGTCACTTGTTTGGCGATGCACGCCGGCATGCCCGCCGTCGCCTGCGCCGCCTCGCGCCGGTAGACGCCGGGCGACACGCCGACCAGCTCGGTGAAACGCGTGGTGAAGGTGCCCAGCGAGGCGCAGCCGACCTCGAAGCAGACCTCGGTCACGCTCAGGTCGCCGCGGCGCAGCAGCGCCATCGCGCGCTCAATGCGCCGCGTCATCAGGTAGGCGTAGGGCGATTCGCCATACGCCAGCCGGAACTGGCGGCTCAGGTGCCCCGCCGACATGTTCGCGTCGCGCGCGAGCGCTTCCACGTCGAGCGGCTGCGCGTGCTCGCGGTCGATGCGGTCGCGCACGCGGCGCAGCCGTGCGAGGTCGGGCAAGGAGGGTTGGGGCTGCGTGGCACTCATCGGGGCGGATCGTGCCACGTCGCTACGGCGTGCTCAAGCGCAGGCAAAGGTTCCACATCCGGTAACGAACTTCACACAAGCCACCGCATCTGGAAACCCGATGCGCACGCAGGTGGTCTTCAATACGGTACGGGTTCGCAGCAGGCGCGCCCGACCGTACAGCTCACCCAAGGAGAACTCCGCATGACAAAAACACTCGCGCTTCTGCTGGCCGCCTCGGCCATCCTGGCCGGTTGCGTGGTCGCCCCCTACGACCGCGGGCCGCCCCCGCGCGGCCATGGCTACGACCGCGACCGCGACGGCGTGCCGAACCGCTATGACCGCGATCGCGACAACGACGGCGTGCCCAATCGCTACGACCGCCAGCCGAACAACCCCTACCGCAACTGACGCCCCAGGCCGGCGCAAAAAAAAAGACCGCGAGGCGCGCAGCCCCGCGGTCTTTTCCTTTTCCTTGTGCGCCTTGGGTGTACTCAGGTGGCGCGGCGCGCCATCAACGCCCACAGGCCCGCCGCGCTCAGCAGCGAGCCGCCCGCCAGGTGAAAGCGCCGCTGCGCGCGCGGCGAGGCGAGCAGCCGGCCGGCCGAACTCGCGAACACCGCGTAGAGCGTGGCATTGAGCGTCGCCAGCGCCACGAAGGTCAGGGCCAGCACCCACATCTGGTGCGACACGTCGGCGCCCGGGCGGATGAACTGCGGCAGGAAGGCCACGAAGAACACGATGCCCTTGGGGTTCAGCGCCGTCACCAGGTAGGTGTTGGCGAACAGGCGCCAGCGCGAGGCGGGCGCGGCCGGCGCGGCGACCTCGGTGGACGAGATGCCGGCGCGCAGCAGCTTGATGCCCAGGTACAGCAGGTACAGCCCGCCGACCCACTTCACCACCGTGAACCAGAACGCCGAGGTGGCCAGCAATGCGCCCAGGCCCAGCAGCGACACCACCAGCGCGGTCGAGTCGCCCAGCGCCACGGCGGCCACCAGCGGCACGTTGGCGCGGCGGCCGTGCGACATCGAATAGCTGATCACCGTGAGGATGGTCGGCCCCGGAATGATGAGGAGCAGCGCAGAGGCGGCGACGAAGGCGAGCCAGAGTTCGATGGGCATGGGGACGGATGCTCCTGGTGGTGTGGGATGAAAGGGCGGTGCGCCGTTCAGCGCGGGAACGAGGTCTTTTTCATGCGTCCGATGTCGACGCGGGTGCGCCGAAACGCAGCGCGGACCGTGCCTTGGCGCGCTCGGCCTCGATGGCGCGGTCGCGCGGCTCGGCCGTGGTCACCAGCGATGCGATCAGCCGCCCGGCCGTGGCAGCCACCTCGTCCACGGCGCGCTCGAAGGCCTGCTCGTTGGCGCGCGAGGGCACGCTGAAGCCGCTGAGCTTGCGCACGAACTGCAGGGCGGCGGCGCGGATTTCCTGCTCGGTGGCAGGGGGCTCGAAGTTGTAGAGGGTCTTGATGCTGCGGCACATGGCGGATGCTCCGGTCAGACGCGGCGCAGGGGCCGCGCGGCCAGTCTAGCGAAACAGCGTCTTTCTTGTTGCGCAGCACCCGCCGGGGAAGGCCTGCCGCAGGCCCGGGACACCCCGCTCAGTTGCCTTCGTAGAAGAACTCTTCGCGCACGATCTTGCCGTCCTTGACCGTGTACAGCGCCATTTCTTCCATCGTGAAACGCTGGCCCGTGGGCTTCACCGTCACGTCAAAGCGAAAGCCGATGATGAAGCGGTCGTCGTGCGGCCAGGGGCCGGCCACCTGGAACGAATGCACCTCGTGGTTGGCGACCCACCATTCGCCCTTGGCGCGGATCGCCGACAGGCCCACCGACTCGCGCGACATGCCGGGCGGCGCGCTGGCCTCGACGCTGACGGCCTCGGGCGCGTAGAGCGCCTGGGCTTCGTCGTTTTTCCCTGCTTTGCACAGCGCCACGAGCTTCGCGGCGATTTCCTGGGTGTTCATGCATTGCTCCAGTGAGTTTGGGGGGATGACCGGAGGCGCAGTGTAGGCCCGCGCACCGCGCGGCGTCGACAGCCGTTTATCGCGCAGGGGCGTTGAGCGTGCGCAGGCTGTCCACGCCCTCCGGCGAGAGCCACAGCAGCGTGTTCAGGTAGGTCTCGATGCGGTCGACCAGCGCGCTGCGCGGGCCCTCGCGCCATTCGGTGGAACCGTAGAACGCCGCCTGCTCGGCCTCCAGCGCCTCGCGGCTCGCGTAGGCGCGCACGAGGTGATAGCTCTCTTCCTCGTGGTCCGACCTGCCGTAGCTCACCACGTCCATGCCCTTGCTGCGCAGCATGGGCACCGCACGTTCATGCATCGCGCGGTGGAAGTCGTCGAGGGTGCCGGGTTTGAGGCGGTAGGTGCGGATTTCGAGCAGGCGGGTCATGAGGGCGGCCTTTCGCTGCGGCGTGGGTTACGCGTAGAGAAACGTAACCACCGTGAAATACAGAACCAGGAGACATGCCAGGATGCCCTTGGCGTTCTTCGTGACGAAATCAATGTAGCGTGACATGGCCTCGTCGGTGAGCCGAGCCTGCAGTGCATGTTCTGCGGGCAGAACAGCACGCAGCAGATAGCCGCCGAAGAAGATGATGGCCACGAGCACGACCATGAGGAGCAGTGGCAGAAGGAGGACCATGAGGGCTGGAGGATATCCCCCGTTCGATCACAAGGGGGTGAAAAACGGTCCCGCTACGGGCCGTTGTTCTTCAGGCTGCTGATGGGGCACGCGCCGCTCGATGCGGGCTTTGTCGAGGGACTGATCGGCAGCCTGCTTGTCGGACTTGGCACGAACTCCGCTGGCAGCAAGCGCAAGCCTGCGGCACCTACTGCCGCAACGCGTGCGTCACGGAGCAAGGCGGCCTGAGTCGGTGTTCACGGGGGCGGTGGGCGGCGGGTGCCGAAGACGTACTGCGCGACCCATTCCGCCTGCTCCGATGTATCGGGCATCTCGATGCCCCGGGAGCGGCTCAGCAGGTGGAAGATGTTCTGGCCCGGAACGCCGAGCCCGTGGAGCAGGCTGCCCGCGATGAGGCCCGTGCGGCCGATGCCTGCGCGGCAGTGAATGGCGATGGCTTTTCCGCTCGCCAGTTCGACGCCCAGTTCGGCAATGAGGGCCGCCGCGTCCCGTTGCGATGCCGGGATGCCGCGGTCCGGAATCGGGAAATGCCGGAACACGATCCCATGCTCGGCGCAGAGCGCAGGCTCTTCCTGGAGTTCAAGTTCCCTGATTTCCTGCGCCTCGAGCAAGGAGACCACGGTGTTCAGCGAGGCACGCTGCCAGGACACCACTTCTTCGCGCAGCGAGTCGCCGCCGCGCGGGCGTGCCATCAGGCCCAGCCGATGTGGCGGGATGCCGCGGACCCAGTGGATGGTGGTCTCGAACATGGCCTCTGGGTTTGGTAGCCGATCGAATCGGGCGGTGCTTCTCAGGTGAAAACAATCGCCGTCTTGTGCGCAATGCTCAACCGCGCCGATTCATACAGCAGCAGCCACGATTCGATCTCCCGGTAGAGGCCTTCGTCCTCTCCCATGCTGTCGCCGAGCCGCGCGGCTTCCTCGTCCGACAGCTCGCCATCCGAGAGCGTGATGCCGAGCGCGGGAGCCACCAGCACCAGTTCTTCGAGCAGGCGGTATGACGAGCCGAGCATGCCGCCGGGCAGGTCGGTCTCGTCTTCCTCGGCAAAGATCACTTCCTGGAAGTCGACCGGCAGGTAGAAGCCTTCCGCGTCGGAGTGGCACAGAAGATGGCTTTCGAACATGTGGGCCACGTCTTCGAGCGTTTCGTCTTCCGTGGGATCGGTGTCTTCCGGCAGCGGTGTGGCCATCCAGCCGGGCGTCGTGACGCGGTGCGCGTAGGCGCGGCGCAGGTAGTGGATGAACGAGTAAGGCAGGCCGTCGAGCGGCGCGCGGGATTCGAGTGGCGGCAAGGTGCGAGGCTCGACGTGCGGCGGCAGGCCGGCTTCGGCGAGCTTGCGGTTCGCGGCGGCGAAATCTGCCTCGAAGTGTTCGACGCTCTCGGGATCGTTCTCGATCAGGTCGGCGAGGATGCCGACGCAAATGGCCAGGCCCATGGGGTTCTCCAGGTTGTGGGTTCGCCGCGATGGTGACGAGGACCGGTGAAGGCGGGATGACGGCCCGCCTTCACCGTCGTTGCCCCGTTACTTCGCCGCCTCCACCTTCACCCGCGCATTCGGCGTCTCGCCGAACATCTCGGGCGCATACATCGCTTCCACGCGGCTGGGCGGCAGCGCGAAGTCGCCGACGTTGTTCAGGCGCACGGTGTACTCCAGCTTCATCACGCCCTTGGCCATGTACGCGTAGTAGCTGCGGAAGGCCTCGAAGCTGCGTTCTTCGAACGCCGGCAAGGAACCGCTCCGCTTCTCGCCCTGCGCGGCGATCTCCGAGTCGCGGCCCAGGCCGCTGCCCAGGATGGTGGCGCCGCCCGGGATCGGGTCGCTGATCACGACCCAGGTCATGTCGGTGCTGGCGTTGACCTCGATGTTCACGCGCAGCACGTCGCCGCGCGTGTACTTGCCGGCCACGGCCTGCTCGACCGGCGTGATGGTCTTCTTGAGCGCGTAGCCCGCTGCGAACGGCGCCTTCAACTGCACGGCGGCCAGCGACTGCAGCGTGAGCCACGGCTTGCCGGTGCCCTGCTGCGTCAGCAGCAGCGTGTCGCGCGCGGGGGCGCCCGAAGGCGAGGCGGCCCACGGCAGGAACATGGTGTTGTTGCGCAGGTTGCCCGGCGAGGCGGGCGCGCCGAACATGGTGGTCTGGTTCGGGGCGCCGGACGGGTCGCTGGCCTTCACGCGTTCGACCTTGCTCCAGTCGATCTGCGCCTTCGCCGCGCCCAGCGTGGCGGCCGTGACGCCGGTCACCGGGTTGCTCTCGAACACCTTGCTGAACTTCTCCAGCGCGAGCCCGCCCCACAGGTTGGCGGTGGTGGTGTGCCAGGCGCCGTTCTGCTGGCGGCCGATGAAGCCGTTGGCGAGCTTGCCGATGTCGTCCTTCCAGGCGGGGTCTTCCATCACCGTGAGCAGCAGGCGCGCGGTGTTGACGTCGCCGTTGGTCATGAGCCACCACCAGTAGTCGTCCTGCTCGGTGCTGAAGATGAGCTTGGTGCCCTGGTACGAGAGGCGCGCCTTCAGCACGTTGTTGGCTTCGTCCAGGCGCTGCTGGCGCTGCGGCACGTCGTTCACGCGCTTGAGGATGTTGAGCCAGTCGATCACCGCGCTGGTGGGCCACTGGTTCGGCGCAATGGTGATGCTGCCCAGCATGCTGCCCTTGGCCTTGCCGTAGCGCGAGAGCGCTTCGAGCGCGGCGAGCTTGCGCACGTCCAGGTCCTTGCGCGGGCTCCAGAAGTCGCGCGTGACGCGGCCTTCGACGAACGCGATCAGGCCCGACTCCATCGGTGCGCGCGCGTCGTCGGCGAGCGCGAAGGCCGGGTTGAGCTGCGCCGCCTCGTGCGTGGCCGCGAGCAGGTACGACGTGAGGATGTCGCTGCCGCGGTTGGCCTCGCCGTCGCGCGGCGGGAAGTAGTTGGCGAGGCCGTCGCTGTCCAGGTAGGTGGGCAGCGTGGCCAGCACGCCCTGCCACATCTTCGCGTCGCGCAGGCCGACCGACTTGCTGGTCTTCTGTTCGAGGCAGCTGAAGGGGTAGTTGGCGAACCAGTCGCGCACGCCCGGCAGGCCTTCGGCCAGCCGGGGCTGCACCGACATCTTCAGACCGCCGCGGCCGGGCAGGGCGTCGGCGGGCGGCGCCACGTCGAGCGTGAACGGCCCGTCGATCTGCACCAGCGTGGCCTGCTGCACCGTGAGCGGCACGGCGGGCACGAGGCGCTGGCGCACCTTGAGTGCGTCGCGCGCGCCACCGACCGTGTCTTTCGCCTCGATCTCCCACAGGATGGCTTCGGCGCGCGTCTGCGCGAGCTGCGCGGGCGCGGTCACGTTCCAGGCCACTTCACGCGATTCGCCGGCCGGAATGTCGACGGTCTGCGTTTCGAGCGTGAGCAGCGTGGCGCGCGGCGTGGCTTCGACCTTCATCGGCTTCTGCGTGGTGTTGCGCAAGGTGATCTGCGCGCGGAACTGGTCGTCCTCGCGCACCAGCGGCGGCAGGCCGCTGATGATCTGCAGATCTTGCGTGGCCTGGATGCTGGCCTGGCCGGTGCCGAACAGGCTGGTGCCCGCATCGGCCACGGCCACGATCTTGAAGGTGGTGAGCGCGTCGTTCAGCGGCACCGTCACCACGGCCTGGCCGTTGGCGTCGAGCACGATCTTCGGGTTCCACACGAGCAGGGTGTCGAGCAGTTCGCGCGTCTGGCCCTTGCCGCCGCCGCCGCCCGCGGGCACGGCCTTGCGCCCGTAGTGGCGCCGGCCGACGATTTCCATCTGCGCGGTGGAGGTGCTCACGCCCCAGCTGCGGCGTTGCAGCATCGCGTTGAGCAGGTTCCAGCTGTCGTTGGGCATGAGCTCCAGCAGGGCCTGGTCGACCGCGGCCAGCGCCACTTCGGCGCCGGCGGCCGGCTTGCCGTCGGGCAGCTTGGCGGTGATGGTGACCTGCGCCTTGCTGCGGATCGGGTAGCTGGGCTTGTCGCTGGTGACGGTCACGTCGAGCTGGTGCGCGCGCGTGCCGACGCGGATCTCGGCCATGCCCAGGCGGTAGGCGGGCTTGCTCAGGTCGACCATGGCGGTGGGCGCGACGTATTCCTTGCCCTCGTACCAGAAGGCCGTCCACCACTCGCGCGGTGCCTTGAAGCCCCAGGTGAAGAAGCTGTACCACGGCACTTCGCGCAGTCGCCCGCGCAGCGCGAGCACGCTGATGTAGGCGTTCGGGCCCCACTCGGGCTTGACCTGCAGCGAGACCGTCGGGTCCTTGCCGTCGAGCTGCACCACGTGCGTCTCGATGATGCCTTCGCGTTCCACGGCCACCAGTGCGGTCGCAAAGCGGAACGGGCTGCGCACCTGGAACTTGGCGACCTCGCCGGGCTGGTAGCTCTTCTTTTCGGGCAGCACGTCGATGCGGTCGTTGTCTTCGCCGCCGAACCAGAGTTCGCCCTGCTTGGTCACGTAGACCGAGCTCACGGCGCTGGCGCTGCGGCCCTCGCTGTCGGTGGCGCTGGCCACCAGCTCGACCTCGCCGGCCTCCTTCAGTTCCGACTCGCACAGCAGCAGGCCGCGCGAGTCGCTCTTGCCGGAGCAGACGGTGCCGATGTCCTTGGTCTCGGTCTTGTTGTCGTAGGTGTAGAAGCCGCCCACCATGCGCTTGCGGCTGGTGGTGGTGATGCGCGCCACGGCGCGCACGTTGAGCGTCACGCCGGCCTGGGGCTTGCCCGTGAGGTCGAGCGCGAGCGCCTGGAACTTGAGCTTCTGGCTGGTCGAGACCCAGCCTTCGGTCTTGATGCCGGCAATGACGGAGGCGGGCCACAGCGTCTGTGTGCTGCGAATGGTCTGCACCTCGCCGTTCGGGTCGGCATACGTGGCTTCGAGCAGCAGCTCGCGCGCGGCCTTCACCTTGGGCACCTTGTCGATCGTGACCTTGCCGGCGCCGTCCTTGTTCAGCGTGAGCGGCAGCTTGTCGGCGATCACGCGGGTGTCGTTCACGCTGTTGAGGTCTTCTTCGCCGGCGCTGGTGTCGGCGGCGGTGGCGGCTTCGCTGCCGTCGCCCTGGGCGCGCGGCGGGTTGAAGCTGAAGGCGTCGTAGTCGGAAAAGCTCAGGCCCTTGCCGCGCACCATGGCCGACACGCGCACCGGCAGGTTGGCGGCGCCGCCGCCGGCCACGTAGTTGATCTGCACGTCGGTGGGCACGCTCGTGGCGGCCACCAGCGGCTTCTTCTCGGTGGGCGCGATGCGGCCTTCGAGCACCGGCAGGCGGAACTCCTCGACGCGGAACATGCCGGTCGAGAAGGTGCGGTTGATGCCCTCGTCGCTGGTGCCGTCGCCGGAGCGCAGCTCGACCTGGTACACGCCGAGCTTGGCGGCCGGCGGAATGGCAAAACTGTTCTCGGCGCTCAGGCCGCCGGTGGCGGTCTTGCGCCAGGCCAGCGGCTGCGTGAAGCGCTGGCCGCTGCCCATGTGGGTGACGACCAGCGTGTCGGGCCGGTCTGCCGGCAGGCCGAAGCCCTTGCTGGTCTGCGTGCGCAGCAGGCTCTTCATCGACACCGTCTCGCCGGCGCGCAGCAGCGTGCGGTCGAAGATGGTGTGGGCGATGCCGTCGGGGCGCACGTCCAGGCTGGTGGGCACGTTGAAGCGCCACGGCTCGATGCCGCGCTGCCAGTCGCTCCAGGTGAAGGCGAGGTCTTCCACGCCCTTGTCGTCCTTGGCGCGCGCGCTCACGAACCAGGCGCTGGTTTCGTACTCGTTCGGGCCGTTGCAGCTCGGTGCGTCGGGCGACACGCCGTTGAGCATCACGATGCCGCTGGCGTCGGTGGTGCCGGTGGCCACGGCCTTGCCGTCGCAGCTGGACACGCGCACCTCGGCGCCCGCCACCACCTTGCCCTTGTCGAGCGTGGTGACCCAGGCCATCGAGTTCTCGCGGCCCAGCTTGAAGTGCACCGCCAGGTTGGTGGCCAGCGCGGTGGTGCGCACGTACATCGTGCGGCCGGCGTTGTAGCGCTCGTCGAGCAGGGCTTCGCCGAGTTTCTGCGAAGCGATTTCAAGCACGTGGAAGCCCGGCGTCAGCGGGATGCCGATGACTTCGAAGGGGCGCGGGTCGCTGCTCTCGGCCTTGGGCATGTCGAGCGCCTTCACGCCCGGCTGGCCGCCGAGCAGCGACAGCATGCGGGTCTGCACGTGCGAGCGCTCGTTCTTGTCGATCACCGGGGGCAGGGCGCCCTTCACGTCGCGGCGCGCGGTGTCGCGGCTGACGGAGTAGCTGTCGTAGCGGCGCACCTTGCGGTACCACGCGATGATCTCGGCGTCGGTCTTCGGGTTGAGGTCGCTCACCTTGCCGGGCGTGAGCGCCTGCACCATGAGCTGCGGCTCCACGCGGCGCACCGTGACCGGCATCATGGCCGGGGTGTCGGGTTCGGCCAGCCGCTCGATCACGCCGAAGGGCGAGGCCGCGAACTTGGCCAGCGGCGGCATCGCGCCGGTCGCCACCTTCAGCGGAAAGCTGCCGGGCGTGCCCAGCGGGCGGCCCGAGGCGTCCTGGAAGCCGGAAGGCAGTTCGATGCTGAACTGCGCGCTCTCGGCCAGCGGCGGGCCGAAGCTTGCGCTGTTGACCACGTCGTCGTCGTTCTGCGTGCCGCCGTCGTTCTCCAGCTTGGCCTTGATCGTCTTGCCGTCGCCCTTGAGCTCGATCTGCGAAGCCACCTTGCGCGTCACCGGTGCGTTGAACTGCAGCTGCATCGGGCGCAGCGGCAGGCAGGCGGCCTGCGCGTTCTCGCGCTCGCAGCTGAACGACACCGCGAAGGGCTCGCGCACCTGGTAATCGAAACGGCGTTCCGTGGCGTTGGCGACGCCCGACGGCGTGGCCACGCCCTTGCCGTAGACGACCTGCACCTTGGCGCCCGGCGTGAGCGTGCGGTTGCACTGCATCGTGATGAAGCGCAGCGGATCCTTGGTGGCCTCCTTCTCACGGTGGAAGGCCTTGAGCAGTCCGGTGCGCGCCTCGCCCTCGAGCAGCTTGGCCGGAATGCGTTCGCCGACGCCGTCGGCCGCGCACCACACGTTCTGGCGCACGCTCTCGAGCGTGGCCGCGCCGTTGAGCTCAAGCAGGAACATCTGCTGTTCGTCGATGCGCTCATAGGTGCTCGGCAACTGGTTGCGCACGAACGGGCCGCCGCTATTGAATTGATAGCGTTCGGGGCCAGTGAGCTCGCCACCGCCGGCTGGCTTGAAGGTGGGAATGCGGGTGACCGAGCAGCGCACGCCGGGCGGCAGGTCGTTCTCGAAGTCGTAGACCCAGGCCTTGGCGTCGGTCCAGCGGCCGGTGCCCTT